>CAINHO010000009.1 GCA_903848935.1 uncultured Pseudomonadota bacterium | reverse complement strand
GTCGGGTTATTATCCCCCAAAAAATCACCCTCGAAAACGTCTTAAATTTGGGAAGTCCAAAAGTGGCTCTAACCATTATTAAATAAGGGATTCGTTAAAATTCTATGGGACTTTTGTGTCGTTTGTTTAAACTCACCCGATTGTGGAAGTCAGTATGCCAGCCATTTATACCGTGATTTACTCACGACACAGGGTTGCATTGGAAGTATGAGTTGCAAAGGAAATTGTTGGGATAATGCGCCTATGGCGCGTTTCTTTTTAAACTTAAAAATGGAGTCGATTTGGCGACGTGATTATGCTAACTAGCGTGAAGCAAAAGTCGATATTTCTCATTACATCGTCAATTTTTATAACAGCAAGCGATTGCATTCAACGCTGGGTTATTTGTCGCCTGGCAAATTTGAATTACACATGACAACCTTAGTCGGTGTCTAAAAAAATTTGACCATTACAGGTTGAAAACAACGCGCAAGAAAAATTGCCCGTCACTATTGCATCGAGTGCAAAAAAATGGCGAAGTCTGCACCCACGTCAATCATAACTTGTTGCTTTTTTTGCGGCATTTTATTTTCAACTGCGACAAAATTGTGATATTTTTATTTTAGGCAAAAAAAAGGACTTAGATTTCATTCTAAGTCCTTTTTTATTTGGCTCCCCCGGACGGATTCGAACCGCCGACCCAATGATTAACAGTCATTTGCTCTACCGGCTGAGCTACAGGGGAATAAACTTTTTGTTCTAAATGGTGCGCTCGGAGAGATTCGAACTCCCGACCAATCGGTTCGTAGCCGATTACTCTATCCAGCTGAGCCACGAGCGCGTTGTAGAGCGGCTATTATTATTTCTAATCAAATTATTGTCAAATGTTAATTGAAAATTTTTAACTTTTTATTGTCGTTAAGGAACATAAATAAAAATAAAATCAATCAATTATGAAAATTTATTCAATGACTTTGGGTACTAAATATAGTCCGCTCTCGGTTTGTGGTGCGACGCTTTGAAAATAATCACGCTGATTCGTTTCTGTAACAATGTCGGCACGCAATCGTTGTACCTGATCCATCGGATGCGCCATCGGCTTAACGCCTTCGGTGTTTAATTCGCTCATTTGGGTCATTAACGTTAAAATGCCGTTCAAATCAGTCGCGTAAGCCGCCACATTTTGTTCTTCAATTCCCAATCGCGCTAAATACGCTATTTTTTTTACTTCTGTTGCTGACAACATTCTCGCTAACTCCACTGAAAAAATTTTGAATTTTGTATTATCATATTACCTGCACTTTATCGCTTGCTCAAGTATGTGCTTGATTGCTAAAGTAACTCATTATTTATTGCCCACACAGGATACAGTTAGAAATGTTCAAGAGAATTCGCGGTCTTTTTTCCAACGATTTGTCCATTGATTTAGGAACCGCCAATACACTGATTTACATCCCAGGGCAGGGTATTGTACTTAATGAACCTTCGGTTGTGGCGATCAAAGAAGACAAAATTCGTGGCGCAAAAACCATTGCCGCTGTTGGTATTGATGCTAAACAAATGTTGGGACGTACACCGAGTAACATTACTGCGATTCGCCCATTGAAAGATGGTGTGATTGCTGATTTTGCAGTAACAGAGCGAATGCTTCGTTTTTTCATTGAAAAAGTTCATAAAAGTAAATTTCTCCGTCCAAGTCCTCGCATTTTAATTTGCGTTCCGTGTGGTTCAACGCAAGTGGAACGTCGGGCGATTCGTGAATCAGCGGCAATGGCGGGTGCAAGAGAAGTTTATTTAATTGAAGAGCCGATGTCCGCCGCGATGGGCGCGGGTTTGCCGGTTGATGAACCTTGTGGATCAATGGTGTTAGACATCGGCGGTGGCACGTCCGAAGTCGCCATTATCTCCATCAACGGCATTGTGTATTCAAATTCAGTGCGAATTGGTGGTGATCGCTTCGATGAAGCCATTATCAATTATGTAAAGCGTAATTATGGCACGCTCATCGGCGAAACCACCGCCGAAAATATCAAAAAACAAATCGGTACCGCCTATCCTGGAAGTACGATGCAAGAAATGGAAGTCACCGGACGCAATTTAGCGGAAGGCGTGCCGCGCAGTTTCACACTTAATAGCAACGAAATTTTAGAAGCTCTGCAAGAACCATTGTCGGGAATTGTTGGCGCAGTGAAACTCGCCCTCGAACAAACTCCGCCTGAATTAGGTTCCGATGTTGCAAGTCGTGGCATTTATTTAACCGGCGGAGGCGCGTTACTCAAAGACATCGACCGACTTATTTCAGAAGAAACGGGCTTGCCCGTTCACATTGCCGATGATCCGCTCACTTGTGTGGCACGCGGCGGCGGTATGATCTTAGAAATGCTTGATAAAAAAGGTGTTTCCGCTTTCTCATTAGAATAATTTTGCCTTCCCCCAACGTCCACAGGCTTTTGTTATCAAACTCTTATTTGCGACCGGTTCATCGATTAACGTGCGTTTGTTGATTGCAATTCTTGCAGCGGTCGCCTTGTTAATTACCGAATACCGAAGTGAACGCTTGATGCCCGTTCGCGCCACATTGTCAATCATCACAGACCCACTGAAATATCTTGTCGATTTACCGATTAGTTTGTTTAAAAACGCTTCTTCTGCTTTGAACAGTTACGATACACTCAAAACTGAAAATACGACTTTGCGTGAAGAGCAACTTATTAACAAAACGCAATTACTCAAATTTGAAGCCCTCGAAAAAGAAAATATCCGCCTTCGCGCCTTGTTGGAAAATTCGTTCAAGCTCGGCGAACAGGTTTTAATTGCCGAATTGTTGTCGATAAACCTCGCGCCTTACGAACATATTATGGTGGTGAACAAAGGCACTCGTTTTGGTGTGCATCAACAACAGCCTGTTTTAGATTCCAATGGCGTGGTTGGACAAGTGTTTCGGGCGTTGCCATTCACCTCTGAAATCATGTTAATTACCGATCCTAATCACGCGATTCCTGTGCAAGTGAATCGAAATGGTTTACTCACCATTGCGGTCGGTAGCGGCATTTCAAATCAACTTAATCTGCCATATTTGCCGAATAACGCCGATATTCAAGCCGGTGATTTGCTGATTACTTCGGGTTTAGGTGGCACATTTCCAGCGGGTTATCCTGTCGCGGTGGTTGATGATTTTCCGCAGACGTCGAATAAATCTATCACCCACATTACGGCTACACCGAAAGCGATGCTCGATCGTAATCGTGAATTATTGATTGTGTGGACGAACAACACACCGATTCCATTGACGACACCTGCGATTAAAACTCCCGCGCCACATGAATAACGACCACAACAGCGTCCGCATTTTCGTGACGCTCATTATCGCCATGTGTTTACGCATCGCGCCATTGCCTGAAAGTCTTGCATTGTTAAATCCCGATTGGGTTTTGTTGGTGTTGATTTATTGGAGTTTAGCGATTCCCGAAAAGGTCGGCATTAGTTACGCTTGGTTTTTTGGTATTTTGACTGACGTTTTGATGGGGCGATTATTCGGACAATATGCGCTGTCGTATTCGCTGATTATTTACATGGTGCTGATTTGGCATCGGCAATTACGCCAATTTCCCTTGCCTCAACAAAGCGCGTTTGTATTTGGTTGTTTGTTGATTTCGCAATTGCTTTTGTTTTGGTTTGAAAATCTCAAAGCTCCCGCCCAATTACACGGCACGTTTTGGTTGCCCGTTTTGAGCGGTACGGCAAGCTGGTTTATTGTTTATCACGTTATGCGGTTTGTTCGTCGCTTCTAATTCATGCCACGCCTCTACACTCTCAAAGACAACTCTGTCGAAAACCAAGTTTTTGTTCATCGCATCATCGCCGCTTTTTGTATTGTTGTCGTACTAACGATTGGGCTAGGTGTTCGCTTGGTTTATTTGCAAATTGTTGGACACGAACATTACGCCACACTAGCCAAAGAAAATAGCGTCAAAATTCAACCACTCGTGCCGACACGCGGCATGATTTATGACCGCAACGGCAAAGTTCTCGCCGAAAATACACAATCGTTTAGCCTCGAATTGATTCCCGAACAAATCAGCGATTTAGACGGTACATTGGCGCGATTACAAGAATTGCTCAACATTCCCAACGAAAAAATCGAACAATTCCAAAAGCAACGCAAACGTCAAAAACGGTTTATCAGCACGCCGTTGTTGCTGAGTATGACCGACGAAGAAATTGCAAAATTCGCCGTCCAACGTCCGTATTTTACAGGTGTTGATATTCAGTCGCGCCTCGTTCGTCATTATCCTTATAGTGATTTGGCGGCTCATGTGGTCGGTTATGTCAGTCGTATCAATGAAGCTGAAATGAAAACGCTACCAATGTCGGAATATCGCGGCTCAAGTCATGTTGGAAAATTAGGCATCGAAAGTTTTTACGAAACCCAACTGCATGGCAAAACAGGTTATGCCGAAATGGAAACCAACGTCCAATCTCGCGCCATCAATACCTTTAACACCGTGCCGCCAGTGGCTGGCGCGAATTTATATTTGACGCTCGATATTGATTTGCAAAAAACCGCATATGACGCACTTGAAGGTTATAACGGTGCTGTTGTCGCACTCGATGTGCAAACAGGCGGCGTGTTAGTTTTTTCAAGTCGTCCAGGTTTTGATCCAAATCCCTTTGTCGTCGGGATCGATTATGACGCTTATCAAGCGTTGCAATCGTCTGAAAATCAGCCACTTTACAATCGTGCATTACGCGGTTTATATCCACCGGGTTCAACCATGAAGCCATTTGTGGCATTAGCCGGTTTGGAATATAACGCGATTGGTTTTGAACAAAAACATTTTTGCCCTGGTTATTATCAGTTACCGAATGTGCCGCACAAATACCGCGATTGGAAACACGGTGGTCATGGCGCGGTCAGCATGAGTGACGCGATTACCGAATCGTGCGACGTGTATTTTTACAGCCTCGCATCGGTTTTGGGCATCGACAATATGCACCGTTTTTTACAGCAATTTGGTTTTGGCGAAAAAACGGGCATTGATTTAGTTGGTGAAAAAACAGGTTTGTTGCCGTCACGCGAATGGAAACAACAGCAAAAAAATCAAGCCTGGTATCCTGGTGAAACCTTGATTACCGGTATTGGGCAAGGTTATTTGCAAGTCACACCAATTCAATTGGCGCGAGCGACGGCGACATTAGCCAATGGTGGCAAAGTGGTTACGCCGTTTTTGGTCGATAAAATGGTCTCGGCAACTGAAACGCAATTAAATGCAAAAACAGACGCAAAAGTGATTCCGCTGAAAGCCGCGAATGTGCAGCATATTACGGACGCAATGGTCAATGTCGTGCATGCCGCGCACGGTACCGCGAAAAATATCGGCAAACACATTACTTATCATATCGCTGGGAAAACTGGTACCGCGCAGGTTTTCAACATCAAACAAGAGGCAAAATACAACGAAAATGCCATTGATTTCAAACTGCGCGACCACGCGCTTTTTATTGCGTTTGCACCTGCTGAAAATCCGAAAATTGCCGTCGCAGTAATTGTCGAAAATGGCGGTCATGGTGGTTCAGTTGCTGCGCCAATTGCAGGAAAAGTGATTGAACAATACTTGGAGAGTCTTGAAGCACTGCGCTAGTGTTATCAATAGCAACAACGCTTACAAAAATGCTAGATATTTTGTTTGAGATTTAGTTTTAATGCGCTAAATTCGTGATTACGAGCTTAGAGCAAGGAACGATTAGCACGCTAATCTGGTGCATAACATAAAGCCCCTTCTGTAAGTCACGCCGGTCGTGGCTTGTAAAATTGAAAATATAGGCTATATCCTATCTAATATAGTGTATAGTCTATATTTTTTAGTAGGAATTTGGGGGTAAAACATGGATATAAAGCACGACACGGTTCAAACAAAAAACGAAAAAACGGGCGATATTAAAGAAGGTTTTTTTGTTTATATCGCTTACCCTAAACAGAAAATTAAAGGTAATCGGTGGTATATGACTTTTCAAGATTCATTGGCGACAATTGCGGAAGATAAAGAAATTACAGGGCAAACGTTACGGGTCTGGATGATTTTGTTATCTGAACTAGAGTTTGAAAACTACATTACAACTAAGCAAAAAGAAATTGCCACTCGGTTGGATATGCACCAGCCAGACGTTAGTAAAGCTATGAAATTACTGGTTTCTAAAGGCATTATTCTCAAAGTTAAAGAAGGCACGACAACGGCTTACAAACTTAATTCCGATTACGGTTGGAAAGGAAAAGTTTCTAATATGGAAATCGAAAAAGAGCGCGTCCTTTCACAAAAAATCGTCGATATGCAAAAGGTTCGGGAATTCAATAATCCACTTGCCCCCGAAGTTGAACCAGACTTCACCGAAGACGATATGCCTTACTAATCATGACCACACTCAATATCGACACGCTTCGCGCTCGTGCCGCGCAAAGTCGCGTGATTATCGTGAATGAAAAACCCAGTTTTGATAGAGATGTTTCATCTAACTAAATTATTGGGCTTTCAGTTGCAAATTACACCACTAAAAACTTTGCCAGCTAAATAATTGAATATCACAAAATGCTAAACGACCTCTCACTCGAAAAATAAAAAACGGAGCAACCTCATGAGTAAAAACAGATTTTTTCTCTTCACACTTTTGAGCATCTTATCTCTTTCTGCCTGCGGCGGTGTTTCAGATTCAGCAGTAAAACCTGCCGAGATAATTCGCGGTACAACTAACAATGAAACACTTAACGGTTATCGCTCGTTTGAATTAGGCGAAGCAATCCTTTTGTTCATGCCAGATAAAAATATGGATTCTATAAGCTGGGATTATCGATTGGACTCACCAATCAGTTGGTTAACAGATGGCTTTAAAAAAGAAGAAAAAACAAAATTCTTTCGTAGGCATGGACTAATGAGAATCAATGTTATGGGTACACCTGCATCTGTTTTGAAAAAAACCAAAGAGGAAATGCCTTGGGTTGTAACTTATTCTACTGAAAATCAATCTGCACTTGGAGTTGAATCGATATTATTATCCGTAGGCGAAAACGGAATATCTTCTAATCTTAATCGATGTATGGGTTCTTTATATGAAAACTGTTCATTTGATGCAGAAAAATCAATGAGTGCAGTAGGTATTACTTACCAGAAAGTATGTCAGGAAGGTTCAATTTTCGGGTATGAATTGAAACATCCAGCTAAACGAACTGTATTGGCGAGGCAAATAGACGAAGGTGGCTCTCATTGGGTTTATAGTGATTTTGAGTTGGTTTTTTCAAAAGATGCTAAAGATTTATGTAAATATGACGACGATGATGTAACTTCCGTAACAGATAAGGTTCAAAGTACATCTGAAAACCCAACAACATCCGACGAACAACTCAAATTAGCACTACACTACGACATCCAAAAAGATCAGAAAAAAGCCGTCTATTGGTACACTAAAGCGGCAGAACAAGGCAATGTAGATGCTCAGCTTATGTTAGCGAGCTATTGCGAGAGCTTCCTGCAACCAAAAGATACTAAAAAAGCACTGTATTGGTATCGAAAAGCAGCAGATAACGGTGATCCTGATGCTCAATTTACACTTGGAAAAAAATATTTAAACGGAGAAAACATTGAAAAAAATACGGATCAGGCAATTTATTGGTTTACAAAATCTGCCCAACAAGGGTATCAAGATGCAAAAGAAATTTTATTGAAAATAAAAGGCGAAAAAATCAGCAGAGAATTCTCAAAAAAACCGCAGAATAAATCGAAAAATGGACTTATGACGGAGATTATTGCGCGTTGTCAAAATACTATGGGACAGCATGGTGCAGCAATGGTAAAAGCCTGCGTTGATCAAGATTTAGAAGCGTTTAACACCATGCTGGCTATGGAATATAGCAAAAATAAATCCTTTTCAAGATGTAAAGAAACTGTGATGGAATATGGATTTGCAATGATTAAATCTTGTATTGAACAGGATTCACAAGCCGAAGAAGCATTGAAACGGTATTGAAATTTTTATTATTAAAAAGGAATATAAATGGACATTAGTTTTGAACTAATAAAACTTGCTGCCGTTGGTTTGACTGCGGGGTTATTTTCATCTTGGCTAACTACAAGAGACCACCGGGCAAAAAAATGGTGGGAATTGAAAGTTAATGTGTATCGAAACTTGATAGATTCCTTCTCTGATTTAGTTCACTATTACGAGGCTAATTATAATTCGATTGTTGAACATCCAGATGATTCGCAGCGTAGAAACATATTGGGTGGACAATTTTCGGAATCTCATTTGAAAATACAAAAAGAAATAAATAAAGGCACGTTTTTACTTTCCAAAGATGCCGTTATGGTACTCAATGAATTCAAAAGTAAGGAAATAGATTTTTTTCCAGAATATGGCGATGACTATGTCAATTACTTGGATAAAAACCATGAAATAGCCAAAAAATGTCTTGATAGTCTTATTGAATGTTCAAAAAGTGATTTGAAATTAGAGTCAGATTTTTTATATTGGATTCCATTTAGTTGGCGTAAATTTTTTCGAGAAATTCGTGAATAATAAAAATCATAAATTTTTGCTATTAAATCCAGACCACGCCGATTACGAAGATTATGTTTTGAATCCTGCCAAAGCATTGCGTCAACGTGTTAGAACCCAATTAGCCGAATTAGATGCACATGAATTTTCGGGGAAGTTGGATGTTTCGGTTTGATTTATTAGTTACAGAGGTTAAATGAAAAGTAATTGCACAATACTTGGAGAGCCTTGATGCAAACTGAAACACGTCACGAACAATTTGAACAGCATTCGTTTTTGGGAAATTTTTTACGCAAACTGCACGTTGATATTCCGTTATTCGTAACTCTGTTACTGATTTCAATCTTAAGTTTTGTCATTCTTTACAGTGCGGGCGGACAAGATTTAGGCGTGTTAATTCGCCAAGCCACGCGCGTTTGTTTGGCGTTTGGATTGATGATTTTATTGGCGCACGTCGAACCGTATCAATTCAAACGTTGGTCGGTGATTTTGTTTAGTTTAGGAATTGTGTTGTTGTTGGCGGTGTTGATTTTGGGTGAAATCGGCAAAGGCGCACAACGCTGGCTTGAACTCGGTGCGTTTCGTTTTCAACCGTCCGAAATGATTAAAATCACCACGCCGATGATGATTGCCTGGTATTTGGCGGAGTATTCGTTGCCACCAAAACCGAAGCAATTACTGATTGCGAGTATTTTAATTATTTTGCCGACGCTGTTAATTGCGAAACAACCCGATTTAGGTACGGCGTTATTAGTGGCGAGTTCAGGCGCGGCGGTACTGTTTTTTTCGGGGCTTTCGTGGTGGATTATTGGGGGCATCGGCACATTGTTGACCGCGCTCACGCCAATTCTGTGGTATTTCATGCACGATTATCAACGCGCTCGCGTGCTGACTTTTCTCAATCCCGAAGCCGATCCGTTAGGACGCGGTTATCACATTATTCAATCAAAAATCGCTATCGGTTCAGGTGGTATTTATGGCAAAGGTTGGCTCGGCAGCACGCAATCGGAATTGGATTTCTTGCCCGAAAGTTCAACCGATTTTATTTTCGCGGTGTTCGCCGAAGAGTTTGGATTATTCGGTTGCGTTAGTTTGTTGGTGTTGTATTTATTGATTATCAGCCGCTGCCTGTTTATCGCGTCGCAAGCCAAAGATACTTACAGCCGTTTGCTTGCTGGTAGTTTAGCGTTCACATTTTTTGTATATGTGTTTGTAAATATCGGCATGGTGATTGGCGTGTTACCCGTTGTGGGCGTGCCGTTGCCGTTGGTTAGTTATGGTGGCACGTCGATTGTGACGTTGTGCGCGGGATTTGGAATTTTGATGTCGATTCATACCCACAAAAAGTTATTACCGTATTGATTATGCAGCATTGAATTTGTTCAATTATTAAAAGTTCTCGCGCAATACCGCCTACAATATGCCATTCTTCCAAATCCACTCACACCCAATCTCACCATGACAGAAACAATCGTGACACCTACCACCCCACTTGCCAATTTTTCAAGTTTCAATCTGCATTCCGAATTAGAACAAGCGTTAACAAAAAATGGTTTTGAAACGCCAACGCTCGTGCAACAACGCGCGATTCCAGCGATTTTAACGCGCAAAGATTTCTTAGTTAGCTCTAAAACGGGCAGCGGTAAAACCTTGGCGTTTTTATTGCCGACATTGCACCATTTACTCATCAATCCGAATTATTATGCAGGCGTGCGGGCATTGGTATTAGTACCGACGCGAGAATTGGCGCAACAAATTTTTCTGCAATGCCAACAATTACTCGACGGCACAGCGTTAAAAGTAGGTTTAGTAACGGGCGGCGAAGATTTCAAAAAACAACAAAATCTGTTGCGTAAAAATACTCCGATTGTGATTGCCACGACAGGACGTGTTCTCGAATTACTCACGCTCGACACCGCGCCCTTTGAAAATTTAGAAACGCTAATTCTCGATGAAGCGGATCGAATGCTGGACATGGGATTCAGTGATGACGTGCTGACGATTGCGAAACAGTGCAGTGAAAATCGCCAAACGCTTTTATTTTCAGCGACGTTGACACACGCTGGCGTGTTGAAAATGGCAGACAAATTATTGAAACATTACGAACTCATTGCGTTGAATACCTTGCGCGACGAGTTGCCGCACATTCAACAGCAAATCGTTTTAGCCGACGATAACGCACACAAACAACAATTGTTGGCGTGGTTGCTGAAAAATGAAACGTTTGAAAAAGCGTTGGTGTTTTCAAATAGTCGCCTGCAAGCCACCGCGTTATGCGATCCGTTGCGGGCTGCGGGTGTTCGAGCTACCGTTTTACATGGCGATATGGATCAAAAAGAACGCCAGCGCGTGATGAAATTATTTCGTGATGGTGTGGTGAATGTGTTGGTCGCCACCGATTTAGCCGCACGCGGGTTGGATATTAAAGGCATTCAAATCGTGATTAACTTTGAAGTGCCGCGCAACGGCATCAATTATTTACATCGCATCGGTCGCACCGGACGAAGTGACGAAACTGGCGTGACCATTACGTTGGTGAAGCACACCGAATGGAATTTAATGGCAGGCATTGAACGCTTTTTGCGCCAAAATTTTATTCGCCGCAACATCAAAGAATTAGCTGGGAAATACCAAGGGCCAAAAAAGTTGAAAGCCTCGGGAAAAACGGTTGGCGGTAAATTGAAAGTTGAGGCGAAGAAAGAAAAAGCCGAAAAAGTAAAAGTGCGTCACCGCGACCAAAAAAATATCGGTAAACGTCGTGCGCCGAGTTCGGATTTCAAATCTGAAAAAAGTTAGTTTTTACCGAAACCAAATCGCCGCACAAACCATCATCGCCCCCATCAAAATTGTCCATAATTGACTGCGTTGTTGCTTTGCCATTTGGTCACGCAACAACGCAAATTCCCGTTGTTGCGTTTCGGCACGCCGTTCCGCATGAGCGGCATTATCAAGAGCTTTATAAAGCAACGACGGAATTTCAGGAAATTGGTCGGCAAAATCTGGCAGTTGTTTAATCAGTTTTTTGATTTTTGCTTTCGGACTTAAACGCTCTTGAAACCACGATTCTAAAAACGGTTTTGCGGTTTGCCACAAATCCAAATCTGGATAAAGTTGCCGTCCCAATCCTTCGATATTGAGCAACGTCTTTTGCAACAAAACAAGTTGCGGTTGAACGTGCATATCAAAGCGTCGTGCCGTTTGAAATAAGCGTAACAACAACTGTCCAAATGAAATATCTTTGAGCGGTTTTTCAAAAATCGGTTCGCACACACTGCGAATCGCCGCCTCGAATTCTTCAATCCGCACCGAATTCGACACCCAACCCGATTCAACGTGCATTTCAGCGACACGACGATAATCTCGATTGAAAAACGCTAAGAAATTTTCTGCTAAATAACGCTGATCTGACACAGACAACGTGCCTACAATACCAAAATCTACCGCAATATATTTGTCAGGCAATTCGACAAAAATGTTACCTGGGTGCATATCGGCGTGAAAAAAATTGTCTCGAAAAACTTGCGTGAAAAAGATTTCTACGCCGCGTTCCGCAAGGCTTTTGAAATCTGCACCAGCCACTTTTAATTGTTCGATTTCACCGACAGGAATTCCGTAAATTCGTTCCATCACCAATATATTTTTGCGCGTGAATTCCCAATGAATTTCTGGGACGTACAAAATGTCTGAACCTTCAAAATTACGACGCAACTTCGCGGCATTCGCGCCTTCACGCATTAAATCGAGTTCGTCTAACGTTGTTTTTTCAAATTCAGCCACAACTTCGGTGGGGCGTAAGCGTTTCGCATCCACCCAAAAACGTTCCGCAAGTCGTGCTAATTCGTACAACAATGCCATATCTGCCGCAATGCGTGGCGCGATATTCGGACGCAACACTTTTACGACAACATTTTCGCCTGTGTGCAATTTCGCGGTGTGAACTTGCGCCACCGATGCTGACGCTAACGGCACGACATCGAATTCAGCAAACGCCTCACTGATTGGCATTCCTAACGCTTTTTCAATAATCCCAATCGCCAAATCACCGCTAAATGGCGGCACGCGATCTTGTAATTTCACCAACTCGTCGGCAATATCATCAGGCAATAAATCTTTGCGGGTTGAAAGGGCTTGCCCAAATTTAACGTAAATCGCGCCCAAATCTTCCAATGTTTTGCGAATCCGCACACCACGCGAATCTGCATCATTTTTGAAGCGAGCGTAAGGTGAAAAAATCGCCAAATGCCGAATCGGACGCATAAACGGTGTTTGCAAAACGAGTTCATCCAAACCGTGACGAATGAAAACCCAATGAATGTGAACTAAGCGGAAAAGTGTTTTTAGGTGCATTTTAGAAGAAGGTAAAGGTGAAAAAAACAGCGGCATTGTACCGTGAAACAAGATTGTTCAACTTGCAAAATCAATGTCCATCACGCAGATATTTAAAGACCTCTTTCACATCGACAAAAATGAAATAAAAAACGGGCGTGTCGAAAAGCAGAATTTCATCATAGCGAATTTGAGTCTTTTCGCAGGTTTTAGAACAATTTTGTTCGTCTAAAGTGATGCAATACGTCACAGGAATTTCAACGTTATCGCCGTTTTTGTAAATGCCATCGACAATGAATTCATAAAAATGCGCGAAAAAATCATCAAAGTTTTTTGTTTGAAAATCTAAATCTGAAAAGGCGGCTTTTTCGTCAATGGGTTTGAAAGTTTGAATGTTTCGCGCATCGAAAAATTTTTCGACAGTTGGCAAAATCAATTCACGTTCGATTTTTTCGTAATTTTTAACGCCAAAATAGCCCACAAACTGACTTTTCGCTTTTGAGTTTGTTTCAATCATTAAACAGGTTGTGTAAGTTTTAATTCTTTGCGGAGCAAATCGTTAATTAACACTTCTAATTTTTCACGATTTGAACCATATTTTTTATTAACGCAATCTAAAATATCGCCGTGAATTTTTACAGATTTAGGTTTTAAACACGCATCTTTGTATTCGTTCATCTGTTCATTGTTAATTGCGCCAATAGAATGCAAGTCACAAGCTGTTTCATAAACAGCTTCAAAAATTCGGCTATTATTTTTAAATTTACTCATGGTGAATTTCCTTAATTTTTTGAATTGTCACAAAGTTATTGAGAACGTCATCTGTTAGTTTTAGCAAATCGTTAGCAATGCTTTTGAATGTTTTTAATTCGTTTGCATCGATATTTTCACGCTGATTTTTTTCAAAACCAAACATAAAAAACCAACGGTCATTTTTATTTGTGGCAATCAACGTTCGGACACTGCCACTTTTACCACGATTCGGAAGAGCCACTCGTTTTTTGAAAACGCCACCGCCTAAATCGGCATCGATTAAACCGCGTTCCATTTCTTCAACTGCGCTAAGTAATAACGCATCGGTTAATTCTGTTTTTTCTTGCCAGTTTGAAAAGTAACGGGTTTTGAAAATTCGTTTGTTTGTTTCAATCATGGGTTAGGTATATTTGTTGGATTTCTAAAAAATTCATTTTTGAGACCCGTACCCCGTTATATTGCAATCGAGAATTCAGAATCTTGTCATCGATATGCTCACCAACGTTATCGTCCAATTTTTTTTCTAAATCTTGAGTAAAAAACCAAGGAATAACAAAATTATTTTCTATTTTTGTGAATGAAGTTGTTACTTTTCGTAATGTAAACTCATAACAAAGCTGTTTTATTAAATCTCGTTGTACTTTCTCATTATTTTCAATAAAACAATTTTTATCCATGTATTTCCAGTCAAGTAAATAAATCATACTTGCTAAGATTTGTGAGCCTTGAGTGTTTTGAATAAGTTTTTTTTGTTTTTCAAGCTCTGTTTTAGAATAGTTCTTAAAACTGTTATCTTTCAAAACTCTCATTCCACCACGCAGAAACTTTGATTTCTTTAAATTTGAACAAAACATTGTGTAAATGCCCTTCCAATTCTTATCTATCAATTTCACGTCAAAATCTACAGTAAGACCATGATCGCCACCATCATGTATGATTATTTTCATAACGTCATCAAATAGTTGTTTGCCTCCATCTGGTGATAAATAAATTAGATCAGGGCGCATCCACCTCTTTTTTCCACGAAATTGAATACAAAATGGATCTTCAAAATTAACATGTTTATAGATTTTTACATTTTTGTTGTAGTAAGTATTTGCAACATATTGGTTGTTAAATTTTATGTTTGTATCAGCATACAGAATACCTCCGCTACGATAGTGATTGATAAAACTCCAAGTGGCACACATATCCTCCCAAATCGACGAAAAATTACTAATTCCCCAAAATGTGCCTAATTCGTGTGGATTATCCATGTCCAACTCGCCATAAAGAAACGTTTCAATCGCTTCGTAAAGTCGCCAATAATCTTCGTCTTTGTACGCGGTACGTTTGTTGATGTCGTCTAAAACACCTTTAAGCGTGCGAATCGTGGTTTCAAAGGTTTCTTCATTAAACAACGATTCTTCATGACTTAAATGCTGTTCGCTGAAACGATGCGCTAATTCTTGTACTCTCGGCTCAATATCTTGTTCTAATTCGTTTTGCAATTCCGACACAATGAAACAAAACAAATCAATCAGCGTCGTTGATTCATAACGCAACGTTTGGCGCGGCAAATCCATTTCGTCGATGTAAATTACATGCTTATCCAAATAAATCGCTCTGTCCAAATAGCGGTCAATTTTGGAATAATCGACTTTTTCATCTGCGCCAATGCGCCGTTCCATCTGGTCTAACGCTAAATCACGATAAACCTCTAACAAATTTTCGATTAACGCAATTTTGCTATAAAGCACCACGTCGTTATCTTCTTTGTTTTTGAAACGATAACCGTCTTTTTCTTTTTGAATTTGGTCTTTACCGTTGGAGCGTGGGTCTACAATTTCGCGCGTGCTGTCACGTTCAAATTTTTTAAACGTGCGATACATTTTGAAAAACAAATCTTTCGTGGCATCAAAATCGTTTTCAGGAAAATCATCAAAACCGTGTGGTAAACGAAATTCCACCTCGCCGTTCGTATTTCGGCGAATTCCTACAAATGAATTCGTACTTTCAGAATCGCAACGTTTGGTGAGTTTTAGTGTTTTGAAATTAAACATGACCGTTAATTTTGTCGATAAACAAAACTACTTCTTTCGCAAAATCGCCAAATGTAATCAATTCATTTTCTTTATCGTCACCGAATAACAACGTAATCAACGGTTTTTTATCGCGGTTAAAAACGCTATCCCACAAGAAAAACATCAATTTGTTTTGAATGCTGGATTTTTGAATTACGTCATCGGTAATAAAAAAATGCCCGATTTGTTTATCTTCAATGCCACGAATCGATTTGTGATTGCTTTTGATGAACGTGTTCAATTTGCCGACAAATACTTTCCATTCGTCACGATTTGGAAATGCCACGCCATCGGTTGAAACTGTATTTGAATCAACATCAATAAATTCCCATTCCCAACGGCGTTTAAATGCGCTGTCCATGTAATAAATCGAACTGTCCGACGTGTTCATGCTGGCTAAAATCGACAAATTAGGCGGAATTTTTATCGTTCGATTTTCAAAATGACAGTTCAATTTTTTCTGCAACGTCGTCGCTTCAATTTCTTCATCGCCAAATTTGTACGTTTTGATTTTTTTCTGAACAATCGAATGCTCTTTTAAATCGCACAATTCAAATAAACGATTAAAAATAATTTCATTTACGCTCACTTCGTAACTCGACCAGCCGTCAGGATTTCTGTCGAGTAACTGAAAAATCGTTCCAAAAATCGCCGCCGAATTTCCACGATTGATTTCATCAATCACGAGCGCGACTTTTTCAATTTCGCTGTCGTTCTCTTGCGCGGCAATGATGTTTTTGTAGGCTTGCGAAAGAGCTTTTAAAAAATGTCCTTCGTAGAATTTATATTGCACATTGCCGCCGACCGTTATCGGCATCAATTTCCCGACAAAATCGCCGTAAGTGTATTCAGGATGAAACACGGTTTTGATGACGTTGGCAGGCATTTTTTCAACATCAATCAATAATTCGTAAGGAATAATATGTTTGTCAATTTGGTAACTTTTGCCCGTTCCAGGGCTGCCGAATAGGATTTTTTGTTGGTAGGTTTTCATGTTAAATTTTGATTCGTTTGAGTTTTCTTGAACAGATTTAAACAATTTTTGAACATCAAGATTTTCAATTTCTGTTTTTAGTCCCACTTTTGTGAGCTGCCAGATTCCACGTTGCGATCTGTCAACAAGTCCAAATTTGACTAAATAAAATCTTGCCCATTGCATTTGATTTCTAATTTTAGGTTGTCCTTTCGCAGTAGTTGCCAGCAAGTCATCATTAGTAATCTTTAAATCATCTATGATTTGAGCAATTACCTCAGATGAATTTCCAACTCCGCCATTTTTTTGGAGAACTTTCAATATCGGTTTCACATATCGTAAAAACTGTGCGCCTTTTTGTGCCATGTTTTCTCCTTGTGTTGTGTCGGCGTTGTTTATTCTGGGTCGATAATGCTAATAACACGCGAAACCGATTCGCCCTCATTCGCCCACGACGTTTCGGCATTAAGTTCTGACATGGTTTCTGCCGTCACACCGTTCAATAATTCAGCCAGAGAATAACGCTTGCGGCGATTATGTGATTTTAATTGTCCACGAAATGCCCTGATTTTTTCCTGATATTTGGTTTGTAATAGTAGTTTCAAACCTTGTTCAATGGCTTCTTCTTTTGTTTTAAAATTTGTCACGGCAAGCACTTCATTCATTAGCGTGTCATTTATGGCAACGTGAATTTGCACGATATTTCCTCATAGTTTTGAAAATATAAAAAAATCGGCATCAAAATAATTTTGATGCCGATTTTTATGTTTGAATTTATTAACGTGGGTTTGTAGATGTGCCTGTCGAGCCGTGATTGTGGCTGAGATTTCCAACTCCGTAAGGTTGTTTCATTTTGTCATAAACGCCTTGTGTTGGTGCGAGCCAAACCATGCCAGGGCCAGTGAATGTTTGCAGTAATAATTCACCGCTGACAACCGTGCCGAAAATAGATTTGCTCGACATTTCCGCCTGAAAACTGACGCTTGCGGTGCGAACAAACGCAAAATTACCATCGACTGATAATTTTTCACCCGCCGCTAATTCGTAAACCACCAATTCAGCAACAGGAACGGGTGAAACTAAAACGACAACGCCAGTTCCTTTTGCTTGGGTTTGGAAAAAACCTTCGCCGCCAAACAACGCGCTGGAAATGTTACTTTGCAATTTCGCGCTGACTTCAATGCCACCCGACGCGCAATAAAACGAACTTTTATCAAAAATCAGCCCGTCGTTTTCGATGTTGAACAATAAATAATGTCCAAATGTTGGCTCTAAAAAGACTTCGCCCGAACCTGTAATACGCGATTGAAACAGCGTTTCGCCACTCAAAAATTTTCGCATCAAGCCTTTGGCAATACCGCCGCCCGTGGTCGATTTCAATTCTAAATGCCCTTTCATGAAATACAACGCACTCGGTTCAAGCAACAATTCGCCATTCGTCAAGGTGACGCGCACCATTTTCAAATGAATGTTGGCCTGATTGGCGAAAAAAATCTTTTCCGCCACATTCAAATCATCCGAACCGAGCAGCTTTTCATAACGTACCACGTCGAAAATTGCGCCTGCCACTCGCTCGCTTTCGATAATGGTAAAATTATCCGTGCCGCTCATTTTTATAAACCAAATTCAGCAGGGTTTAACGCCAATTCTTTCGCAATTTTTGCCGCAACAACTTGTTCTTGTGCGTCAAAATCACCGTCTGACGAGGCAATCGCAATCATCATTCGAATCAATAATCGTCCCGCTTCAGCGTTCGATTTCATTTTACCCAATGCCAAAAAAGCTTTCGCTTCGCCGATGTCGTTATCAAATTCAATTTGTCCGACAAAATCTTGGAAGGCTTTAATTACATCGCTGGTGGTGAAAATTGAAAGTGCGTCGTGGTTTTCAATGAACTTAATCATTTTTTGTTTTTCTTCGGAAGAAATTTTGCCATCCGCCATCGCGATTAACGCCGACCCCGCCATCGCTGCTTCTAAAAATTCTTTGTTTTTGAACTTTAACGCTTGAGTTTTGAGTTCATTAGCTTTGGTTTTTACGTCGTTTAAAAAATCACTGAAATTCATAAATCACCTGTTTTAAAAAAGTATAGAAAAGAATTCGGACTGCGCCGCATTGTACCGTGAAACTAGATTGTTCAATTGCAAAATCACTGTCAGTCGCGCAAACACACTTATTTTTTTTACGTCCATGTAAACAAAATAAGTGTGATTTTGCATCCCTCATAAATGAAAAACTCTGGCATATTCTCTTGCGAGAATTACGTCTAAGTTTGCCGTCAAACAGTGTTATGATAACGCCATCTTACCAACCTGAAACCCGCGCAATTCAACATGGCATTAGCATTTAATCTCCCAACGTATTTAACTCTGCTCCGCATCGCGTTGATTCCTTTGTTGACGATTGTGTTTTATTTGCCGTGGGAAAACACAAATATCGCTTGTACGTTGATTTTCTTACTCGCAGGTTTTACAGATTGGTTGGACGGTTATTTAGCACGAAAAATGAAACTCGAAACTCAATTTGGTGCCTTTTTAGATCCCGTCGCTGACAAATTGATGGTTGCCGTCGTTTTGGTGCTTTTAGTTCAACAAATCCACAGCCCTTATTTAGCGATTCCCGCTGCCATCATTATCGGACGCGAAATTACCATTGCTTCGTTGCGCGAATGGATGGCAGAAATCGGGCAACGCGCCCAGGTTAAAGTGTCATCACTCGGCAAATGGAAAACCAGCGCACAAATGCTCGCCATCGGTTTCTTTCTTTATCGCGATGATTTATTCGGTTTGCCCGTTTTAGAACTCGGTTACGGCTTACTTTATATTGCCGCTATTTTGACATTATGGTCGATGATTCAATACTTACACGCGGCTTTCACCGCCATTAACACCCACGAAAATATCCACTGAACTGAATGGATCTATAAAAATATGGAACAGGAAAAAATTTTGAATCCAAAAAATCCCGCTACACAAGATGAAATTTTACGCGCCGCGTTGAGTTTGTTTGTGCATAAAGGTTATTTCAATACCTCTCTCACAGAAATCGCATGTGCCGCAAACTTGTTGCAAACTCAAGAAATTTTCCTTTATTTCGACAGTAAACAACAACTCGCCACCGAGCTATATAACAACATTTTAGACACATTAAGCGTGTCGATTGACGAAATTCGCCGTCGTAATAAAAAAGCCTCAGAACAATTGCACAGTTTAGTTGATTTGTTATTCAAATTGACTGACGAAGCTCCTGAAGCCTTACGTTTCCTTTTTGAAATCAATGCCAGAGAATTTTTACCGACGGATGCAAAACTGTATTTACAAACACCTGCCGTGAACAAAATGCTAAAAATGATTCAACTCGGCATCAATAATGGCGAAATTCGTAGTCTTGCACCGATGCTCATTTATAGCTACTTTTTCGGCATCATTAACACCACGCTACAATTGATGTTAAACGGCACGCTTGATAAAAAAACGGAATCCTATCAATCACAAGTTTGGCTCGTCGCATGGAACGCCATTGCGAAGAAGTAAACCTGTTTGATCTCGTCAAAAAGCCATTTTTATAATGCTATCTGATATTAAAAATCAGCCGAACAAACACCCGCGTATCAAATCTCGATTAACTATCGGCATCGGTTTATTTTGGTTCGTCAGCACCCTCGTTTTAATTACCATTGATGGTGTTTCAGCGGTGATGCTATTGCTTGGTGTGTGTGCGAGCTATTTTTTATTTGCACGTTACAGTCAAACCTCCGAACAATTACTCAATAATTCACTGCACGAACTCGAATTGCAAAAGTTTGCATTTGATCAACACGCCATTGTCAGTATCGCAGATAAATCCGGCAAAATTTTGTATGTGAATCCAAAATTTTGTGAAATCAGCGGTTACACTTTGGACGAATTAGTCGGTCAAGATCATCGTTTGCTCAATTCGGGTTATCATCCCAACGCCTTTTTTAGAGAGATGTGGGCAACCATTTCGCACAACAAATCGTGGCATAACGACGTGTGTAATCGTACCAAAACCGGTGAAATCTATTGGGTACATTCAACCGTTGTTCCGTTTATAGATGCCGACGGTAACATCGACCGTTACATTTCGATTCGCACCGATATTACTGAACAAAAGGAAATGGAAGTGGCAGCGATTAAAGCGGAAGAATGGCAAAAAACCATTCTCAATAGTTTAGGCGATGGCGTTTATACGTTAAATAAAAACGGTTGTGTGACTTATTTAAATGCCGAAGCGGAGCGAATGTTGGGCTGGAAGTTTGCAGAACTTAATGGCAAAAACATTCACGAAATTATTCATTATCACCGTGCTGACGGTACGCATTTAGTTGCTGAAGAATGTCCCATTTTGCTAAGTATGCTTGATAATAAAATTTATCGGTCAAATGATGAGGTTTTCTTTCATAAAGACGGTAGTTGTATTCAAGTCAGTATGGTGGGTGCGCCGTTACTGGAGGATGAACAGTTAATTGGATCGGTGGCGTGTTTTCGTGATATTAGTTCACAAAAAATGATTCAAGAACAACTCACGCACGCCAAAGATGCGGCTGAACAAGCCTCGCGGTTAAAATCGGATTTTCTTTCCACTATGAGTCATGAAATCCGCACGCCAATGAATGGCATTATTGGCATGACCGATTTGTTGCTGGATACGCAGCTTGATGAAGAACAATTAGAATTTGCGACGATTGTGAAAAATTCTTCGAATGCGTTGTTAGAGATTATTAACGACATTTTAGATTTATCAAAAATCGAAGCCGGACAATTAGAAATTGAACACATTCCATTTTCGTTGCATCAAGTGTTAGAAGACAGCACGAATATGATTTCAACTCGCGCTCACGAAAAATCGTTGGCACTCATCAGTTATATCGATCCGCAAATTCCCAGCCGATTACTCGGTGATCCGATGCGCTTGCGGCAAATTTTATTGAATTTTTTGAGCAACGCGGTGAAATTTACCGCGACTGGCACAGTAAGGGTGAACGCCATATTACTAAAGCAAACCAACTCAACCGCATGGATACGTTTTGAAATTAGTGATAATGGGATTGGGATTTCGTCCGAAGCGCGGCAACGTTTGTTTCAACCATTTTCGCAAGCCGACAGTTCAACCACGCGCAAATATGGCGGGACGGGTTTAGGGCTGTCGATTTGCAAAAATTTAGCTGAATTGATGAGCGGTAAAATTGGCGTTAATAGTGTACTCAATGAAGGTTCGACATTTTGGATGGAATTACCGTTAGACATCGCTGCTCAAATGCCAAATTTCGATGCGGTACCAGGAACTAAACACGGTAATGTCATTCACCGTGCTGTTAATATCTTGGCTCCGGCGCACCAGTTTCATTTACTATTGGTTGAAGATAACGGTGTGAATCAAAAAATTGCGATTCGATTACTCGCTAAAATGGGTTGTGCGGTTGATGTGGCGAATAATGGTCAGGAAGCTGTGGATATTTTGACGACAAAATCGTATGACCTTGTGCTAATGGATTGCCAAATGCCGGTAATGGATGGTTTTGAAACCACTCGTGCGGTGCGAAAATGTGAAATGGAAACATCAAAAAATCGCACACCGATTATCGCGATGACAGCGAATGCGATGCAAGGTGACAAAGCCCGTTGTTTAGATGCTGGCATGGATGATTATGTCAGCAAACCGATTAACACCACGCTTTTGCAAGCAGTATTGAAAAAATGGTTGCCTAAAATTTCAGTCGTTAATCACGACATCGAAACTGTTGTTGTCGATTCGTCTTTAAATTGCCCAATTGAAATGAGCCGAATGTCGGATTTATTTGAAGATGATGACGAAATTATCGACGAATTATTGGAGGTCTTTTCTAATGCACTTATGCCTTTAAATGCGAAACTTACTGCAGCTGTTGCTGGTCATACCACTGAGATTAAAGCGGTCGCGCATGAAATCAAAGGCGCGGCTTATAATGTTGGCGCGGTGATTTTGGCAAAACTCACCGAGCAACTTGAGCAAATTTCCGCCCAACAAAACTGGTCAGAAATTGAAGCGTTAGCCATACAGATTTACGCTGAAATTGATCGCACTAAACATTTTATTGAAAACCGAAAGTAGGTATTTATGTCCCGTGTCCTAATTGTTGATGATAATGCAACGAACTTAACTTTATTTCGTCATTTATTGAAAAAAATAGACGGAGTAGAAGCGGTTTGTTTTGATGATCCTGAAAAAGCACTGGAATGGTGTCAGCATTATGAACCCGATTTAGTGTTGTTGGATTACATGATGCCGGTGATAGATGGCTTGGAATTTATTGAACGTTTTCGCTTGATTGACGGCTATAAGGAAATTCCGCTGATTATGGTGACGGCGGACATTGAAAAGGATGTGCGAATTCGGGCGTTAGAATTGGGCGCACATGATTTTTTGACTAAGCCCGTGGATAAAATCGAATTTTTGGCACGAACACGAAATTTGTTAGCACTTCGTAAAAGTCAGATTGATCTTGCAGATCGTGCGGTATGGTTAGCTATCGAAATTCAAAAAGCGACGGTTGAGTTGTTAGCTCGCGAAAAAGAAATGGTGTTGCGGCTTTCGAGAGCGGCGGAACATCGTGATCCTGAAACAGGTCAGCATTTATCACGCATGGCGAATTATTCAAAGTTGATTGCCCGCGAATTGAATTTATCTACCGTCGAACAGGAATTGATTTTAGAAGCCGCGCCGATGCACGACATTGGCAAAGTGGCTACACCGGATGCAATTTTATTAAAACAGGGCAAATTGACCGGCGAAGAATTTGTCATTATGAAACAGCATGCGGAAATAGGTTACAGCATTTTGCGTGATAGTGATTCGTTGTTAATTCGCACGGCAGCGACACTCGCGTGGACGCATCACGAAAAATTTGACGGGAGCGGTTATCCCAACAATTTGGAAGGTGACAAGATACCGATTTTTGGTCGAATTGTAGCGGTTGCTGATGTGTTTGATGCGCTCACTTCGGTGCGTCCGTATAAAAAAGCCTGGTCTCTGGAAGCTGCCAAACAGTTTTTAATCGATCAATCAGGAACGCATTTTGATCCACAATGTGTCGAAGCATTTTTTCGGGTTTGGGATGACGCATTGCTGATTCATGCACGTTACCAAGATGACGAATCCGTAAAAATGGAACAGCTATAAAACTTATGCTCACCAACATATCTTCAAAAATTTGTTTGAGTGCCGGCGAAAGTTCCGGCGATTCTCATGCGGCAAATCTGTATTTAGAACTCAAAAAACAAATCCCAAAATTGAATGCCATCGGCATGGGCGGCGCGAAAATGTCCCAAGCGGGCATTTCGCTTTGTTATGATTCCAGCCAAATCGCAGTGATTGGCGTGGTTGAAGTCGCTAAACATTATTTTGAAATTCGCCGCGCTTTAAAAATAATGCAGGATTTGTTGTTAAACGAACGCCCAGATTTATTGATTTGTGTCGATTACAAAGAATTTAATTATCAACTCGCGAAATTTGCGAAACGGAACGGTATCAAAGTATTGTTTTATGTGAGTCCGCAAGTGTGGGCGTGGCGCAAAAATCGGGTCAAAAAATATGGCGCGGTGATTGATATGATGGCGGTGATTTTTCCGTTTGAAACCGGGTATTATGAAGCTGAAAATGTACCGGTGCGTTACGTTGGTCATCCATCTGTCGATAAAGTAATTCCTCGATTTACCAAATCTGAAGCCTTAAAAAATTTTTCGTTAAATGCCGATGCCCCGATTATTGGGCTGGTGGCGGGCAGTCGTGCCAATGAAATTAAACGTTTGTTACCCATCATGTTGGCAGCGGCAGAACGGTTGAAAGTCGATTTTCCAACCGCCCAATTTATTTTGCCGCAAGCGGATTCGCTTTCCGACGCGCTGATTCAACGTTATTTGTCTCGCGCCAATATCAAAGTGACCGTGATTAAAAATCAGCCTTACGATGTGATGCAATGTTGCACCGCAATCATGACGTGTTCGGGGACGGCGACATTGGAAATTGCGTTGTTGGGTATTCCGATGGTGATTTGTTACCGGCTGAATTCACTGACGTATTGGCTTGGAAAACATCTGGTGAAAACACGCTTTATTGGGCTGCCGAATATCGTTTTTGGTGAACAAATTGTGCGAGAGTTGATTCAAAATGATGCGACGGCTAAAAATTTAGCGACTGAAATTACACGATTATTAACGGATTCGGAAGCTGCCCAAAATTGTCGCGCCGATTTAGAAATCGTGCGTGAAAAGTTAGGGCAGGGCGGCGGTATTCAAAATATGGCGGCGTTGGTTTTGGAAATGCTACAACGCTGATTTTAACGCTCGCAAAAACGCCTGATTTTCGTCAGGTGTTCCAACGGTCACTCGCAAACAATCCGTTAATAATCCCCCTTGTGGATGGACATTTTTAATTAACACGCCTTGCGTTTTTATCGCTTCAAAAATTTTCGTGGCTTGATTTTCGGGCGTTTTGAACAAGATGAAATTCGCTGCACTTTCAAAAGCCGTAATGCCATCCAACGCATTTAATTCGTTCAACATCAACGTTCGTCCGGCACAAATCGCCGCAGTTTGTTCGTCAAAAACGTCTTTGTGTTCAAGCGCGAATTGCACCGTCGTTTGCGTCAACACGTTGATGTTATAGGGCAAACGGATTTTGTGCAGTTGTTCGATAATTTCACGTTCGCCCGCAATATATCCCAAACGCAGCCCCGCTAAACCCAATTTCGAAACCGTCCGCATCACCAAAACATTGTTTGCCACACGATTTATAAAACTGGCGTTATTCGCAAACGGTTCGTAGGCTTCGTCGATAATTACCAAACCATTTGCAGCATCGATAATTTTGTTAATGGCTTCGACATCAAACAAATTTCCCGTGGGATTATTTGGGTAAGCGAGAAAAATAATTGCAGGATTATGGTGTTCAATTGCCGCTAACATCGCCGGCAAATCCAACTCAAAATCGGCGCGTAACGAAACACCGTGATAATTTAAACCCAACGAATCGCTGATTTGTTTGTACATCACGAAACTGGGTGTGGTACTTAAAATGTGTGAATTTTCTGGCAATGCCATCAATAATAATTGAATAATTTCGTCCGAACCGTTGCCGAGTAATAACTCAATGTTATCGGGAATCTGATTTAACGTTTTCAACATCGCGGTTAATTCCCGCGCTTCGGGGTCGGGATAACGATTCAACGGGCAATTTTTTAATCGCGCCAACCAGGTTAGTTTGAGATTGTTTGACCAAGTATAGGGATTTTCCATGGCATCGAGTTTAATAAAGCCTTGTGCGTCGGCGACGTGGTACGCGGATAACGCTAAAACTTCGGAGCGAAAAAGCGTTTGTAGATTGAGTTTTGACATTGAATTTTTAAAAGTGAGAGTAAGAATGAGCGACATTTTAACAGACGAAAGCTGGATGCGTTACGCGATTCGGTTAGCGCAACGCGCTGAAACGGCGGGCGAAGTTCCGGTTGGCGCGGTGTTGGTAAAAAATGAAAGAATTATTGCCGAAGGTTGGAACGCGGTCATTGAAACTCACGACCCAAGCGCACACGCGGAAGTTGTGGCGATTCGACGCGCTGGAAAAGTGCTTGAGAATTACCGTTTAATCGACTCTACGCTTTATGTGACGCTCGAACCGTGTGTGATGTGCATGGGCGCGATTACTCAGGCACGAGTGAAACGGTTGGTTTTTGGCGCGTTTGACGAAAAACGCGGCTGTGTTTGCAATGCGTTGAATTTGAGCGACGCGCCATTTTTGAATCATCATGTTGAGTGGCAAGGTGGGGTTTTGGAGGCAAGTTGTTCACAGTTGTTGAAAGATTTTTTTGCAGCGCGACGCAAATTACAACGCCAAAACTAACTCAGCCACATTCAACCCCAACGCATTTTCAATGCCGACAAACGAAGTCGTCAAACGCGGATTGATTTCGAGGACAAAACAAGCGTCTTCGGTTTCAATCAAATCAACACCGACATAACCAAACAAATCAGGAAAAGCTTTCGCGATTTGCGAGATGAGTTTTTGATAATGTCCGTCATCTTGTTTGTAATTGACTTCGATATTTTTCAAAACATATTGCTGATTTTCAATTTCAAAAATCTGCAAATTCACACACAACAAACGCGCTTCGCCATTTTTGAAAAGGCACGACAAACTGGTTTTTTCGCCGTGAATGTGAGGTTGAATCAGGTAATTTTTTTCGAGTGAGGGCAGGGTAGACCAATCTTTTTCGGAGGTGAGTAAAAATGTATTTTCTGCCCCCACACCGTCAATCGGTTTGATAATCCATTCTTTCGTTGGGTTGTAATCGAATGCAGAATTAAAAATTTCAGTCGGTACCGTTGGAATTTTCGCGGTGTATAAAATCTGAAACGTGGTCAATTTATTCGCTGTCAACGCAATAACTTTCGCGGGCGAAGTCAGCAACTGTTTATTTTCGTCTTCAACGACACGGCAAAAATGTTCCAAAATACCATCAAATTCGGGCGCGATAATCCATGCAGCATCAACGGTTTTGAGCTGATTTTGGAATTCGGTTTTGTCGGCAACAACGACTTCAATATCAGGCAGTTGTGCAAAATCCGACAACAATGCTTTAAGCATCATTTGTCCTTCACGCTGCAAACTTTCGGATGCTTCGCCGTTCGCGGTAATGTATTCAAAAATCAAGACTTTCATTCGTTCACCAGCGCATTCCAAATCGGCAAAAACTTTTCACATTGCGTTTCAAAATCGCCATTATTCAACGCCAATGCAATTTTTTCTTCATCGAACAAACGCCGTAATTCGGGTTCATAATCCTTATCGAGTGCGAAATTCAACGCATTTTGCGCGGCATTAAACGCATCGAATTTCGATTTTTTCACACGCTTCAAATACGCCAACATCGCTTCGGTAAAAAAGGCTTCGGGATGTTGCAAACCGTTTCGATAAATTTTCAGCAAATCGACCAACAAATCATTCGCTGCGAGTTCAGGTGAAAAAATTAACTCGTCTAATTTCGGTTCTTTATCGTTGCGACTAAACAAATACGTCGCTTGTGGCGAAACTTGATTAACAACCAAATGGTGCAGCAATGCCGCTAAAAAATCTTTTCCTTTCAAAGAGGTGTAACGATAAAGCAACCCGCCATTTTCATGACAATTCGACAATTTACCCACCAGCCGACAATCGTCAACGCGCAAATCAATCACTACGTCTTCAACACGTTCGCCGATATTTTTGGCGTTAATTTTCTCGGCAAACTCTGAAATCTCAGCATTTTGTTTCTCAAATTCCAAATCTCCCAAAACACCTGAAAGCCACAAACCTTCGGCTTTCAAGCGTTCAACCGACACATTTTCGCCATTCAAATGTTTCTGCAACCATTCGTACTGAACTTTGTATTTGTCCAAGCGTTCCAGGTGAAATGGTTCACGTTCTTCAATTATGCTGTCTAACGTTTTGAATTTGACGGCTAATTGACGACGCAAAAAATGTTTTTGTGGATGGCGGAAAAATTCAAATACATCACGCAATTCAATCACGGGTTCAAAAGTCGGATTCAAAACGCCTTCCCACCATTGTTCCGTTGGCGATTTTTGCGTATTCAACGCTACCGCTGTTTCAAAATCACGTTGTGAATAATTGCGTAAATGGGAATCTGAACCGTCAAAATAACGCCGACTAAAACCGTGTAACGGATGAAAAACTGTCAAATTTTCAACGCCATAAGATTCACACAAAACGTCCAACAATTCACTGATAATCACGGACGGCGGTGTTTTTTCATTGTGATTGAGCGATTGTCCGAGATAAGTCAAAATCAATTGTTGGCGCGTTGATAACACAATTTCTAAAAACTGATAACGGTCATCATTTCGACGGGAACGATCGCCTTTTCGGAAATGTTGTGCGATTAAATCAAACGTCGGTTGACGGTCAATTTTTGGAAATTCACCATCGTTCATACCGAGCAACGCGATAACTTTGAATGGAATCGAACGCATCGGCAACATTGAGCAAAATGTTAATTGTCCACGCAAAAAACCATTCGACGATTTGCGTTCTTCAACGCGACTTTCGAGCCAACTAATAATCACCTGCAACGCCACCGTTGAATCAGTCAAATGATTCAATTGATCAGGCAATTCGTCGAGCAATTCGTTGACTTGTTGGCGTTCAATCGCTTCAGCATTACTTAACAACATTTCGGCAAAACTATAAAGACAGTTTCGCCAATCATTCAACGATTGTGCCGTTTTAAAATTGTCGCTGGCGGTAAAAAGTAATTGTAAAAAATCATTCAAACCACCTAAAGCCAGTGCTGTCGAACCTTCAATATGCGGATACGGCAAAATATCTTGCACAAAATCACTGTCGTCACCGACCGCATAACCCATAAACAATCGATTCAACATGGCTTGCCAAGTATTTGCATCCAAATTCGGCAAGTCTAATTCAGCTTTATGTTCGCCCGATTTTCCCCAGCGAACTTGCGTATCTTTCACCCAATGACGAATCAACTCTAAATCGGTTTCTGACAAATCAAAATGCGTGTGAACCATCGGTTGTGAAAGCAAATCCAACACGCTTTGCCAACCAAAACGACTTTGTGACAAATGCAAAAAACGAATAAAAATATCCAGCGCGTGATTACTTAATCGCAAACTTCTATCTGCAATCGTGTGGTGAATGTCGTGAAAAACCGCTGAAATAAACGGTTCGTAATTTTGAATATCAGGTGACATCACAACGATGTCACGCAGTTCCAACGTTGCATCGTGTTCGAGTGCGTGAATGAGTTGATTTTTCAACACTTCTACTTCGCGCATTCGAGAATGGCAAGCGTGAATTTGAATCGAATTATCAGGCGATAATTCATGTTTTGACACTTCGTTATTGAGCAAATCGTTTTGTAAAAAATGTAAAACTGTTTGGGGATTTTCAACGCCTTCAAACGTATCCAAATCTAAATCAATTGCTAAATTTTGCTCTAACAATAATGCTTGAAACTCGCGTCCTTGTTGACCTAACGACGAAAGCAACGGATGCGAATCATATTGTTCTTCTGGTGTTTGTTTGAGGCGAGAACGTTTGCTTGGAATATCCGCCCAATAATCTTGTGATGGATTCAACAAAAATAAATGCAACTGACAATGTTTTGATAGTCCGTGCAAAAACGCTAAAAACAACGGCGGCATCGTGTTAATTCCAAACACAATCACCCGTTCGGGCAATTTATCCGCATAAAAATTTTCGTCAGCGTCTAACAATTGGTTAATCACTTTTTGCCACAACGCGCCACGATGTTGTGTGCCGATTTGTGCGGTAATGTTACGCCACAAGGCTTTTTGCCAACGTTCTGCCGGTGTATCGTAAACCAATTTATTTTCTTGCCACGTCGCCAATAAATCAGGACGCATCATTTGATATTGGTCAAAAAGTTGCGCCAATTCTTGGGCGAGTTGATAGCGTTTCAAATCAGGATTTTCGCCTTCCAAATAATGTTGCAACGGCAAAAAATCGTCGCCATCTAACTCGCGCAATACGTTTTCAATCCGCCACGTCATTTTATGACGATCAAACGCCGCGTCATTTAAACGACTATCGAGTTTTTGTGCGACAGAACTAAAAAATTTTGCGGGAAATAAAAATTCATAATTCGCCCAAACTTGAAAGGTTTGCGCGAGTTGTTGCGACAACCAACGTTCCATGCCTTGGCTTTGAATCAAAAAAATTTCTTTGCTCAACGGTAAATGTAACGGCAACGTTTCAATCACGACACTTAATTGAGCGACTAGATTTTCGGTTTTATTAGAACTGTGCAGGATAAACATAAGAAATCGGTTCAGGGTGAAAAGTTTAAAAAAATTGACGCGGCTTAATTGTCAATCGATTGGCTTTTTTAGATTAACTATTTGTTATTTTTACATTTTTCAAATGTTGGCTTTCATTGTGCTTTTAGTTTTGTAACTGATTTTACGCACTGGTTTTTAGAGCGATTCATTTTTCGATTTTTGGTATGAATCATTTTTCGTGTTTTTCACTTCGTATGATTGGAACTTATTTGCTCATGGTAACACTTACTCATTGGTTAAAAATTTTGGAGGTAATATGACACTTATAATCAATACGAACTTAGGTTCGATCAACGGGCAACGTAATTTAAATAGTTCGGCAGCCGCACAATCTACAGCAATGCAACGTTTGTCATCGGGTTTGCGTGTCAATAATGCAAAAGACGACGCAGCGGGTTTAGCTATTGCAGATCGTATGACTTCGCAAGTACGCGGCATGACCGTTGCCGTTCGTAATGCAAACGATGGTATTTCATTAACGCAAACAGCTGAAGGCGCATTAGGTTCATTGACCGACACGTTACAGCGAATGCGTGATTTGGCGGTGCAATCATCTAGCAACGCGGGTGTTTCTGCATCTGATCGCACAAAGATGCAAACTGAATACAAAGCGTTGAATGAGGAATTATTGCGCGTAGTGGGAAATAGTGAATTTAACGGTAGAAAAATCTTAGCAGGTGATTTAGCCGGTGGATTAAGCATTCAAGTCGGTGCAACGATTGATACGGATAGTCGCATTAACGTAGCTGTTTCTAATATGACGACCTTACTAACGCCCGTCACACAAACTACGTTGTCGCCTATAGGTGAAACGGTGGATGCCACGTTAGCATCATCTGTTGCAAATGCGTCTACTGCCGCAGCGGGTGATACGCAATTGAAAGCATCGAACGATGCTGCGAAATTAGCAAATGCCGCCGTCGTTGCAGCAAAATTAGCAATGGCTTCACCGAATGATGTGGCGTTGGCAAAAGCGGCATCTGCTGCAAATGTTTTAGCCGCAAGTGCAATTTCGACATCATCATCAAATATCTTGGGTACAACCGTTACAAATAGAGGTAGTTTGCTTGTTCCCGACGCATTTTTAAATACGGTTACGGCGGCAAATGGCGCGAATGTGGCGGCGGTAAATGCAATTGGAATAAACGATGCAACTGTTCAATCAGCAACGATTACGGATGCGGCGCAAGCAAATTCGTTGATGACAACAGCTTCACAATTAGCGGCGGCAGCTGCTGTAGATGTAACGTCAGCCGGTCAAAATGCTTTTGCAACGGCGATGAATGGCGTAACAGGCGATAATTTAAGCGTCACTGATTCGACTGGACAAGTCTCAAGCCCTTTAAATGTCTCAGTTGCGGGATATGCACAAGGTTCGTTTAGTGCAGATAGGAATACTCAAAAAACTTTAGCCGCTGCCGAAATTGCTAAAAATATTGCCGCTGCATCTTATGTTGACGATCCTACCTCAACACAAACGGCTAACGAGACCGATAAACTCTCATTCATCAACAGTAATAAATTGGTTACGGATTCATCGATGGCAGTGGACGGTGTAGCGACAGATTATGCGTTGTCATCAGTGAATGCGATTGATGCGGCGATTGCATCGATTGATACAGAACGCTCGAATTTAGGTTCAACACAAAATCGTTTTACAACCACAATTTCTAATTTACAAAATGGTATCGAAAACCAATCAGCGGCACGTTCACGCATTATGGATGCAGATTTCGCACAAGAAACCGCAGCGTTTAGTCGTTCGCAAATTTTACAACAAGCCGGAACAGCGATGCTCGCGCAAGCGAATCAATCCGGTCAATCAGTTATGACGTTGTTGAGATAGACTCAACAATTCATTGCCTTGAGTTTAGATGTGGCGCGAACTACGTTCACATTTAAAATCGAAAAACTCCGAGAAAATTAAGGGCGGGCTTAGTCACTCGCCTTTTTTTTATTTTAGAAACGGCGATATGAAGCGATAAGTGAAAGGCTGTGCATAAATTTTATTAGCAGCAACGATAAATTTATCTGGCAGAAAGTACATTCGTACTTTCATTATCTACTTTGGAGTCTACACATGGCACTTGTCATCAATACAAATTTAGCTTCAATTAACGGGCAAAAGAATCTAAGTAATTCTTCTGCTGCGTTGTCTACCGCAATGCAGCGTTTATCATCGGGCGTGCGTATCAATAATGCAAAAGACGATGCCGCAGGTTTATCGATTGCAGATCGCATGACTTCGCAAATCAATGGCATGACTATGGCGGTGAGAAATGCAAACGACGGTATTTCACTTACTCAAACTGCCGAAGGTTCATTAGGTTCGCTCACGGACACTTTGCAACGAATGCGTGATTTAGCGGTGCAATCTTCAAGTAATGCAGGTGTTTCGCAAACTGATCGTGAAAAAATGCAAACCGAATACAAAGCCTTGAACAATGAGTTAATTCGCGTTGTGCAATACAGTGAATTCAATGGTAAAAAAATTCTGAATGGCGATTTAGCAAGCGGTTTGGGTATTCAAGTCGGGGCAGGTACCGATAAAAATAGTCAAATTGCAGTGGCGATTCCGAATATGACGGATCTGCTAAAACCAGTGACAAACTCGTCGCTGAATCCTAAAAACGAATCCGTTGACGCAACATTTTTTGCGGCAACGGTGGCGAGTGCGTCGAATACTATTGTCGCCGATCCACAGCTCAAAGCAGCAAATGACGCGGCAAAATTAGCCGATATTGCTGTAAAAGCAGCCACTCTAGCGGCTGCATCGCCAGCGGATATTGCTTTGGCGCGAGCTGCATCAGCTGCAAATAAAGCCGCTGGCGATGCCATTTCATCGTCATCGACAAATATTTTGGCTACAACCAATACGAACAAAGGACTGTCTTTGGTTGAGGACGCATTTGTTGCGTCGGTAACGACCGCGAATAGTTCAAACGTCGCGTTGGCTAACGCAATTGGTGTAACAGATAATACCGTTCAATCATCCACTTCAACGGATGCAGCTCAAGCTAGTGCATTGCTCACAACGGCAAATCAACTTGCCGCCGCCGCTTCTGCTGACGTTGGTTTCATGGCGAAAAATGTTTATGAAAATACTATGAATTCGATTACGGGTGACAGTTTAGCCGCGCCGGATTCAAGTGTTCTTGGTACAACAAGCATTTTGAATTCTGCGGTTGCGATTGCAGAACCCGGATCGTTTAAAGCGGATCGGGTGGCGCAAAAAGAAATGGCGGCATTGGATGTTGCGAAATCGGTAGCGGGCGCATCTTATGTAAATAATCCCGATGCAACACAAACGGCAAATGATGTGAATAAAACCTCGTTTATTCAGAATAATACGTTGGTTCAAGAAGCATCAACGAAAGCAGATGCCGTAGCTACGAATTATGCGTTGTCAGCAGTTGATCGGATTGATCAAGCCATTGCAGCAGTTGATACAGAGCGTTCGAATTTGGGTTCGACACAAAATCGTTTTACCACGACGATTTCGAATTTACAAAATGGAATTGAAAACCAATCGGCAGCAAGGTCACGCATTATGGATACCGATTTTGCTCAAGAAACGGCGAATTTGAGTCGCGCCCAAATCCTTCAACAGGCTGGAACCGCTATGCTTGCACTAGCGAATCAATCTGGACAATCTGTGATGACGCTTTTGCGCTAAGATTGACGATGAACTTTTACATCGCAAAAATTCACAAAGAAAAAATTAAAGTAACGAAAAACTACGCCGATAACCCGTGCGAGTTTCCGATTTACAAACTTTTTGCGATATAAAACCTTTTTTGTTGTTTTAATTTAAATTTACTTTTTGAGCAATTCCGCTCAAGAGGCTTTTGGAGATAATATTATGTCACTCGTAATCAACACTAACCTTGGCTCAATCAATGGTCAAAAAAATCTAAACAATTCAGCAGCAGGTCTTTCGACTGCAATGCAACGTTTGTCTTCTGGTGTTCGCGTCAATAATGCAAAAGATGATGCGGCTGGTTTGGCAATTGCTGATCGTATGACTTCACAAGTTCGCGGCATGACAGTTGCCGTTCGTAACGCTAACGACGGTATTTCATTAACGCAAACTGCTGAGGGTGCATTGGGTTCATTGACAGATACATTGCAACGTATGCGTGACTTATCAGTACAAGCGTCAAGCAACGCAGGTGTTTCTGCAACTGACCGTTCTAAAATGAACACAGAATTCGCCGCGTTACAAGACGAATTAATGCGTGTTACTTCAAACACAGAATTTAACGGTAAAAAAATCTTAGCTGGCGATTTAGCGGGCGGCTTAAGCATTCAAGTTGGCGCAACAACTGATACAAATAGTCGTATCAATGTTGCAGTTTCTGATATGTCAAAATTATTAACGCCTGTAACACTTGCAACATTAAGTCCTGCTGGTCAACCAATGGATTCTACATTGGCTTCAACTATTACTGACTTGGCGGCAGGCACATCAGCTTCACAAGATCCACAATTAACAGCTGCAAATTCAGCGGCAAGTTTGGCAAATGCGGCAGTTGTTGCAGCAAAAGCAGCAGCGGCAGCTCCTGCTGATCTTGCTTTGGCTAAAGCAGCATCTACAGCGAACGCAGCAGCAGCAGCAGCAGTTGGTATTTCATCAGCAAACATTGCTAACACCGCTTCAAGTAACTTGGGTGCAGCTCTTGTTTCACAGGCTTTTGTAAATACAACAGCGGCGGCAAGTAGTTCTAACGTAGCTGCGTCAGCTGCAGTTGCGGTTACTGATGGCAATATTCAAAATTCGACTTCTACAGATGCTGCTCAAGCGTCTTCATTGTTGACGACAGCTACACAATTGGCATCTGCAGCCGCCGCAGACGTTACTTCTGCTGGTCAAAATGCTTATGCTGTCACCATGAATCAATTGACTGGTGACACATTAGTATCAACTGGTGCAAATGCAAATAGTACCTTAGACGCTGCAATTTCTCGTGCAACACCAGGTACATTCTTGGGTGATAGAGGCGCACAAAAAGCATTGGCTGCATCACAAATTGCTAATGCAATCGCGGGTGCTTCTTATGTAAATGATCCTTTGGCAACAACAACTGCAAATGAAACGAACAAACAGTCTTTTATTAACGGCAGTCAATTAGTGGTTACTGCTTCAACTGGTGCTGACCAAGTTGCAACAGATTATGCGTTATCTGCAGTTAACTCTATCGATACTGCAATTGCTGCAATCGATACAGAACGTTCAAATTTAGGTTCTACACAAAACCGTTTCACTACAACGATTTCTAATTTGCAAAACGGTATTGAAAACCAATCTGCTGCTAGATCGCGTATTATGGATGCCGATTTTGCTGCTGAAACCGCTAATTTGAGCAAAGGTCAAATCTTGCAACAAGCTGGTACTGCAATGCTTGCACAAGCAAATCAGTCTGGTCAAAGCGTAATGACTTTGTTGAGATAAGGTTCTATACTCGTGGCGCAAGTTGGCGAATTTTGGTTTCGCTGGCTTGAGCTGGTAGGACAGATGAATTCCTAATCAAAATCTATGTGAGTCTTTTAATCAAGGACTCACATGAGATGCAAAAATAGAGGGTGTCATGAGCGAAATATCAAATATAACGCCTGCTGCTATTCCAGTCCCAAGAAATCAAACGTTCCATGCAACGAACGAAATGGGTCAAGTGACTGCTTCTTCAGTTACCGCACCAGTGGTGAGTTCACTTTCAACGACAAGCGTAAATGCGTTGCATAAAACAGACGAACAGCAACCGCTGAGCGCTGAAAATGTAAAAGCAGCGGTGGTTGAGGGTAATACATTACTTAAAGCGTCTAACAACAATTTGCAGTTTCAGGTGGACGAGGTAACTAAGCAAGTTGTAATCAAGGTGGTTGACAGTAAAACGGGCGATGTTATCCGTCAAATTCCAACGGTTGAAATGCTCGATTTTATTCGCGCAATGAAACAACAGGAAACAAATACCGGCAAGCTTATGCAGGTTAAAGCGTAATTTAATTTTTGAGAGCGGGAGCGAGAAATGGCTGGTGTAACGAGTGCAGTAGGTATCGGCAGTGGTATTGACATCAATGGTACCGTTAGTCAGCTAACGGCGGCGGAAGGAAAGCCACAACTGGATGCAATTGCAGCTAAAACAACTGTTTCACAAACCAAACTCAGTGGATTAGGCACTTTGAAAAGTGCCTTATCAGCTTTTCAAAATGCCGTTAAAATGCTGGATACTAATACTGCGTTTTCATCGCAGGCGATTACGTCTAGCGATGAAAAGGTTTTAAAAGTGGCAATTGCCCCTGGGGCAACAGCTGCATCACATACGATAAAAGTAAACACATTAGCTGTACCACAGAAATCAGTAGCAACCACAGAATTTACAAGCACAGATGTTGTTAAATCAGGCGTTTTAATTTTTAATGACAACACGGGCGCACCTAAATTCTCAGCCATTATTACAACAGGCACTAACGATACGCTAACTGGCGTGCGTGATGCGATTAACAATGCAAAAGGCAATAATAGCGTCATCGCCAGTATCATCAATGTCGATTCAAGAACCACACCGGGTACGACAATTGCTAAATTAGTATTAACCGCAAAAACAGCGGGAACTGCAAATACATTTAGTGTAGATGCGTCGCTTGGTGATACACGTTTAAATTTAAATACGGTAGATAGCCCAGCCAATTTCAGTACGACAGCCGCCGCCGATACTAATGTTATTATCGATGCTCAAGCGGCTGCCGCTACACCACAACGCTCCATTTCTAGTAAAGAGTTTACCTCTACAGATGTGGTTGCTCCCGGTATTATTTCTTTTAAAGATGCGTCGGGTGTTGAGAAATTTTCAGTCAATATTGTCCAAGGAAGTAACGACTCAATTTTTGCTGCAATGGACGCAATCAATAACAATCCTAGCAATACTAGCGTGACCGCCAGTATTATTAACGTTGATTCCACAATCAATCCAGGAACAAGCGTTGCTAAGTTAGTTTTTACTGCTAAACAACCAGGTTTGGATAATAAATTTACCATTGATGCTTCAAAAGGTGATACACAGTTTACTTTAGATGCTTCTTCACAAGTGAATGCCCAAAAATCAATCAACACTACAGAATTTGGTGCGACTGATCAGGTTGCTCCAGGGGTGTTGACATTTAATGATGCAGCGGGAAATGCTAAATTTTCAGTCACTATTGCCGCAGATACCACGACTACCCTTAATGTGGATGGCACACCGTTAGCCACTAATCCTGATGGTAGTCCTATTTTGATTGATGCCGCTGGCAATCCGATTCCAACGACGACTACCACGGTGAAAGGTAATAACTCGTTGGCAGATTTGCGTGACGCAATCAATTACAATCCCGCGAATAAATTAGTTGTTGCCAGTGTTGTTTCGACGACAGTTGGCGCGACCACAGTGGACACAGGCGTGCTTGATGCGAATGGTAATCCAGTTGTAACAACGACACCTGCTGGTACCATGTCTAAACTGGTTTTGACGGCTTTGACCGCCGGTACCGATAAAGGTTTTGCAATTGATGCGACAGCTGGAGATGCACGATTTGCACTCGATCCAAAAGCGGTAGTTGATCCTGCTGCACCACCTGCTTTTGTTTCAACTTTGACATCAGCACCATTTGAAACAACGAATGCAACGAACGCCAATGATGGTGGTCAGTCGGTGACGCGCACATCAAATACGATTAGTGACGCTATTCCAGGGGTGACGTTAACATTATTAACAACAGGAACGGCAACGATTGATGCACACTTAGATACCACATCTATCGCCCAGCCAATTAGCGGTTTTGTTGATGCTTACAATACACTAAATAATGCACTTCAAAAATTGACCAACTACATTGGACCAGGCGATGCGAATAATGGTGCGTTGTTGGGCGATTCAACCTTGCAGAACATTATTTCTCAAGTTAAACAGACTATCAACAGTACGGTGAGTTCAGCAACGGGGGATTACAATTCCTTGAATCAATTGGGTGTTAATTTTGATAAAACAGGCGTGATGTCGTTAGATAGTACGAAACTGAATGCGGCATTGGCTGGAAATCTTACATCTGTGGCGAACGTATTTTCATCTACGAGTGGCGTTGCAACACAGTTAAATACGAAAATAACACAATATCTGGATTCGAAAGGTGCGCTCAGTACGGAACAAGATAGTTTAAATAAAACGTTGGCGGATTTAACCGCTCAAACAACAGCAGTTAATACACGATTGGCAGCAACACAAAAATCGTTGCAAGCACAATTTATTGCTATGGATACAGCGGTAGCACAGTTTAAAAATACAGGTTCGTTTTTAACACAGGCACTCACGCCTAAAACCACCGCTTAGTACAAACAACCTAAAATATAAGAGTAAGTTATGGCAGCAGTAATGAATAACAGACGGTACGCAAATCAATATGCCGCTGTGCATACCGAAAGTATTGTCGAAGAATCTACGCCTCATGCGTTAATCCAGATGTTGATGGGCGGTTTTTTGATGCAAGTAAACGCTGCGAAAGGAGCGATAACGCGAGGTAGTTTTGAAGACAAAAGTACGCATATTTCTCGCGCTATTTCGATTATCGGTGGTCTAATTGACGGTATCGATATGGAACGTGGTGGTTCGATCGCTGAAAATCTAAATCGATTGTACGAATATATCAATGCAAAATTGTTTCAAGCGAGTGCGGAAAATAGTCTTGAAATGTTAGATGAAGTGAGTGATTTAATGCGCTCTGTCAAAGAAGCGTGGGATGCGATTCCCGAAGCACATCGTTGAAATGAGTGCGTTGTTACAAGAGTTAAGTATTTTTTCAGTCAAAATTACGCAAGCCATTGAATTAAACGACTGGGAACAACTTTCGGGAATTTTGATGCAGCGTCAAGCACGTTTGGAAGCGTTATTAAATGCACCTTCAACTGAGGATGATCAGCGTACCATTCAAGGTGTATTGGAATCCGTCCAAGCGATAGACAAGCTATTTATCGATGCAGTTCAGTTGAAAAAAACTGAACTGCTTAAAGATTTCAAATCTGTAACGCAAGGGCAAAAAGTGGTGAGTGCCTATTACGCTACTGCAACTAATTAAATTGACGATTTAATTTCAGTTTTATCTTCTTTCTTTTCAATTGGTTCGATCGGTAACACCAACGATTTTGGTTGCAACCAATTGTTCACTTCTTGAATATTCTGCTCCGTAATCATTCCTACTGAACGCATAAAATGAGCGCGATGCTTGATATAAGCATATTTTGCTTGCGACAAGTCCCGCTTTGCTTTGAATTCTTCCTGTTGTGCGTTCAAAATGTCTGTTACGGTTTTCACACCAAATTTGAAACCACTTTCATTGGCTTCACGTGATTTTTCCGCAGAAGCAACGGCTTTGCGTGAGGCATCAATTCGACGCACGCTCGCATTTGAACTCAAAAACGAATCACTGGTTTCTTTTACTAACGCTCGAATCTTGGCTTCATTTTCATTTTTCGCTAACGCTAATTTGTGTTGTGATTCAAATAATTGGTGAATACTTACGCCACCATCAAAAATTGGCACCGATACGTTAATTGCGCCGACTTGAGTTGAGTATTGCGTGCCTAAATTTGAACTTTGATAACCTGTGTTGGTGTCGTAGTAGTTCAATTGTAAATCGACTTCAGGCAAAAATTTCGCCTTCTGTACTGTGACTCCATCATGCGCTGCTTCAACAGCTTTTAACTGTGCAGCTAACGTTGGATTTTCACTTTTTGCCACTTCTAACCATTGTTCAAGTTGACCATCCAAAGGTTTGTAATCTACGCTGTCCCGCAATTTATATAAATCTGAAAACGGCATGTTTGTCAGTTCTTTCAAGCTTTCTTTTGCCGTGACGACAATCGTTTCTGCTTCAATTTCTGAGGCTTTTAATTGATCCAAACGCGCTTCAACTTCATAAACATCGGTGATTTTTACTAACTGCTTAGCGAATTGTTTTTGTGTTTGTTCTAAACGTTTTGCCATTGCATTTCTTTCGGTTTGATAAAAATACAACTGGTCTTCAGCCTCCAAAACCCCAAAGTATTTTTCAACGACATTGTGCATTAACGCATGTTGAGCCGCGATATTCTGTGCGCTGTATTGTTCTTCAACTGTGTTGGCTCGCCGCCAATTCCAAAATTTGGAAAAATCAAACATCGTTTGATTCAGCGAAACATAGTAGCGCGTTCCGTCATAGGTGCTATTTTTTGCTGGATTCTTACCTGCAGCAGCAGTGTCTTGACTATTTTTCGACCAGTTTGCGCTGCCACTAATTTGTGGCAACATTTGACCGAGTGCTTCTTGGGTTTGCTCTTTGGTAATTTCCATATTTATCATCGCCGCTCTCGATTCCGGATCAGCTTCTAAGGCTTGGTGATAAATCGTCATCAAATCTTCGGAATAAGCGTTTGGAGCTTGCGCCAAAATAATACAGGCGACTAAATGTTTTAACTTAAATATTTTCACAGTTAGTCCTCAATCATCGCTTTTGCCCAAGCGTTACTAATCGGTTGCATCAAGTATTCAAATACCGTTCGTTCGCCCGTGTTAATTAACACATCCGCTGGCATACCAGGTACTAATTCCATGTTGCCCAATTTGACGTAACTTTCTGGAGTGAGTTCAATTTTCGCGGTGTAGTACGGTTGACCAGTACGTTCATCGGTGATTTTATCTGCTGACAAACCAATGAGTTTGCCTTCAGTTTTTGGCACAAGAGCTTGTTTAAAGGCACTAAAACGTACTTCTGCCACTAAACCAACGTGAACACGGTCAATATCCATCGGCGAAACTCGCGCTTCAACAACCAACTCTTCACCTTGTGGGACAATGTCGAGAATTGGTCTACCCGGAGTAATCACGCCGCCAACGGTGTACACCGACATTCCCATCACCCGACCAGCAGCCGGTGATTTGATTTGGATACGATTGACTTTGTCAGTGGTCGCTGTCAAACGCTGATTGACATCATAGAGCTGTGCTTGGATTTCGCCCAATTTATCCGCGACTTCCTCTTGAAATTGTTTTTGAATTTGCATGATTTGCAAACGAGTTTCTCCAATTTGCATTTCACTGCTAGCAATTTCTGAACTTAAAGACGCAATTTCACCTGTCGTCGCAGTTATGCTACGTTCCATATCGCGCAAACGCTGTTTATCGGCAAATCCTTCAGCAAGCAATTCTTTCAAATCTTTTGCCTCTTCAGTATAAGAAATGCTCAAATGCTGTTTACTCGCTTTTTGACCTTGCAAACCTTGTATTTTTGAATTCAACTGGCTAACACGTTGGTTTAAAACCGAAACCTCTCCATCGTGAGCATTTTTGCGGGCGTTGAAAATTTGATTTTCATCTTGTCGCGCTTCAACTACACGAGCATCGCTCAAATTCTGAACTTCTCTTGGAAAAGTGATTTGTCCAGCGCGATCACGTTCTGCGCTTAAACGTGCGACTTGCGCGGCGAGAGTAATTTGTTGACCGCGTAAAATTTCCAATTGCGCTTTGATTTCTGTACCGTCTAAGACTAACAATACGTCGCCTTCTTTGACGATGTCACCATCTTTGGCAATCAATTCTTTGACGATACCGCCGTCTAAATGCTGCACAGTTTTACTGTGTGATTTGACGGTCACGAAACCTGGAGCCGCAGCAGAACTACTGATTGGAGCTAAATAACTCCACGCGCCTAAAATGCCAACCGTGCCAATGACAACTGCCATTCCCAAAGCGCGAATTGGCATATCGTTCGTGACGAGAGAAACGTCGTGTTCTTTTTTCAATTCGTTGGAATGAATTTTTGCTGTTTCTACTTTCATAATTCTACCGCCTTAGTTAGCAAGTGTAGCCGACTGAGCGGCTTGCGCTTGAGCTTGCTGTTGTTGCAAATGCGCGATGACTTGTTCTTTTGGTCCATAAACTGAGACTAAACCGTCGTTTAAAATAAGCAATTTATCGACGTTCGCCAACACGTTATTTCTGTGTGTGATGATAATAATCGTGGTTTGGTTTTGTTTTAAGCGTTGAATCGCATTACCTAATGCTGCTTCGCCGACTTCGTCCAAATTCGAATTTGGTTCGTCTAAAACGACAATTCGTGGTTCGTCATATAATGCGCGGGCTAAACCTACTCGTTGACGTTGACCACCTGATAAATTGCCACCACTCGCGCCAATCATGGTGTCGTAGCCTTCAGGTAAATGTAAAATCAAATCGTGTACGTCTGCCATTTTCGCGGCATTGACGACTTTTTCGGGATCAACATCACCAAAACGAGCAATGTTTTCGCTGATGGTACCTTCAAATAATTCGATGTCTTGCGGCAAATAACCAATGTTGGGACCGAGTTCTTCACGATTCCATGTGAATACATCCGCGCCGTCTAAACGAATTTTGCCTTGATTACATGGCCAAATGCCTAGCAATGCACGCGCAAAGGTTGATTTGCCTGCCCCGCTGGGTCCAATAACACCAATAACATCGCCTTTTGCAATGTTTAACGTAATGCCTTTCAAGACAGCTGATTTTGCACCAGGTGGTGCGACAATAGCGGATTCAAATTGAAAAGAACCTTCGGGAGTCGGTAAAGACATACGCTCTGCATCGGCAGGAATTTGACGCAATAATTCGTTCAATCGCGCATATTGTCCGCGTGCCGAAATAAAGCCTTTCCATGAACCAATAACGATGTCAATAGGGGCTAATGCCCGTCCTAATAACACCGAACCACCGATCATTAAGCCGGAGGTGATTTCGTTTTCGATAACCAAATACGCACCAACCGCGAGAATTAACGACTGTGATGAAAGACGAATCAATTTTGATGTTGCGCTGATTAAACCAGCGCGTGAACTAGCAGTGGCTTGTAAAACTAAAACTTGATTAGTGCCTTTTAACCAACGTTTTTGAATGTTGTTCAACATTCCCATTGATTCAATAACTTCAGCGTTGCGAAGGTTTTTATTGACTAAACCGCGTCCCGCCATCGCCAAATTGTTTGCTTCACCGAGCATTTTGCTAGTGGCTTTTTCTTGAACAATGGCGACGATGATGAGCAAAATTGCCGTAGCAACCGCCATCCAGCCATACATCGAATGGAACACGAACATCAATGCGATATAAATTGGCAACCAAGGCGCGTCAAAAAACGCGAATAATCCGTTGCCTGTCATAAATTGACGTAACGCAGTTAAATCATCGAGGGGTTGTGATGAAGCGCGTTGTCCACCAGTGTAAAGAGCTTGTTTATAAGCGACTTTGAACAAACGTTCGTTGAGCAACGTTTCCAAACGAGTGCTGACACGAACTAAAATTTGTGATCGAACCCATTCCAACGTTCCCATCGTGACAAACAACACCATCATAATTAGCGTTAGCATCACTAAAGTTGAATGGTTGCCAGTCGGAACGACGCGATCGTAAAGTTGCAACATGTAAATCGTCGGAACGAGTTGCAAAATGTTGATGACTAAACTGAAACCTGCGGCGGAAATAAACGCGCCTTTACATAATTTTAGGGCTTCTTCTAAATCAGACTTGTTGAGTGTTTTCATATTGTACAAAGTTAGAATTTACTTAAAAAGGTGGTCATTATGGCATATTTTATAAGCACTTTCTATAAAGAGGGGGCTTAGAAAATCGCCGTGTCATTATCAATAATGGTGTGCGTTGCGATTAAAACAAGGGCGTTATTTGGAAGGCTAAAACCGACTGGTTCACTAATTTCCAATGAAAACGTTTCATCAGCTTCAGCGATTTTATCTCCCAAAATCGTGACCGGAATCGCAACGTGATTTTCACCGGCGTGCAACGTTATTTGCCCTTGTGTTGCAAGGTAATCTAAACCAGCAATCGCTGTGCCATCGAGTGTACGAAAGTGAAACGAAATATCTTGTGTCAATGGTTCGCTAAATGACGCTAAAAAATAATTAACCACCGAACCAAAATTTGGTTCGGGTACATTTTTCATAACTTCGGAAGCAAGAGACGGTGCGGCATAAATAGGATTTCCTTTTGTAATAAAATCAATCCAATCGGCGTGGGTTGAAATCCGTGTATCCGAACCCATTTCGCCAAACGACGAATCAATCACGCTATCGACATCAGATAAATTGGAACGAAAAATAAAACTACTAATACCAGCAATTTCGCCATCTATAAATGTTCCGCCGCCTGACAAACCACTTTGTGACATAGTTTCGTCGCTGCCTAAACCTAAATTTGGTAAATTGAACAACAGCCCAAGCGCGTCATGTTGTGGTGTGCCGTCGTCGTAGTCATAAAGTAGTTGTGAACCCGTTTCAATGTGACTGCCGAATGAGGTGTTAATGATGTCGGTGAGTGCATCGTAAGTATTTTTACCCGCCACTAAATCAGTTCCCGAAAAACCCGCACGAGTAAATGTTTGTCCAATTTCAGTTTTGGCGCGATAAATTTCGTAGCCAGAAGTTTGCGCTAATGGTTGTGCAAGTTTGATTATGGCTAAATCGTGATTGTAACTGGTGGGATCATCGTTCCATTGTGGATCAATGTAAATTTCCCCCACCGCGCTCACGGTTTGACCGTCGGCATTCAAAATGTGAACATTCGACAATGTTGGATTTGCCGAAAACAAATGCGCGGCAGTTAAAACATATTGACCGCCCGCCAGCAAAACGCCAGAGCCGTAACTTTGAGCATCGCCAACTTGCTCGGTGATTTTAAAAACGTCCGTGTAAAACGGTTGTCCCGCATAAACTTTCGTGAGCATAAAAATCAAACCGCTTTTAAGGCTTCACTTTCAAACACGATTCCCGACCAACCGTGCTGCATAAATTGGCGAATGTTTTGATGGTCGGTTGCGTCGGGATTTTGCAAAATCTCAATACGGTAATAATCGCCAAACAGCGATAACGTCTGTTGCTCCGTTAAATTATTCAATTTTCCGAAGGCGAAAATTTTGCATGAACCTTCATTTTGACCAGCGGCATTTTCAACAGAACCATTACGAAACGCAGTGGGTTGATAAACGTAATTTTCAGAAATTACTGCAAGGGATTCAGTAAAACTCACCTGTGCATTCGCTTGAATTTTAGCTAAAAAATCATTTAAAGTCATGGTCAAATCTCAACGCAATAAACTAGAAATCGCTTTGAAATCGGGGTGATTTGCATCGCGCAACCATTCAAATAATACCGACTCATAATTTGTAATCACCACGTTTTGCGCTTGTAAACGTTGAAGCGCATAAAATTTATGTTCCGCTTTTCGCGCACAAATCGCATCTTCCACAACGTGAACTTGATAACCGAGTGCTATTAAATCCAACGCGGTTTGTACAATACAAACGTGTGCTTCTTGTCCAACCAAAATCACTTGTTTGCTTTTGGTGAGTTCCAACGCAGGCATAAAACCACTCGCACCAGTGCAAGAAAAAGACGTTTTCTCGAAAATTGGCGCGGGATTTGGCAAGGCTTCTCGGACGGATTGTTCCGTTTGTCCCAAACCTTGCGGATATTGTTCGGTCACTAAAACTGGAATCGCCAAATTGTTCGCCGCTTCCAAAAGGCTGACGGTGTTTTCGTGCATCAATGCGGCATCGATTTCGGGCATGACCGCCGACAATTTGCCTTGCATATCGACCACGACTAAAACGCTGTCTAAAATTCTCAAAAGGGTAGGGTGGGTATTCATAAATTTCCAAAGGTTTGGCTATAAAAAAACCGCCCGTCATTCGCACTCGGGGCGGTTTGATAAAAAGTTTTGTGTTTAGGCTTTTGCAGCGTCGATGATTTTATTGAAGGCTTCGATACGCGCTTTGCCAGTGTTGACTAAATCCATACCGATTTCGACTAATAATTGGCATAAACCAGGCATTTTATAAACCATCATGCCTAAATAACCGACTGCTGGTACAGCGATAATCGCCCCGATAATGCCACCTAAACCGACGAGTGATAATGCTTTAATCAGCATCACGATGGCATCTAACGGCAATAAAATCATGGCGAACGTGTAAGCCATAACCATAAATGTGAATAAAACGAAAACGACAAATTGAAACAATCGGATTAAAGCGACGTTAATTTTAACTTTGTTCATGTATTTTTGATCCTAATGAGCATTGAAGCGATTTTTATTGTTAGTTCTAAACGATTAAAAAGCCGCGAAATCAACGGCGGCTTTGTGTGACAAGTTTAATTCATTTCACTTTCAAATGGTATAACGCCGAAATATCACAATCACCAAAGCCGTCTGCTATTAACTGCTCGTAATCTAATCGGGTTTGTGTGGTCAGCGGCAAATTTATACCCACGCTTTCGCCCATACGTTCACAAATCGCCAAATCTTTGTGATGCAATTCGACTTTGAAACCCGCTGGATAAGTGCCTTTCGTCATACTCAAACCACGATGTTGCAAAAACCAATTGCTCGACGCACCACTCGAAATCACATCAATAATTTTATCCATTGGCAAATTTTGCGCTTTTGCAAACGCCAACGCTTCTGTCACCGCTTGATTGATACCTGCGCCCATAATTTGATTCACTGCTTTTGTGGCTTGACCGGTTCCCGTTTCGCCAATATGAACAATGCGGCTTGCCATTGCGTCTAAAACAGGGCGAATTTTTTCTAAAACCGTTGCGTCGCCGCCCACCATCATCGCTAATTTGCCTGAATTCGCACCTTCGACACCACCAGAAACTGGCGCGTCGAGAAAATCAACATCGTGGCACGCTAAAAGTGCTGCCGCTTGTTTCGCCGTGTGACTGCTGACAGTGGACATATCGACCACGATGGTATTCGGGCGAATAGTTTTCGCAAGCGCGTTGACGACTTCCAAAACGTCTTCATCACGCGAAACACATAAACAAATCACATCGACTTCCGCAGCAAGTTCTTCGGGTGAAAGTGCGACGTGAACGTTTAATTTTTGTGCGAGAGATTGTGCTTTTTCGGTGGTTCGATTGTAAATGGTGGTTAAAAAACCAACGTTGGCTAAATTTGTTGCCATGCCGATTCCCATTGCACCTACGCCTATCATGCCGACTTTGAACATAGATTTTTCCTCGTGAATTGTTTTAGTTAATTTTTGATTGTCATCACGCAAAGGTGAATCGTTGCGTTCCAAAAGAACGCCAATTTGGAACTGCTGTAATCATTACACCAACTATTTCAAGGTGTTTTAAAGGATAATCGCTAATTCAAATGACAGCAAGCAACCAATTCAGCAACATGTTACAAAAAATTATCAATAGAAGCCCCGTAACGGTAATGGTTCAAGGTTTACTTGAACAGATATTAAACGAAGAAAAATTGAACACTTGGTTTGAAGTAAAATGAAGCAAATCGAGGGCGAAAATATACAGTCGAACTGCTTTTTTTCAGTATATGAGTCTTAAAACGACACAATATGGTCAATTGGAAAATGGCGGAGTGATGCGGTTTAGTCAATAAAGACTTTTGTGCCGACTGAAATACGATTAAATAAATTGAGTATGTCGGCATTTTTCATACGAATGCAGCCGTGTGATTCAGGTTTGCCGTTAATCAGCTCGTCAGGGCAACCGTGAATGTAAATGTAGCGCGAAGCGGTGTGAACATTGCCGTAACGATTTTTACCCGTTTCTAAACCGTCAAGCCATAAAATCCGCGTTAAAATCCAATCCCGATTGGGAAAATTATTTGCTAATTCAAGGTCATAAATTTCATTTGTGGGTCGTCGAACAACGAAAACGCGGTTTAACGGTTGTAAATCGCCTATTTTTGCGCGAACGCAATGCCAACCGCTGGGAGTGCAACCACTGCCGTTGATTTCTCCGATGCCATTTTTGGCGGTAGAAATGGGGTAACTTTTTGTAATTTTTGAATTTATGTGGATTTGAACTTGTTGCAATTGTGTCGAAATATGCAGAAAAATATCAGAATTCATATCGAAATATGGCTAAAAGTGAATATATGTGTATAATTTAACACATATTGCTGGTGTAGCTCAGTTGGTAGAGCAGCTGATTTGTAATCAGCCGGTCAGGAGTTCGAATCCCCTCACTAGCTCCAATAAAAAAAAGCCCTGCGGCGTTCATCGTTAGCAGGGCTTTTTTTGTGCGAGTCAAATAATGAGAAAGGTTTCTATCTTTATACGGTTCCAACGAAATCAATGACACCGTGATGTTTTCTGTATTTCGGTACACCACATGAACACTAGCTCGCATTTGGCAAACCACTTCTGGTGAATTCAACAAATCAATGAATTGGCGATCTGTGGGGGATTGAGAATGGCACATGGTTTGTCGATTTGTTCGAATGTTTAAATGGCAAGATTTACACAGGCATTACGACAGATGTTGAAGCACAAAAACAAGGCATTGATGAATAAACTTATCCAACTTCATGTAGATATTGATACTCGAATAAATGCTATTCGTGATGATAATACAGATTGGCAATGCAAAATGGGTTGTGATGGTTGTTGCCATAGATTAGCCGAAGTACCTAGACTAACGACAGTTGAATGGGAGTTACTGCAAACTGGATTGATAGCATTGCCATCAGAAATACTGCAAGAAATTAGCCACGCTGTAGCTACCTTGTCAAAGCAGTCAACCCCCTTTGTTGTATGTCCGATGCTAGATAAATTAAAAGGGGCTTGCGTGGTATATGAACATCGTCCTGTAGCTTGCAGAACTTATGGATATTATGTCCAGTATGATCAAGGACTTTACTGTAATGATATTCTTGAGCGTGTAACCGGTGATGTTTTGAAGGATGTGGTGTGGGGTAATCACAATACTGTTGATCGTCAGCTTCGTTATTTGGGTGAGACTAAAGATTTAACGAAATGGTTTGCAAATTGGGAAGGCGTAACACTATGAAAAACAATCGCACTGTCCGTTTTAAGCTGTCTTTATCTTCAGAAGAATTTTTGTGTGTTTATCAAGGCGTTGCTAAAAACATTGTGACCCGTACAGATGACGGACAAGTGATTAAATTTTCAGCACAAAATATCAAACAGTTTCTTACTCATGATGGCATTTATGGCTATTTCGAGATGGCATTCTCATCCGAAAATAAATTTATGGGCATTAAACGCTTAGGATAAAGATAAAATGAAAAGAGAAAGACGTTGAAGTGGGTTATTTGTATCTGACAAGTGTGCCGTATTGGCAATGAAAGGTAAATTTATGATTTATGCCCCCTTAAATACGAGTAGACTGAAAAATAAAATTCCCCCTTGTTCGTTCATTGAACTTCTTAGTTGTGTTATGCTTGCATCACGTTTTTAGCGGCGTTGCCGTTTTATTTGTTTTCACGAGGTTCGTTATGAATACGATTACCCCTGTTTCAAATGTCAACACCCATAATCTAAAAGTCACTAATCAAGCACCTGTTTCGACTGACTCAGCACTGGCTAATGTTGCCACAAATCCCACTTCGTTTTCTTCGTATATTGAACAAGCCTTAGCGCAAATTGGTGTAGCAAATCCAACTAATGCAAATGCCCCGATAATCCATAATGCCAACCGCGTGAATTCATCACAAAAGTCACTGAGTACATTTATTGGAGATTTATTTACCATTTTGGGCAAAGAGGATGCCGCGAAACAAGCCATGCCAACTGCATTCCACCAACAACAGGCTAATTTACATAGCCACATGGCACATCATGGCAGTGAAGCGATCGCCGCATATAATAGCGAAAATAGTACGACTGTCGGCAATATCATTGGTAATTTACAATCGTTAATCCAACATTTGAATGACCAAAATGGTAATACCAATAACGTATCGAGTACGAATCAAACATTACAGGATAGTTTTCAAAATATCTCTGATAACACTAACAGCAATGCAACGCTGACTGATTTTTTGCAATCCTTAACGCAAAACCTTCAAGGTCAGAATCCACTTGGAATCATTATTAACACCGCTGCCTAAAAACAGTTTTAGTTGAGCTGGTAGTCATAAATTTAGACCTTGATCTAATTTACAGCGGCATGGTTATCGCAGTTGATTATGAAGATCGGGCGATTTTTCGAGAGGTGACGATTGCTTAAATGGCGGTATTATTTCTTATTTATGCACATCGTTTTTATGCACATCGTTATTTTCTATCCCTTCATTCGTGTAATTTTCAATACAATCGATAGCTCTTTTAACCGCCGCATAATTTTCGCCAAATGCACCCGATTTTGGGCGGTGAGAAGAATTAAATCAACACTTATTCGCGCATCCTGATCAACCACCGTTACGTTTTCGATATTAGAATCCAACGCTGAAATCGTCGTCGCGATTGTCGCTAATGAACCGCGTTGATTCAAAATTTCAATCCGAATTTCTGTGACGAAATCGCCTTTTGTATCTTCGCCCCATTCTACGTCGAGCCAATTATTTTGCTTCTTCTTAATCAGCGCATGATTACGGCAATCGTGCTGATGAACGACAATGCCTTTGCCTGGATTAAAAAAGCCAATAATTTCATCGCCTGGAATGGGTCGGCAACATTTCGCCAACGTCACCACCATGCCTTCCGTGCCTTTAATCATCAACGGACGATTTTGACTTTTTGCAGCGTCATTCAATTTAATATGCGTATGCACATCGTCTTGCGTGAGTTGTTTCGCTACCAAAAAGGGCATTTTATTGCCCAGACCAATGTCTTCCAACAGCTTATCAAACGTCTTAAAGCCCAACACTTTTAACAATGCCGAAATTTTTTCTTCACCAATTTGCGTCAACTGTATATTCATTTTCAGCAGTTCATTTTCCAACAGACGCTGCCCCAAATTATAGGCTTCTTGCCCTTCAATATGTCTTAATCGATTACGAATCGCTAATCGCGCTCGGGCAGTAATTACATAATTTAACCACAATGGATTAGGACGAGTAGCTTCAGCGGTAATGATTTCAACTGTCACGCCGCTTTCTAATTCGGTTTGTAACGGAATGAGCTGCTTATCAATTCGTGCTGAAACACAGGCGTTGCCTAAATCGGTATGCACTGCGTAAGCAAAATCAACAATCGTCGCACCGCGTGGCAGTTTAATAATCGCGCCATTTGGCGTAAAAACAAACACCTCTTGCGGGAACAAATCGACTTTCAAATTGTCGATAAATTCGAGCGAGTCACCAGCATTTTTTTGAATTTCCAACAAATCTTTAAGCCATTCATTGGCTAAGGCTTGGACATTACGATTTTTGTCCGCATCAGTTTTGTACAGCCAATGCGCGGCAATGCCTGATTCTGACATACGGTGCATTTCATGAGTTCGCACTTGAATTTCAATCGGAATCCCGTAAGGTCCCATCAAAATCGAATGTAGCGATTGATAGCCATTTTCCTTGGGTAACGCAATGTAATCCTTGAATCGCCCTGGAATCGGCTTGTACAAATTGTGCATGATGCCCAAAACACGGTAACAAGAATCGACATTATCGCAATAAATCCGAAACGCATACACGTCGAACACATCGGAGAGCGGGATCTTTTTCTTCACCATTTTTTTGTAAATGCTGTAGATATTTTTTTCACGTCCTGCCACATCACACGGAAATGATGCGTCTTGTAATCGCGTTCGGATACTATTTTCAATGGTATCAATCATTTTGCGACGATTGCCCCGCGCCTTTTTAATCGCGTGACTCAGTACCGCATAACGCATCGGATACATCGCTTCAAAACTCAATCCTTCCAGACGATGACGAATCGAATTCATACCCAAACGATTCGCGATTGGCGCGTAAATATCTAAGGTTTCTCGAGCAATCCGACGTTTTTTGGGTGGTAACATTACGCCTAACGTTTCCATGTTATGTAAACGGTCGGCGAGTTTGACAATAATCACGCGCAAATCTTTCGCCATCGCCAAAAACATTTTGCGAACATTTTCAGCCTGGGCTTCGGCGTGTGATTGATCTTCGATTTTGGATAATTTGGTTACGCCATCAACCAATTCGGCGACTTCGTTGTTGAAGTGTGCCGCCAAATCTTCTTTGCTAATGCCCGTATCTTCAATGACATCGTGCAGAATGGCGGCGGTAATTCCGTCGGCATCCATTCGCATTTCTGCTAACGTAATAGCCACCGCGAGTGGATGGCAAATGTAAGGTTCGCCACTTTTGCGAAACTGCCCAGTGTGTGCGGTAGCACCAAATTCATACGCTCGCACACATTGAGCAATTTGTTCCTCATCTAAATAGCTCGCCAATATATTCCCTAAACGGGCGACGTATTCTGCTTCTAGGTTTTTAAGTTGTCCATCTGGCTGTAAATTGACAATTTTTGAAAATGCTAAGTTAGACATGGAATCAAAACTTAAAATAACGGATTTTCAGGCGCGTGATGATCATGAACTTCGCCCACACGGTGCAACGCAGCAACATTTTCTTCCGTTACATGACCCGCCGCAATTTCGCGTAATGCCACGACGGTGTCTTTATCACGATCGCGCGGCACAAATTCTGTTGCACCGTGACTTAATTGACGTGCGCGGGTACTCGCTAACAAAACCAATTTAAAACGGTTTTCAACATTTTCTAAACAATCTTCAATCGTCACTCGTGCCATCTTTGTCTCTCCAAAATTTAAAGGGTAAAAATTATTTTTGCAAAATCGTTACAGCGGGAAGTTCTTTGCCTTCGAGGAATTCCAAGAATGCGCCACCGCCTGTTGAGGTGTAAGAAATTTGGTCGTTAATGCCATATTTATCAATCGCCGCGAGTGTATCGCCGCCGCCTGCAATCGAAAATGCGTCACTGCCTGCAATTGCATAAGCCAGTGTTTGTGTGCCATGCGCGAATTGTTCGATTTCAAAAACCCCGACTGGGCCATTCCAGACAATTGTTTTTGCAGATTTCAGAATTTGTGCGTAATGCGCCGCTGTTTCAGGCCCAATATCCAAAATCATGTCATCTTCTGCAATATCGGCGACATTTTTAATGGTCGCTTCAGCGGTTTCAGAAAATTCTTTTGCACAAACTACATCAGTTGGAATCGGAATATCAGAACCTGCTGCTTTCGCATCAGCAATTAAACGTTTTGCTTCGTCGATTAAATCCATTTCAACCAGAGATTTTCCAACTGAAAAACCCATCGCTGCGATAAACGTATTTGCAATGCCACCACCGACAATCAATTGATCTACTTTTTTAGAAAGTGATTCTAACACGGTTAATTTTGTTGAAACTTTTGAACCGCCAACAATGGCGATTACAGGCTTTTCAGGGGTTTCGAGTGCGCGACCTAAGGCTTCTAATTCATTTGCAAGTAAAGGTCCTGCACATGAAATTGGCGCAAATTTGGCAATCGCATGTGTTGAGGCTTGAGCGCGATGTGCTGTGCCAAACGCATCCATGACAAAAATATCGCATAACGCCGCCATCTTTTTGCCTAAGTCGTCGTTATTTTTACCTTCACCAACGTTGAAACGTACGTTTTCGCATAACACGACTTCACCCGCTTTGATTTCAATGCCATCGAGCCAATCTTTTTCTAAGCGAACAGGTTTATTCAACAATGTCGCCAAATGTTCGGCGACGGGTTGTAACGAATATTCAGGATTGTATTCGCCTTCGGTAGGGCGACCAATATGCGACATCAACATCACTGCCGCGCCAGCGTTCAACGCGAATTCAATCGTTGGTAAACTCGCCTGAATTCGCGCGTCACTGGTTACTTTGCCATTTTTGACCGGCACGTTTAAATCTTCACGAATCAAAACGCGCTTTCCGGCTAAATCTAAATCAACCATGCGTAAAATCGTCATTTTCTATTCTCCTTCTTTCCATTTGATTGAACAGCCGATGCTGCTTAATTGTTCTTTAGGGCCATGATTAGTTTCAGCTACGAGTTTCATGGCTTCAAACAAATCACGCGGCGTATTTTCTGGGGTAATTTCGCGGCGACTAGAATCTAAACGTCCGCGATATTGCAATTCAAAATTTGCGTTGTAACCAAAGAAATCCGGTGTACAAATCGCACCGTAGGCTTTTGCAACTTCTTGCGTTTCGTCGAGTAAATACGGAAAACTGAAATTTAGTTCATCCGAAAACTTTTTCATGTTCTCAAATGAATCTTCAGGGTACGCCACAAAATCGTTCGACATAATCGCTACGCTGTTAATGCCGAGTGTTTTAAGTTCAGCGGTATCACGAACAATGCGTTCCTTCACAGCTTTCACATACGGACAGTGATTACAAATAAACATCACCAACAGCCCTTTCTCGCCCATGCAATTTCTAAGCGTCCACGTTTTGCCATCGACACCCAATAATTCAAAATCAATCGCGGGTTTGCCAAAATCACAAATCGGCGTTTCTAAAGTTACCATTTTCTAAACCTCGGTGGTTTTTAAGGGAGTGGTGTGATTATATCGCAAATCGCGTTTCAAAGGATTGCAATGCGTCGCTGCTACGGTAATCATATAGCAGCGTATTTTTTTAATTTTAACGAGGAATCCCCATGACACAAACAGCAATTTTTACCGTTACAGGCATGAAATGTGGCGGATGTGAGAACAATGTAATTGAAAAATTAACCGCGTTGGACGGTGTGATTAGTGCCGTTGCCGATTGCAAAGAAAATCATGTGAGCGTTGTATTTGAACCCGAAAAAATCGAAATCGATGATTTAGAAGACGTAATTATCGCTGCTGGTTTTGGCGTGGAGTAACGATTATGACGACCGATTCTACTTCTCCAGAATTACGTTTATCCATTTTAGGAATGCGCTGTGCGGGTTGTATTGCTTCCGTTGAAGGCGCATTAACTTCGGTTGCGGGTGTGGAATCGGTCAGTGTGAATTTTGCCGACCATTCTGCCATTGTCAAAGGCAATCCCGATGTTGAAGCCTTGAAAAAATCAGTGAAAGCAGCAGGTTTTGATGCGGCAATTATGGAAGGCATTGAAGATCCCGCTGAACAAGAAGCCCAAGAATTAGCGCGTTATGCGTCATTGATGCACAAAGCAAAAATAGCGGGTGGTTTTGGCGCATTTTTGATGTTGCTGGAACAACTTGGCTGGATGCCAATGATGGGAATGCCACATAGCCAGTGGTTTTGGACACTGATTGCCGTGATTACGTTGGGAATTATGGCGTATTCTGGTGGACATTTTTACAGTGGCGCGTATCAATCGTTTCGCTTGCGCCAATACAACATGGATACGTTAATTGCTTTGGGAACAGGGTCGGCGTGGTTTTATTCGACCATCATGATTGATTATTACAAATCGTTTCCTGTCTTGTCGCAACACGCTTATTTTGAAGCGGCGGTGATAATTTTAGCGTTTATCAATTTAGGCAACGCGCTTGAAACTAGAGCGCGTGGTCAAACGTCTGGGGCAATTCGGCAATTATTAGGGTTGCAACCACGAACAGCGCGGGTTGTTCGAAATGGCGAAGAAATCGATGTGCCGATTGAAGAAGTCGGTTTAGGTGAAACGTTGCGTGTTCGACCAGGTGAGAAAATTCCTGTCGATGGCGTTTTAACTGACGGACATTCAAGCGTTGATGAATCGATGCTCACGGGTGAATCGATGCCTGTTGAAAAAACAATTGGTTCAGCCGTTGCGGGCGGCACGATGAATCAAACGGGCAGTTTTTTGTTTATGGCAACCCGGATTGGACGTGATACCGCGCTCGCACAAATCATTAAAAGTGTTCGTCAAGCGCAAGGCAGTAAACCAAAAATTGCTCGTTTGGCTGACCAAATCGCCAGTGTTTTCGTACCAACAGTTGTCGGGATTTCTGGGGTAACGTTTTTATTGTGGTTAGTTTTTGGCGGCGATGGCGCGTTAGGCTATGCGTTTGTTACATCGATGACCGTGTTAGTGATTGCTTGCCCGTGTGCATTGGGTTTGGCGACACCGATTTCAGTCATGGTTGCCGTGGGACGTGCCGCGCAATCAGGCATTTTGATTCGTAAAGGCGAAGCGTTACAAACGGCCGGTAAATTGAATTGCATTATTCTCGACAAAACGGGAACGGTCACGCAAGGTAAACCAACGGTTGCAACGATTTTAGCGTTTGGCGATTTTGACGAAACGACGGTGTTACAACTTGCCGCAAGTTTAGAATCGGGTTCGGAACATCCGTTGGCAAGCAGTATTTTAGCGGCGGCAAAAGCGCAAGATTTGAAACTACATCGCATCAAGAAATTTCAAGCCATTGCTGGACGCGGTGTTATTGGTTATTGGAAAGAACAATCGGTTTTGTTTGGCAATAAAACGTTGATACTCGAACAAGAAATTCCTGTTGATGATTATTTGGTGACGTTAGACGAACTTGCCGAATTGGGACAAACGCCAATGTTGTTGGCGGCGAATGGTGTTTGTGTTGGGATTGTTTCAGTTTCTGACCCAATCAAAACGGATTCTGCCGAAGCCGTGCAAGCGTTGAAAAAACTGGGTGTGCGTTTGATTATGGTGACGGGCGATAACGAAATTACCGCAAATGCAATTGCGAAACAGGCGGGAATTACCGAAATCAAAGCACAAGTTTTACCTGAATTTAAAGCCGAAATCGTGCGTGAATTACAGCAAGCTGGGTTTTGCGTTGGCATGGTTGGCGATGGAATTAACGACGCGCCAGCCTTAGCACAAGCCGATGTTGGAATGGCGATTGGTGGTGGCACAGACGTAGCCATTGAAAGTGCGGACATTGTGATTTTGCAAGGTTCGTTGTTGAAAGTTCCCGAAGCGATGAAACTTTCAAGTGCGACGCTAGTCAACATCAAACAAAATTTATTGGGTGCATTTTTTTACAACACCATCAGTATTCCGTTGGCAGCAGGGCTGTTTTATCCGATTTTTGGCGTACTGTTGAATCCAATGATTGCAGGTTTAGCGATGGCAATGTCGTCGGTGACGGTGGTTTCAAATGCTAATCGGTTGCGCTGGATGAAGTTTTAAAATGTGGAGCAAAAAATGAAATTACAAAAAATAAGTTTAGGTTTTTCGGCATTGGTGTTGAGTTTAAACGTCTTCGCGGCAGATTTATCGCGCGTCGAAATCGAACAAAAATTAAAAAGTGCGGACAAAACGCACGTTGCCGATTTGCGGCGCAAAGATTTTCGCGGTTTGGATTTATCGAAATTGGATTTTCGACACGCTGATTTGTGGGGAACGGATTTGCGTGATGCGAACTTGAACGACAGCGATTTGTCGAATTTGAATTTAGATTTAACGGTGATGACGCGGATTCATTTTGCCCGTGCGAATCTGGCGAATACCAGTATTTTCGGCGTGAGCATGATGGATGCCGATTTGAGCGAAGCGAATTTAAGCGGTAGTCGTTTTATTGCAAATTTGGACAAAGCGAATTTGAAAGGCGCAAATTTAACCAATGCAAATTGGGGCGTGGATATGAAAAATCAGCCAATGGGTTTGATGCGCGTGAGTTTGAATGGTGCAAATTTGTCGAATGTGAATTTGACTAACGCGAATCTTAATCGGGCATTGATGAAACGTGTTGATTTGTCGGGGGCAAACTTGACGAATGCCGATTTGACGATGGCGGATTTAAGCGGCAGCCATTTAGAAAATGTGAATTTCAATGGTACGAATTTAAACGGTACAAAATTTGGTTTCATTAAAGACAAATCTATTTTTAACGGTGCGTTGAATTTGAACGCTGCAATTTTTGAAGAGTAAAAATGCGAATTTCACGACTTTACACCTCCGCCGCGTTGCAAACTGACAGCACGATTGAATTGGATGACGACAACGCACATTACGCCAGAAATGTGTTGCGTTTGAAAAACGCCGCACCCATTATTTTATTCAACGGAACGGGCGGCGAATACGTCGGTAAAGTTGTTGAAGTCAGTCGTAAATCGGTGCGAGTTGAATTAGAAAAACACGTCGAACGAACCATTGAATCGAATTTGAAAATTCAGTTAGGTTTAGGAATTTCGCGTGGCGATAGAATGGATTTTTCGGTACAAAAAGCAGTCGAATTAGGCGTAACGTCAATTACACCGTTGATTACCGAGCGTTGCGTGGTGCAATTCAAAGATGAAAAGAAATCACAGCGTTGGCAACATTGGCAAAAAATTATTCAACACGCTGCCGAACAAAGTGGACGCACGGTTTTACCAGATTTTGCAGATGTTTCGATGTTGAATGCGTGGGTCACAGGGCTGGGCGGTTTGAAAGTTTTTCTTGATCCTTATGCTGAGAAAAATTTAGCACAACTCACGCCTGAGAATAATTCGGTGACGTTATTAACAGGTCCCGAAGGTGGTTTTTCAAGTACGGAACGTGAAATCGCAAAGGTGGCAGGTTTTATTCCTGTTCGATTAGGCGCACGGATTTTACGCACTGAAACCGCGTCACTCGCCGCATTATCAGCGGTGCAAATGTTGTGGGGCGATTTCCAATAATGAGTCGTACAATTTTTTATGCGTTTGTGCCGATGTTGGTTTTGTTTGTGATAACGAGCAGTGCGTGTGTTTTTAGTTATTTGATTGCGTTGAGTTTTAATGACCCGACTATTTTGCGAAAACTGATGATTCGGCTGTCACAAATCATGTTGCTGCTGAGTATTTTCCCCATTTCAAAATGGCTCGGTTTGAACAAAGTAATGCTCGGTTACGCGCCATTTAACACTATGTTGAAACAATTTGGACGTGGTTTTGGTTTAAGCGTACTGATTTTATTACCTGCTTTTATCACACTTAATTTTTTAGGTATTCATTCAATCGACATGACAAAGGCGTGGACGTTTGGCTGGGTGGCGAAAAAAGTTGGCGTTGCGTTTGGATTGGCTGTACTAATTGGTATTGTTGAAGAATCGGTTTTTCGCGGCTTATTACTGACCAGTTTGAGGAAATATCTATCTGCGTTTTTAGCAGTTTTACTTAGTTCGATTTATTACGCAGGCTTACATTTTTTAGACAGTAAATCGCCTGTTTCAGATGAGACATTAAGTTTGAATGGCAGTTTTCAATTGTTGGGCGAGGCGTATCACAACGTTTTCGCTATGCAAGAACCAACGGCGTTTCTGGCATTATGCGCGGTTGGATTATTTTTGGGTGTGTTGCGATTACATGGTGAGATGAATTTAGCGTTGTGCATTGGTTATCACGCGGGTTGGGTGACGTTAATTCGAATGAGTAAATCGACAATGAGTGTAGATTTAAACACGCCGTATTCGTTTTTAGTGAGCCATTACGACGGCGTGATTGGTGTATTAGTCGCGGGTTGGTTGCTATTTGTGCTGGCGAGTTATTGGTTATTCTCGAAAATTATCAAACTGTAACGGTTGTTCTAAATCAGAACTCCGCAAAAATTGAATGGTTGCTTGCAAATCATCACGATTTTTTCCATTCACCCGTAATTTTTCACCTTGAATCGCGGCTTGAACTTTGAGTTTATTGTCTTTGATAAGTTTGACTATTTTTTTTGCAAGCGTTGATTCAATCCCTTGTTTAAGCAAAACTTCTTGGCGCATCAATTTCCCACTACCTTTTGCATCTTTGACTTCCATGCAAGCGATGTCGATGCCGCGTTTCGTGAGTTTGGAACAAAGAACGCTAAACATTTGTTGTAATTGGAAGGTCGATTCTGAAATCATGACAATTGTGGAATCGTTGAGTTCAAAACTAGAATCTGTGCCTTTAAAATCAAAGCGCGTCGTGACTTCTTTATTGGCTTGATCGACGGCGTTTTTGGCTTCGTGGACATCGAATTCGGAAATAATATCAAATGAGGGCATAAATATAGTTGATTAGTAAATAATGACGTACCTTATAATATGACAAAATTATTTAAACATACAATTTGAGATTTCTATTATGGTTTTAGCTTCGATTCATATACTTGTGTACACGGCATTATTTTTTGTTGTTGGGATGTACAAACCGCAGTGGCCGTTGTTTTTTATGAAGCACCCGACGCGGTTTGTGGTGTCGTCAATTACTTTGGTTGCGATTATGGGAGGTGTGACGCTTTATGGGGAAGGGCATAAAGAAGAGTTGTTGCTGGCAAAAAAAGCGGTCGAAAAGGCGGTTCTAGTTTCAGAAATTCCTGAAGCGAAGTAATTTTAACAAATTTTGGAGTTATAGCGATGCGAGTTAATCATTTTGTTCAAGCGACTTTGGCGGTGGCATTATTGAGTGTGAATGTTGGTAGTTATGCGTATTCGGCGGGCGAAGTAGAGGAAGCTTGTAAAAAACCGCAAGTTCGCGAATTTAGTTTGCCGACTTATCAGGAACCAGAGAAAATTGAAGTGGCGGCGGAGTCGGAATTTTCATTTAAATTGTCGGAATGGACGGATCCAAGCACGATTAAGGTCACAATGAAGGAGCAGTCGGTGCCGGTCGTTATTGAAAGCAACAGTAGTTTTCATAAAGTGACGGCAATAATCCCAGCTGAATATACGGGAAAATATGTGCGTATCAATTTGTTTTCAAAGGCTATTTTAGGCTGTTATGAGCGTGAAGGTTGGTTGGTAAAGGTTGCTAATAAATAACTTTTCGAAAATAAATTGAAAAACTTTTTGACAAAGTTAAAAAAATCGCTATAATTTTAAAACTCAGCTACGGCAACGCAGCTAAGACTAAAAACAAAAAGCTCTTTAAAAATTTAAATCAAAATAATTTGTGTGGGTGCTTGTGTTGGTTATGAGTGGTGAATAAATAATCGACTTCAGAACGAAGCACAGTAATTCAAAAGCAATTTTAAATTACGTTAGTTAATTCTAGTCGAGCCAAAAATTGGCAACTCATTTTAGAGTTGCAAAGCTGATTTAAACTGAAGAGTTTGATCATGGCTCAGATTGAACGCTGGCGGTATGCTTAACACATGCAAGTCGAACGGTAGCAGCTCTTCGGAGGCTGACGAGTGGCGGAC
>CAINHO010000008.1 GCA_903848935.1 uncultured Pseudomonadota bacterium | reverse complement strand
GGTCTATCGGGGGCTAGTCTGTGAAGTGAACGGTGCTGTAATGCCGTCAGCAGCAGAAACCAGCAGGTAGTAGCGATACACGCCTGCTCCTTAGCAATAAGGAATCCCCGTTGTAACCCTTTAGGGCGGGGAGGATGTCAAAACGAAGGGGTAAAAATACAACCAATGATATTTGAAGCTGAAATTGGTGAATTGCAAGAGTTACAAAAAAAATGTGAGGAATGGTTACAAAAACAGAAAGGACAAGTGGCTGTGGAGAAATTGGTGGAGGATTGGACTTCGGCTTTAATGAAAGGAGCTAAAGCAATAGAACTTGGATGTGAGCCTTTTTTTGATAGTCGTAACGCTTGTGCTACGGCTGGAAATTATAAAAATTGTATGGAAATTAAAATGGGACGCGAATTAAATACGTTAGAGAAAAATTGCTTACCACTTTTACGATAAAGTCATAAAAATTTATGAACATGGCAATGATAAATTTAAAATTCAAAAAAATTACTATTTTTTTCATGTTAATTTTTTTCTTATTTCCATTCAGTAAATTAGCTATTGCTGGTGGTATTATTGAAAGCACTTTTAAATTAGGAGCAAAAGTTGCAGCTGAAGAAACAATAAGAAAGACTTTTTTTGACGACGATAAAAAACAACGTCAAAGAGTAATAGGTTCACGGGAGTTAAATGTCAGAAATGGATCTAATGCTCAGTATAAAATTGTAGGTAAGGTGTATCTTGGAGAAGTTTTAGTTACATATGAAAAGGTTGATGGTTGGACAAGAATTGGACACAATCAATGGGTAAAAAGTAATTATTTAGAGCCTTTATGAAATTTTGTCTCAATATTGATGTGTTATTTTCAAAACAAAAAAAGCGACCCTAAAAAGTCGCGTTTTTTGTTTCTGGTTTTATTCTCTACGCCATTTTGTCGAACCATCAGGCGAATCTTCCAAAATCACATTTTTCGCTTTTAATTCGTCACGGATTTTGTCAGCTAACGCCCAATTTTTTGCTTTTTTGGCATCAATTCGAGCTTGAATTTGTGCTTCGATTTCCGCGTCATCCTCATTTTCACCTTTCAAAAAGGCTTCTGGATTGTCTTGCAACAAACCTAAAACACCAGCGAGTGATTTTAAAGTTGCAGCTAAAATAGGTGATTTTGTTTTATTGAGTTCACGCGCTATATCAAACAAAACTGCTAACGCCACAGGCGTATTAAAATCGTCGTCCATTGCGTGTTCAAAGCGGGCTTTGAACTCCGAATCAAGCTCTGTTTCACCGATTTCAACATCCCGCAATGCCGTATAAAGTCTTGTCAAACCTGCTGCTGCATCATTCAATGATTCATCAGAATAATTCAACGGACTGCGATAATGGCTGGTCAAAATAAAGAAACGAATAATTTCAGGGCGATATTGTTTTAACACGTCGCGCACGGTGAAAAAATTGCCGAGCGATTTCGACATTTTTTCTTCGTTAATCCGCACAAAACCGTTGTGCATCCAAAGATTCACAAACTTTTCACCGGTCGCGCCTTCTGATTGAGCGATTTCATTTTCATGATGCGGAAATTGCAAATCCATACCGCCGCCGTGAATATCAAATGAATTTCCCAGACAACACGTTGACATTGCCGAACATTCAATATGCCAACCAGGACGACCATTTCCCCAAGGCGATTCCCAAAACGGTTCGCCTTCTTTCGCCATTTTCCACAACACAAAATCCATCGGATTCCGTTTCGCTAAATCCACATCAACCCGTTCACCAGCTTGTAAATCGTCTGTATTTTTGCCTGACAATTGTCCGTAATTTTTGAATTTTTTGACCGCATAAAACACATCACCATTGGTGCCGACATAAGCAAATTCGTTCACTATCAATTTTTCAATCATAGCGATAATGTCAGCGATTGAAGACGTGGCGCGTGGTTCAATATCGGGCGGTAAAACGGATAACACACGTTCATCTTCGTGCATCGCGTCAATAAAGCGTTCGGTTAAGGCGTGAAAATCTTCGCCATTTTCGTTTGCTCGATGAATAATTTTATCGTCAATGTCGGTGATGTTTCGGACGTAAATCACTTCGTAATTGGAATAACGCAAATAACGCACAACGGTATCAAACACCACCATCACCCGTGCATGTCCAACGTGACAATAGTCATAAACCGTCATGCCGCAAACGTATAAACCGACTTTGCCTACGACGCGAGGCGTGAAAGTTTCTTTGGAACGGGTGAGGGTATTGTAAATTTTTAGCATTTTTTTGAGCCATAAAATGTAAGGAATACCGCAATTTAACAAGCCGCCGCTTCTATTTCAAGTTAAAACCGCCTAAAATTCACGCTCTTAAAACATTCTCAAGGAAACAAATGCGTAATGTATTGCTCTCGATGTTGTTTCTTTTCACAACAACGGCTTTTGCCACGGAAAATAAAATGACTCATCCAAAAATTAAACTCACCACGTCACTCGGCGACATCACCATTCAACTCAATCCAGAAAAAGCTCCAATTAGTTCGGCGAATTTTTTAACGTATGTGAAAGAAGGCTTTTATAACGGTACGATTTTTCACCGTGTCATTAAAGATTTCATGGCACAAGGCGGTGGTTTTGACACAGATTTTAATCAAAAAGAAGTTCACGCACCGATTGAAAATGAAGCAGATAACGGTTTAAAAAATACTCGTGGTACGCTTGCAATGGCGCGTACCAATGTACCAAATTCTGCAACGGCACAATTTTTCATCAATCTTAAAGACAATGGTTTTTTAAATCACACAGGTAAAAACGCCAGCGGCTGGGGTTACGCGGTATTTGCGGAAGTCATTGAAGGCATGGACATTGTGGACAAAATGGCGACTGAACCCACAGGCAGCCGTGCGGGTGGACATCAAGATGTTCCAAAAACTGACATCATCATCGAAAAAGCTGAAATTATTGAATAATGATTTTATTCATTTCCGACCTGCATTTGTCTTTCGATAAACCCAAAATCACGCGCCATTTCGTGCATTTTTTACAGACCAAAGCCCGTCAAGTTCGTGCGGTTTATATTTTGGGCGATTTGTTTGATGCGTGGGTCGGCGACGATGATTTCACGGCTCCAAATGCACAAATTCGACGCGAACTCAAACAACTCACCGATTCGGGCGTAGAAGTTTATTTGTTGCGTGGCAATCGGGATTTTTTAATCGGCGAACGTTTTGCGCGAGGCACCGGCGTAATTTTGTTGGACGATTTCGCCGTGATTGAGTTGGAAAACGAACGCACGTTATTAACGCACGGCGATTTATTGTGCAGTGACGATATTCCGTATCAAGCCTTTCGCGCCAAATCACGTTCATCTGAATGGCAACAAAATGTACTTTCAAAACCTTTATGGTTGCGATTGTGTGCAGCGCGTTGGTATCGATTGCGTAGTTTTTGGCATAAACAAAAAAAATCCGATTACGTCATGGATGTGAATCAAACGACCGTTGAAAAACTCATGCGACAACATCAATGCACCCGCTTAATTCATGGTCACACGCACCGTCCCGACGTGCATGAATTTAGGTTGAATGGTAAACAAGCGCGACGTTTTGTGTTGTCGGATTGGACTAACGACGGTGGCGCGGTGTTAAGTTTTGGAGGTGAAAGTGAGTAAACGCAAATCGGGTTTAAATGTTCATGGCATTATTTTGTTGGATAAACGTTTGGGCATTTCGTCGAACAAAGCATTGCAAGAAGTGCGGCGTTTATTTAACGCCAACAAAGCAGGACATACGGGAAGTTTAGACCCGCTCGCAACTGGTTTATTGCCGTTGTGTTTTGGTGAAGCAACCAAAGTTTCCGCGTTAATGCTCGACGACGACAAGCGTTATCAAGTGACGGTCAAACTTGGCGTGATGACAGACACGGGTGATGCCGAAGGACAAATCATCGAAACCAAACCTGTGCCTCTGTTGACGTTAGAACAAATTCAAACCTGTTTAAAAAAATTCACAGGCGCACAAGCGCAAGTGCCGCCGATGTATTCGGCGTTAAAACATAACGGCAAAAAATTATACGAATTGGCGCGAGAAGGTATCACGATTGAACGTGAACCGCGCCACATTACGATTTATGAAATCAACTTACTTGAATTCACGCCCGAAACCTTGACACTCGATGTTGCGTGTTCAAAAGGTACTTATATTCGCTCACTTGCCGAAGATATTGGTCATGATTTGGAGTGTGGTGGAACGGTGACAGCGTTACGTCGAATTCAAGCGGGGCAGTTTTTTTTACACGAAGCAAAAACGATTGAACAACTCAGTGCAATGACTTCAGACGAATTGCACACGAATTTAATGGCAGTTGATAAACCGCTTGAAAATTTACTGGCAATTCATTTATCGCCTGAACAAGCCAAAGCCATTCTTTATGGTCAAGCGATTGATTTTAAAACTAATGAAAGCAAACAAAGTGTGCGTTTATATGCAGAAAATTTGTTTTTAGGTTTGGGCGAAATCGGATTGAATGATAAGATAACGCCTGTTCGATTGTTCAATTTGAATGATTAAACGTTTCGAGTTTCTACACCCTAAATGTGGAAACTTTCATTTACTTAAATCTTCCCCACATGAGTGGGGGTGTTTCTTTTAGGGATTATTCCGCAATGCCATTTACAGCAGAACAAAAAAAAGCCGTCGTTGAAGCCTACCGTCAATCAGAAACCGACACAGGTTCACCAGAAGTTCAAGTTGCCTTATTGACGGCGCACATTCATCATTTAACACCGCATTTTGCCGCACACAAAAAAGATAACCATTCACGTCGCGGTTTATTGCGTATGGTTAATCAACGTCGTAAATTGTTGGATTATTTGAAGAACAAAGATGGCGAGCGTTATCGCACGTTGATCGGACGCTTAGGGTTGCGTAAATAAAAAACCACCTAGAAAACGGCACATTTTGTGCCGTTTTTGCTTTAGCAAAACACAAACTCATTTTTCAACACCCTTCAAACAAAGGAAATCCCAGCGTGAATCCTATTCGGAAAGAATTTCAGTACGGCAATCAAAAAGTTACTCTCGAAACAGGTGAAATTGCCCGTCAAGCCGATGGCGCAGTGATGATTGATATTGACGGCACGTCTTTATTGGTCACAGTAGTGGGCAAAAAATCAGCGACGGGCGGCGACTTTTTCCCGTTAACCGTGAATTATCAAGAAAAAGCCTACGCGGCAGGCAAAATTCCAGGTGGATTTTTCAAACGCGAAGGTCGTCCCTCTGAACAAGAAACGTTGATTTCTCGCTTAATTGATCGCCCAATTCGCCCTTTATTTCCCGAAGGCTACACCAACGAAGTGCAAATTATCGCCACCGTGGTGTCATTAAATCCCGAAGTAGATACCGAAGTTGCCGCATTATTGGGTGCATCAGCTGCTTTAGCGATTTCAGGTTTACCATTCAATGGCCCAATCGGTGCCGCACGGATTGGTTACAAAGACGGTCAGTATTTATTGAATGCGTCGCCCGAAGCGTTGAAAGAATCTGATTTAACGTTAGTCGTTGCCGGTACAGCCCACGCGGTGTTGATGGTGGAATCCGAAGCAAAATGTTTATCTGAAGAAATCATGCTCGGCGCGGTGTTATTCGGTCACGAACAAATGCAAACAGCGATTAACGCGATTAACGAATTTGCTGAAATGGCAGGTCGTGGCACGGTCGAATGGATTGCACCCGAAACAAATTACGAATTAAATCGATTGGTTAGTCACGAAATTGAAGCCGATGTAAAAGCCGCATATTCGATTCCAGAAAAATTGGTTCGCCAAGAAAAACTCAAAGAAATTCGCACCGCGATTATTGAAAAACTTACTGCTAATGAAGACTACGAAGAACGTGAAATTAAAGGCGTAATCGAGCAATTGGAATATGACGTGGTGCGTGGCGCAATTTTAAATGACGGTCAACGTATCGACGGTCGTCCACTCGATAAAGTGCGTCAAATCAGCATTCGTACTGGCGTTTTACCACGCACACATGGTTCAGCATTATTTACACGCGGCGAAACACAAGCCTTAGTTGTCGCCACTTTAGGTACAGCGCGTGATTCACAAATCATCGACGCATTGGCGGGTGAATATAAAGAACCATTCATGCTGCATTACAATTTCCCTCCGTACAGCGTCGGTGAAACGGGTTTTGTCGGTTCACCTAAACGTCGTGAAATTGGTCATGGTCGTTTAGCAAAACGTGGCGTTTTAGCCGTGTTGCCGAATATGGAAGAATTTCCGTATTCCATTCGCGTTGTCTCTGAAATTACTGAATCAAACGGGTCAAGTTCAATGGCTTCGGTTTGCGGCAGTAGTTTAGCGTTGATGGATGCTGGCGTTCCATTGTCTGCACCAGTTGCTGGGATTGCGATGGGCTTGATTAAAGAAGGCGACCGTTTCGCGGTAATTTCTGATATTTTGGGCGACGAAGATCATTTAGGCGACATGGATTTCAAAGTTGCTGGTTCTGCGGAAGGCATTACTGCGTTGCAAATGGACATCAAAATTGACGGCATTACGGCTGAAATTATGAAAACCGCTCTCGCACAAGCGAAAGTAGGACGGTTACATATTTTGGATGAAATGAATAAAGCGTTAGCGTCATCGCGTTCTGAAATGTCGGATTTCGCGCCACGCATTATTACTTTCAAAATCGATCCAAGCAAAATTCGCGAAGTTATCGGCAAAGGTGGCGCGACGATTCGGAGTATTACCGAACAAACGGGTGCAAGTATTGATTTGTCTGACGACGGCGTTGTGAAAGTTGCATCAGTGGATAAAGCCGCTGGCGAAGAAGCAAAACGCTTAATCGAAGAAATTACCGCTGAAGTTGAAGTGGGTAAAATCTACGAAGGCAAAGTGATTCGCTTAATGGATTTCGGCGCATTTGTTGCAATTATGCCTGGCAAAGACGGTTTGGTTCATATTTCACAAATCTCTGATGAACGTGTCGAAAAAGTCAGTGACCGTTTGAATGAAGGCGATGTTGTAAAAGTCAAAGTTTTAGAAATCGACAAACAAGGTCGTGTACGTTTGAGCATTAAAGAAGCGATTAAAGACGCAGCTGAAGCTGCTGTTTAATTTTTCGATTCACACAAAAAAGGTTGCTAGTTTTAGCTAGCAACCCTTTTTTACGTTTTAGGATTACGTCTGTAATTCCAAAACATAATCCTCTAAATCATCCACGTCTTTTACCGTCGTTTCTGAAATCGCGTAACCACTCACCATCATCCCAGATTTTTTCACACTATTTTCTCGTTTCGAAATCAATGGATGCCACGAAAATAAAGGTCTTTTTTCGTGCAGCAATCGATATGCACACGTTTTCGGCAACCATTCATATTGTTCAAAACCCACAGAATGCAGCTCCAAACAATCTGGCACAAACCGCGTGCGTTCTGTGTAGTTTTTACAGCGACAGGTTTTTAAATCCAATAATTTACACGCCACGCTGGTGATATAAATGTCGCCCGTGTCTTCGTCTTCCAATTTGTGCAAACAGCATCGTCCACAACCATCACACAACGATTCCCATTCGTCGCGGCTCATTTCAGCGAGCGTTTTTGTTTCCCAAAAATTGCTCATTGCCACAACTCCCAAACTGGTTTGACCGAAGCGGGCAACGGTGCAACTCGTCCCAATTCAATCCACGGATTATCTGGACTGTGAAAATCAGAACCCACCGAACCCGCTAATTCAAATTGATTGGCGTAATTTGCCAAAACGCGCATTTCGTCAGGATTGTAACGCCCCGTGACGACTTCAATTGCCAACCCACCCGCATTTTTAAACGTCCCCAACATTTTTCTCATCCGAGTCGCCGTCAATTTATATCGCAACGGATGCGCGACAACCGGAACGCCGCCTGCGTCACGAATCGCTTGAACCGCTGATTCCAACGGTGTCCACGTTGTCGAAACGTATGCTGATTTGCCATTACCTAAATAACGATCAAAAGCTTCTGAAATCGTCGAAACGTGGGCTTGCGAAACTAAAAAGTTAGCAAAATGAACACGGGTAATAGTTTCGTTCGTTGCCGCTTTTTGAACGGCGGCAAGTGCGCCAAAAATGCCTTTTTTTTCTAATTTCAACGCGATTTTTTCAGCCCGTTCAGTTCGCATAATGTGCAATTCAGCCATCACTTTTTGTAACATCTCATGTTGTGGGTCGATGTTTAAACCGACGATGTGAACGCCTACTTTTTCCCATTGCGCTGACAATTCAATACCGTTTATAAAATGGATACCTAATTCGTCGGCGCAAATTTTCGCTTCGGCAAGTCCGGTCGTGGTGTCGTGGTCGGTGAGTGCTAAAGTCGTGATTGCATTTTCAGCGGCACGTTTAACTAATTCCGTCGGTGATAATGCACCATCGGAGGCAGTGGAATGGCAATGTAAATCGTAAAGTTGTGTCATGGTTTTTCTACTTTTAAAAATGGCAAACGTTAGGATAACGGGCTTGCAATCGGGCTATTATAAAGTTTTTGTAAAATTGAAGGTGCGATGTTTTATAAACATAACGGCGTTGTCGTGAAATAATCTAGTTTTCATTTTCAATTTTAAAAACGGATTTTCTCATGGTGATATTGTGGACGGACGCGCTAATTTTTGGCTTGCTAATTTTAGTGGCGGGAATTAGCTATTTCATGCGTGGCAAAGAACATTTAAAACGCCCATTAACCACTATCCGCCAAAGTTCAACGGGAATGGCAGCGTTGATGATTTTAATTTTTTTCATGATGATTGGCGTGTTGGACTCGATTCATTTCAAGCCGCCTTCACAAAATAATGAAATTATCAGCGTGTTGGATTATTTCGCTACGTCGTTGCGTGAACACGGTGAAAAAACCTATTCCGAACCGTTTGCGACCATGCTTTATAACAAAGAAATGATTGTTCAAACTGATGGCGCGATGCGTTGGGATTATCCATATTTAACATTTGGCGGTCGGCATTTAAGCAGTGAAACTCAAAAAACTGCTGATATTTTTCAGAAAACAGGGATTGGATTTTTTATCGGCGTTGGGATTTTTACGTTATTGGTTTTCACCTTAAAAATTAAATCGAAATCCACCTTTTTTATGTTGATTACCTTGAGTTCGACGCTGATTTATTTGTCGAATTTTTATCACGTTTTCGGCACCGATAAAGTGGGCGAAGATGTGTTTTATCAAACCATCAAAAGCATTCGCACGGGTTTAGTTTTAGGCACATTGACAACGTTAATTTTACTGCCGTTGTCGTTGGTTTTAGGAATTTTATCGGGCTTTTTTCGGGGCTGGTTGGATGACGCAATTCAATTTTTATACACCACGTTAAACTCGATTCCAAGCGTGTTGCTAATTGGCGCGTCGGTGTTGATGGTGCAGGTTTACATGGCGAATCACGAAAGCGATTTCACCAGCTTAATTGTTCGTGCCGATATGCGTTTGCTATTTTTGTGTTTGATTTTGGGGATGACGAGTTGGACGGGATTATGTCGATTGTTACGCGCCGAAACCTTGAAATTACGCGAAATGGAATACGTTCAAGCCGCGATTTCATTGGGCGTAAAACAACACACCATTTTGTTGCGCCACATTTTGCCCAACGTGATGCACATTGTGCTGATTTCGATAGTTTTGGATTTTAGTTCGTTGGTTTTAGCGGAAGCCGCTTTGGCGTATATCAATATCGGCGTAGATCCTAGCACTTATAGCTGGGGAAATATGATTAACGGCGCACGTTTAGAAATGGCGCGTGAGCCGATTGTTTGGTGGTCGCTGACGGCGGCATTTTTGTTTATGTTTGCATTGGTGTTGGCAGCGAATTTATTTGCGGAAACCGTGCAAACGGCTTTTGATCCACGGCGAAGTCAGTGATTCTAAACCTGACGTTTTCTAAATGAGCATTGAAAAATTACACTATAATTGCTGAAAATTTCCATCATCACACCATAACTAAAACTAAGGATTTAAAAATGACAGTCAAAAAAGGAACCACCCGCGCAGATAAATTCATAGGCACCGTGTCCAATGATGTTTTTAACGGTTTAGCCGGAAATGATACGTTAATCGGCAATGCGGGAAACGACACTTTAGATGGTGGCACAGAAAACGATTCGTTAGATGGAGGTGCTGGGAATGATTCGTTACTTGGTGGTTCTGGTAGCGATACATTGATTGGTGGCGAAGGTGATGACACATTAAATGGTGGAGTTGGCAAAGATACTTTAATCGGTGGCAACGGCTCGGATGTCTATTTGTTAAGTAATCTTGAAGACACCATTATTGAAGAAGATCAAGGTGGTGATGAAGATTTAGTCATTTCAACTGCTAACTACGATTTAACACAAGCCGCCAATGTAGAAAATTTAACGTTATCAGGCGCAAAAGCAACGAGTGGCAAAGGTAATGAATTAGATAATGTCATTCGTGAAATTGAAGGTGGTAATGTCAAAGTCTCTCTCGATGGTGGCGATGGTTCGGACACACTTATTGGTGGCAAAAATAATGACAGTTTGAAAGGCGGCACAGGCGATGATACGTTAGACGGTGGTGCTGGCAAAGACACAGCCATTTTTGTTGGTGTTCAGGATGATTACAATATCACCATCGACAACAACACCGTCACAGTCGAATATATTGGTAATGACGATATAAATGACGGCACAGACACGTTGTTTAATATCGAATATCTGCAATTCCTAAATTCAAAACCCAAAACGCTTCAAACCTTTATTGACGAAAAAGCGGCGGCTGAACAAGCGATTCTTGATGCTCAAGCTCTTGAAGATAAACAACTTGCTGAAGCAGATGCAAAAGCGGCGGCGGAGGCAAAAGCAATCTCAGATGCAAAAATAGCTGCTGAAGCAAAAGTTGCAGCTGACGCTAAAGCAATTGCTGACGCTAAAGTAATCGCCGATGCAAAAGCCGTCGCAGATGCCGCTGCTGCGAAAGTTTTAGCAGATGCTCAAGCGGCGGCGGATGCCAAAGCTGTTCAACCACCAGCGGATATGAAATTCGATTGGGATTTTTCTTTAACAGATAACGCAGATACGCTGGATATTTCGACGTTAGCCAACGCAAAAAATGTGCGAATTCTAGGTTTAGCAGGAAACGATACACTTCAGGGCGGCAGTGCGGTTCGTTGGATTGATGGCGGTGATGGCAATGATTCGATTTTTGGTGGCAATGGAACGGCTGATACGTTACTCGGTGGTGCTGGGGATGATTTGTTGAACGCTGGTATCAACCCCGCCTTCTTCTACTCCTACGACTACTATGATTCTGCTAAAAATGTTTTATCAGGTGGATTGGGAAACGACACATTGTATGGTGGTAAAATTGATGACGTGCTAATGGGAGGCGGTGGCGATGACCTGATTTATGGTGAATCACCAAACAATCCAACGCCTGGTAATGACACGTTGATGGGCGGTGCAGGAAATGACGCACTATTCGGGTATGAAGGAAACGACACATTAAACGGCGGGACGGGCGTTGATAATTTAAATGGTGGTGGCGGCGCAGATACTTTTGTTTTTGTAAAAGGCGATTCAGGAGTTGGAAGCCCTGTTGTTCTCAAAGGTGTTAGCACCGCCCAGCGTGACATTATTTCGGATTTTGATGTGTCATCTGGTGATGTGCTGGATTTCAGCGCAATTGCAGGTGGTAATTTAAGTTACATTGGCACGCAAACGTTTAGCGTAATCAATCAAGTGCGTTATGAGTTTGAACGACCACGATTGTGAAATTGAACCTCGACAGCGACCCGAAAACCACCGAAATGGAAATTGAATTGACGGGCTTTAAGAATTTGACGGCGGATGATTTTGTGTTGGTGAAAGCATGAAAACCTTGATACTTGAAATTGAAGACGATGCTTATCAACAAGTGATGAATTTTATAAGCCTCGTTCCAAAATGCCACATTTTAGATTTTGATGATGATGTGAGTAGTGATGAAATGGCGATGATTGAAAAATCGCACAAAGACATTGAACGGGGAAATTACAGCGAATTTGTAGAATTCGTGTCGTGATTTACCGTTTAAAACTGCACAAAGACGTTGAGAAGTTTTTAGATAAAGTCTGGCGAAGCAACGAGACGCGATTAAAGGAAAATTGGCGTTGCTTCGAGATAACCCACGTTTCAATCCGCAGTTGGATATAACTGCTTTGCAGGGATGTGATTTTTACCGTTTGAGAGTTGGGCAATATCGGCTGATTTATGAAATCAAAGACGATGAATTGTTAATTTTTGTAATGACAATGGGAAATCGCGGTGATGTTTATAAAAAATGAGAATTTAACGGCGGATGATTTTGTGTTGTCGGTGGTGAAATAACATCGTAGGGGCTGGTTCTAAACCCTCCCCTACGAAAGATGAAATTAAAAAAACCGCCCTTTGCGTCGTGAACTAAGGGTGGTTTTTTTGTTGTAGTAATCCACAATTTTTGCGCCTACCCGTTGACGCAGCCAGTAAGATTTGAATCGTGTATAATTCGCGCCATCGAAATCACTACCTTTTGTGGCAATTATGAGTGTTGAAAAATTAACTATTCGCCGTCGCGGCATTTATTTACTCCCGAATTTATTTACAACTGGCGCGTTATTTTCGGGTTTTTACGCCATTACATCAGCAATGAATCAGCACTATGATATTTCTGTTGTCGCAATTTTCGTCGCTATGATTCTGGACGGTTTAGATGGACGAGTCGCACGTCTAACCAATACTCAAAGCGAGTTTGGCGCACAATACGACAGTTTATCAGACATGGTTTCCTTCGCTGTCGCACCAGCATTAGTGATGTATTTATGGGCATTTTCAAGTTTGGGCAAAGTCGGCTTATTCGCTGCTTTTGTGCATACCGCTGGTGGGGCGTTACGATTAGCACGCTTTAATACCCAACTGACTTCTGCGGATAAACGCTATTTTCAAGGCTTACCCAGTCCAGCCGCCGCCGCAATTTTGGCAGGTTTTATTTGGCTTTGTTTAGAACACGGTTGGGATATTGAAGCACTGAAATATGTAGCGATTATTTTAACGATTACAACGGGCTTGTTGATGGTGAGTAATTTCCGTTATTCGAGTTTTAAAGAAATCGATTTAAAAGGCAAAGTCCCATTTTTTGTAGCGATTGCTGTGATGCTCGCCATTGCCTTTGTAATGGCGCAACCACAAACAATGTTATTTTTACTTTTCTTGGGTTACGCAATTTCAGGGCCGCTCGTGACGTTGATTATGCGCCGTCGTAAAAAATTACAAAGTCGCAAAGGCTAATTTTTACATTTTGGATTTAAAACAATATGAAAGACCAACTGATTATATTTGATACAACTCTACGCGATGGCGAACAAAGTCCCGGCGCGTCGATGACTCGTGACGAAAAAATTAGAATCGCTCGCGCCTTGGAACGTTTGAAAGTGAACGTGATTGAAGCGGGATTTCCAGCGGCAAGTATTGGCGATTTTGAAGCGGTGCAAGCCGTGGCGAATGTGATTAAAGAGAGCATCGTTTGTGGTTTGGCACGTGCATTGGACAAAGATATTGACCGCGCAGGCGAAGCCTTAAAAGGTGCGAAACAATCACGCATTCACACGTTTATTGCAACTTCACCGATTCACATGCAAATGAAGCTCAATATGTCACCGGATCAAGTCATTGAACACGCGGTGAAAGCTGTAAAACGTGCGCGGCAATATACCGATGATGTGGAATTTTCACCCGAAGATGCGGGGCGTTCTGATGAAGATTTTTTGTGTCGTATTTTAGAAGCCGTCATTGATGCTGGCGCGACAACGTTAAACATTCCCGATACTGTCGGTTACAGTATTCCACAACAATTTGGTGCGACGATTAAAAATTTAATTGAGCGGATTCCGAATTCTGATAAAGCGATTTTCTCGGTGCATTGTCACAACGATTTAGGTTTAGCCGTAGCGAATTCACTTTCCGCCGTGATGAATGGCGCACGTCAAGTGGAATGCACGATTAACGGCTTAGGCGAACGCGCGGGTAATGCGTCGCTTGAAGAAGTGGTGATGGCTGTTCGTACGCGCCACGATGTGTTCGATTGTCAAACCCGCATTGATACGCGCGAGATTTTGACGTGTTCAAAATTGGTGTCATCGATTACGGGTTTTCCTGTGCAGCCAAATAAGGCAATTGTCGGTGCAAATGCTTTTGCACATGAGGCTGGAATTCATCAAGACGGCATTTTGAAAAGCCGAGAAACTTATGAAATTATGCGAGCTGAAGATGTCGGTTGGTCAGCAAATCGTATGGTTTTGGGCAAACATTCTGGACGTAATGCGTTCAAGAGTCGAATTAGTGAATTGGGTTTTGAGTTCGAAAGTGAAGCCGAATTGAACGATGCGTTTGCACGATTCAAACAATTGGCTGACAAAAAACACGAAATTTTTGATGAAGATTTACAAACGTTGATTTCTGAAACGTCGATTGAAGCCGAAGACGAACACATTAAATTGGTGTCATTGAAAGTGTGTTCAGAAACTGGCGAAGTACCAAATGCGGTGGTGACATTGCGTGTGAACAACCAAGAAGTTACTGGTAATTCAACGGGCGGCGGTGTTGTTGATGCGACGCTGAAAGCGATTGAACAACTTGTAAAATCTGATGCGTTACTCGAATTATATTCGGTCAATAACGTTACAAATGGTACGGATGCACAAGGTGAAGTTACCGTACGTTTGGAAAAAGCAGGGCGGATTGTGAATGGTTTGGGTGCAGATACTGACATCGTTACTGCTTCCGCAAAAGCCTATATCAATGCGCTAAACAAATTACTCAACGTGAATGCACGTCAACATCCGCAAAAGTCTGAGGTTTAAACGTTCATGAAATCAAAAGCACAATCAGGTTTTACCCTTTTAGAATTACTTGTTGTTTTAGGGATTATTGCAATGCTGGCAGGTATTGTCGGGCCGCAAGTCATGAAGCATTTGGGCGAATCAAAAACCAAAGCTGCAAAAGTGCAAGTCGAAGATTTTTCTGCCGCACTCGATATGTACAAATTGGATATGGGTAAATATCCAACTTCTGACCAAGGTTTACAGGTGTTAATCGAAGCTCCCGAAGGTTCAAAACGTTGGAATGGTCCCTATTTAAGAAAAGCGAAAACCCCCGTTGACCCGTGGTTGAACGAATACCACTATGCGTCACCTGGCACGCATGGCAAATTTGATTTATTTACCTACGGTGCAGATGATAAAGAAGGCGGCGACGGTGAAGATCAAGACGTTGTGAATTGGGAATAAATGCGCTCAAACGCGGGTTTTACGCTGCTCGAACTCATTATTGTTTTGGGCATTATGGTGTTAGGATTTGGCGCGGTGGCGGTAAATATGTCTGCTGGGAATGATTCGATGGCATTAAAATCCGCCGCCCGTGATTTAACTTCTGGTTTGCGTTATGTGCGTTCGCAAGCAATGCTTTTGCACACCCAAGCCACCCTCGATTTCAATCTTAGTAATAACAGTTATTCTTTAACTGGTCAGGATAAAACTTACGAAATTTCCGAAAATATCGATGTCACCGTTAATACTGCAAAAGACGAATTACACGATGGTGTGGCGCAACTGCGCTTTTTCCCAGATGGTTCATCGATTGGTGGACGCATTACCTTAGAAAAAAATTCCCACGTTCAAGAAATCAACATCAATTGGCTCACTGGTCATGTCACGCTCGCAGAATAATCAACACGGCTTTTCGTTACTCGAAATTCTGATTGCATTTTCAATTCTGGCAGTGTCTCTAGGCATTTTGTTGAAAATTTTTTCGACAGGTATTACTACTTCACAAATCGCCGATAATTACACAATGGCCGCACAAATTGCGACGAATTTAATCGCTAAAACTGGTATTGAAACACCGCTAAAAATCAGCGAAGAACTTGGCGTTGAAAACGAGTTTTATCATTGGCGCGTGCGTGTAAATCCACAAACGTTTATCTCACCCGAATTGGATTTGCGTGATTTACCCGTTGAATTATTTAACGTGAATGTGCTGGTTTGGTGGGGTGATGACAATAAAACCGATGATCGTGTTTTGGAATTAAACACGTTGAAATTGGCGGCGAAGAGTGAATAAATCTTACGGTTTTACGCTTATCGAAGTCCTAATTGCTATGACCATGTTGAGTTTGATGGTTGTTTTACTTTTTAGCAGTTTGACTATTGGTGCGAAAAGTTGGGAACAAGGTGAAAAAAAAATCGCCGATGTGAACGAAATTGCCGTGGTACAACAATTTTTTAATCACCATCTCGCACACGCTACGCCACAATGGAACGATTTTAATCCCGAAAAAGAGCGCGTATTTTCATTTCAAGGCAAAAAAAAATCCCTCCAATTTGTTGCTGCTTTTCCCGCCAGTGCGGAACGTGCTGGTTTGCAATTATTCAAGTTAGAACTCAAAGAAAAAGATAAACAGCATTTTGTCGATGTCACATTAACGCCTTTTTTTCCATTATCTGAAGGTGAAGATTGGTTTGAAGATAGCGTCGAATTAGTACGAGGCGTAGAGAATTTTGAATTATCCTATTTTGGTTTGAATGACGAAACGGGCGAATTTGTTTGGCAAAATGAATGGCTTAACAAAGAACAACAACCGCGTTTAGTCAAAATTTTATTAGAACTCGATGATGGACGTTATCTGCCCGAAATGATTGTCGCATTAAACGTCGATAGCAGTTATAGCAATGCCGATTTAGAAAGCGTTCCTGTTGAAGATGTCACGGATGCGACGCAATGAAACAAAAAGGTGTTGCCTTAATTTTAGTGCTTTGGGTGTTAAGTATTTTAACGTTAATGGCAGGCAGTTTTTCGAAAACGATGCGCCGTGAATCGGCGGGTGTGATGACGATTCGAGCCAATGCCGAAGCAAATGCTCAAGCGCAAGCTGGAATTTCTTTGGCGCAAGCGATGTTGTTGCACGAAGACGAAGCTAAACGTTGGCGTGTCGATGGCCGTATTTACGAAATCGAAACTGAAAACGCGACTATGCGAATTCGGCTACTTTCTGAAACTGGAAAAATCGACATTAACAGCGTAACCGCTCAACTTTTGCATCAAGTTTTGTTACACGCGCCACTCGAAACACAAGCACAATTAGAACTCGAAAATGCAATTTTAGATTGGCGCGATGAAGACGAAACGACTCGTCCATTTGGTGCAGAAAAACCAGAATATAAATCAGCGAAGTTGAGTTATTCTCCCCGCAATAAACCATTTCGTGCGTTAGAAGAATTACAAATGGTACATGGATTGAGTGCTAATGTGTTTGCGTGGATGCAACCGATTTTTACTGTTTATGCTGCGGGTCAAACCGAAGTTGATTTGAATTTAGCGACGCGCGACGTGTTAAATGTGTTGCCAGAAGTGGATGTAAATTTATTGGATGTGTATTTTTTAGCACGTCAGCAAGCAATTTTGAATCATGCACCGATGCCAAAATTACCGCGTATTGAAAATGCCGCGCAAGCCATGACGCAAGATGTCGAAACCACAACAGAAGCAGAAGTTTCCCCTGATATTTCGACGGTAACTGTCACCGTAGAAGCCATTTTAGACAACGACGCTCAAGCGGATATTCAAGTGGTGATGGAAAAAATCGATGGTGCAAATAATTTACCCTTTCAAATTTTAAAGCAACAAAACCAAATCGAAACGCCATCACTTTTTTCTGAAACCATGAATTCATTTGTGGTGGCGCGTTATGTTGAATTTAATCAAATCCGTTAATTTTTCAAAATGACACAAGCCGCTTCCAGTGTGTTTTATAATCGCGTCTCTTTAAACAAAAAATTGGAGTACACAATATGGCTATTTCACTCAACAAAGGTGGCAATCTCAGTTTGTCTAAAACTGACCCATCGTTAAATAATGTTCTTATCGGTTTAGGTTGGGATGCACGTCCGACTGATGGCGCAGATTTCGATTTAGATGCCAGCGCGTTTATGTTGAAAGCTGACGGTAAAGTACGTTCAGACGCAGATTTTATTTTTTACAATCAAAAACATTCTGCGTGCGGTTCGGTTGAACATTTGGGCGATAACTTAACGGGCAAAGGCGAAGGCGACGATGAAACATTGGTTTTGCAATTGAACAAAATCCCTGCGGATGTTGAGCGTGTCACGTTTGCCGTGACGATTCATGAAGCAGAAACACGCAAACAAAATTTTGGGCAAGTTTCAAACGCTTTTATTCGCGTGGTCAACAAAGATTCAGGCGTTGAAATTGCGCGTTATGATTTAAGTGAAGATGCGTCAGTTGAAACCGCGATGATTTTTGGTGAAATTTACCGTCACAACGGTGAATGGAAATTCAAAGCAGTCGGTCAAGGGTATGCGGGTGGTTTAGCGCCACTGGTAAAACAATTTGGCGTGAGCGTTTAAAAGACTTTCGAAGCGGATTTGAAGTTTATTTGAATCCGCTTTTTTGATTCACCTGCTTCACCTCCGTTCGAAAAATAAAATTAAATGAACCTAAACAAAAACGTTAAAATCGAACTCAGACCGTTTCTGCGTTGGTGGGGACGCGAATTGGCGTTTTTAATTCCCGCAAAAATCCGTCAATTTTTTCACGCACCACGCGGTGCAATCATCATTCGTCCGATAGATGAACAATTCGAATTCAGTTATGAAATCAATGGACAACAAGAAACTTTAACAACGGTGGCGCGAGATATTTCGAGTGCAGAAATCGTCAAAAATTTAATCAGCGTCGACCGTTTCAAAAATGCAATTTTCATTTTGCGTTTATCGCACCATGACGCGCTGAATAAAACATTAAATTTGCCACTTGCCGCACAAGCCAACGTGTTGCAAGTTGTGAGTTATGAATTAGACCGTTACAGTCCGTTTAAAGCCGACCAAATTTATTTCGCCACTCGTCTCGAACGTATCGACACCGAAGCCGCACAACTTATCGTGCAGTTAATGATTGTGCCGCGTAAATCACTCGAAACGCTTTATCAAGATTGTAAAACATTAGATATTTCGTTGGATTACGTCGATGTTGAAAATTGTCCGAACGATTTGCAGAAATTGCATTCGGCTTACAATTTATTACCGCCACATTTACAACCTAAAATCGCCAATACACCACGCCGCATAATTGCCGGATTAGTCGCGTTGTTAGTGGTTTTAAGCGTTGCGAGTTTGGCGTTGCCCGTGTGGTTGGAATATCAAGCGGTTGAGAATTTACAAATTAAAATCGCGAAAATCGACAAAGAAGTTAAAGCCGTCAAAACGGTGCAAGCCGAAATGGATGCCATGCGCGAGGAAAATCAAGCACTCATCAACGAAAAAATCGCTACTCCGCAAGTCGTTGCTGTTCTCAATGAAATCAGTCGGTTAATGAAAGACGATAGTTGGCTTTCCTATTTGCAATACAGCGACGGACAGTTGCAATTGCAAGGCGAATCACCAACGGCATCCAATTTGCTTACAGACCTGGAAGCGTCCGACTATTTTGCCAAAGCCAATTTTGCCTCGCCTGTAACGCAAGACAAAGCCAGCGGCATGGAACGTTTTCAAATTTCTGCCGAAATAACAAAGCCAGAAAATACTGAACACGTTGAAAAAGATAGCGCGACAACTGAAACAACAGCCGAACCGATAAGCGAATCAACTAACAAAACGCCCATCGAAACGACGGTTGAAGATGTAACAACTGAAGAGGCAGTGATTGAAAATGGTACTCCAGAAGAATAATCAAAATGAGCGTTGGCTGGCCGTTGGCTTATTGTTGGCGGTGATGGGTTTTATAAGTTTTGTCATTATTTTGCCGCTCGTAAATCAGGGGTTAGCGTTGCATGAAGAAAAAAACGCGCTCGGTTTTCGTTTTGAACAACACGAACGAATTCTGGCACGCAAACAAAGTGTGGTTGATGAAATGGAAATGTTAAAAACCAAATTTGCAGAACAAAATTATTTAAGTACCCAAAATACCAGTGCGTTAGCGTCAGCCGAATTGCAGGAAATGATTAAGCAAGCAATTATTGAAGCAGGTGGACAATTGAGCAGCACACAAGGATTGCCTGTGGTGACAAAAAATAATTTCAATCGTATTCCGATTAACGTTCGTATGACAGGAAATAGCGAGGTTTTGCGGGCGGTATTGCACAAAATAGAAACGGCTACACCGCTTGTAGTCGTTGAACAAATCGATATTCGTCCGATGCGTGGCGTGCGAAATAAAGTCACACATCAAATTGATCCAAGTAATGAATTGAGCGTGAATTTTCAAGCCGTTAGCTTCATGAAAAAACCCGCCGCATGAATCGACAAGCTATTTTTGTATTGATTGCGTTAAATACGCTACTTGTTGCTGTTTTAACCTTTGAATGGGTTGCGAATACCAAAATATCCGTCGTTACGCCACCCACTAAAATTGATAAGACCGAATCTGAAACATTGCCGCCAGAACTTGATTTAACAGCAATCAGCGAAGAAAATTATGGTGATTTGGTCGAACGTCCGATGTTTATTAAAGGTCGGAAACCTGTCAATGAACCTGCGCCAGAAAACACGCCCGTTGCGGCGGCGAAAAGAATTGAAAACCTCGCATGGGAATTAACTGGAATTTATACAACACCAAAAGGCGTAACGGCTTTTTTTAGTCGAATCAATGCGAAAGTAGCAAAAGATAATCATCGTAAATACAAAGTCGGCGAAGAATTGGATGGTTGGAAAGTGACTGAAATTCACACCGATAACGTGGTTTTGACGCAAGCTGGTGAAACAAAAAATCTACCATTACGAAAAAACAAACCCAAAACATCGGTACCAATAGCGACAAATGGAAGTAATCGAGTTCCACCACCGCAAAAACCGCCAGTTCCACCGCAAATACAACAAGAAATACCACCACAAAATCTGCAAACACCAGATGCGATGCAAAATAATGTTGCACCTGAATCTGAAACAACTGAAGAAACCGTTAATCCTGAAAATCCATAACATGAACTTAACCCAAAACACACTCGCTTTAGCCACTGCTATTCTAAGTTTAACGACGTTGTCGGGCTGTGAATTACTCGCCCCGCAACGTGCTAAATTACCGATTGCTTCACACGCACAAATGCCGAATGAAACCATTCCGCAATTGCAAAATAAACCTGTGTCAAATGACGCACTTAAACCAAAAACCGAGTTATATCCCAGCTCTGATTACGCAAAAGATATTCCTCCGGCAGCTGAACAAGCTACGCAAAATGCAATTTCTAAAGGAAAAGGGGAATTTAGTTTGAATTTCGATGATGCCGATTTGGGAGAAGTGGCGAAAGTGGTTTTGAGTGATATTTTGGGACAAAACTACGTTCTCAGTCCAAAAGTCGTGGGTAAAGTTACGTTGCAAACCACGCATGCCTTGAGCAAAGAAGAATTACTGCCGACGTTAGAAATGGTTTTAAGTATGAACAATGCCGCATTGGTAAAAGATGGCGGAATTTACCACATCGAACCGTTAAACGAAGCGTTGTACAGCGCGAACTTCAGTTCAAATCGCGGTGGAAAATCGGGCTATCAAATGCGCGTGATTCCAGTGAAAAATGTTGCGGTTGATAACATTGCCGATTTGATTAAACCGCTTTTGCATGAAAAAACGTTGTTGACGGTTGATAATCGTCGTAATTTATTGGTCGTTTCGGGCGCGGCAGATGAGTTAGCGAGAATTATGGACATGGTGAATACGTTTGACATTGATATTTTAAAAGGGCGTTCGTTCGCCTTATTTCCGCTTGCACACGTCGATGCTGAAACGCTCATCAAAGAATTGGACGAAGTATTTTATAAAAAAGCTAAAAGTGATGACGATCAATTTTTTCGTTTTATACCGATTGAACGTTTGAATGCGGTGTTAGCGATTACCCATCAAGCGCGTTATTTGAAAGACATCGAACAGTGGGTGACACGTTTAGACCGTGCAAATTCAACCAATGGTGGCGGCGTGAATGTGTATAAAGTTCAACACGCTGACGCAGTGGAACTCGCGAATACAATGAATGATATTTTTGGTAATGGCGGCGGATTGTCAAAACGGGAAAAAGCACCAAAATTAGCGGGTGATAAAAAAGCGGGGGCATTAACTAATAAAGCGACTGAAGTGAAAAAAGTCACTACACCGCCTGCTACAGCGGGTGGCACGGGCGATGCGAAAGTTTCAAATGTGGGCGACGTGCGAATTATTGCCGATGAAGCAAATAACAGCTTAATTATCGTCGCCACCGCGCAAGAATATGAAATTATCCGTCCAATTATTAACCAATTGGATGTGATGCCGTTGCAGGTTTTAGTGGATGCGACCATTGTTGAAGTGACGCTGACCGACAATTTGAAATACGGCATTCAGTGGTATTTTAATCACAACAGTGGCGGCACGAACTCTGCCAATAGCAACGGATTAGGTGCGCTTTCAACAGACAGCATCGCTAAGGCTGCGGCTACCGCAGCAACAGGTGGATTTGGTTATTCTTTTTTAAGTAAATCCAGTGATATTGGTGCAGTTTTGAATGCTCAAGCAAGCATCAATAACGTCAATGTTATTTCATCACCATCACTAATGGTGCTCAACAATCAGGAAGCGAGTATTCAAGTGGGTGATGAAATTTCATTATCAACAGGAACAGTGGGAATTCCAGGTATGACAGGTTCTGGAAGCACAGGTACTACGGCTTTAACGCAAAACCAACAACGTAAAACAGGTGTAAAACTCAAAATTAAACCACGAGTTAATGCCAACGGTTTAGTCATGATGGATGTTACACAAAGCGTAGAAGATGTTGCGCCAGGTCTTGTCAATGGTGAAGTAAATCCAAGAATTTCAACACGAGAAATTGACAGCTCGGTTGTAGTTCAAAGTGGTGAATCAATCGTTTTAGGTGGTTTAATTAAAGACAAAAATACGAATGGTACAGGTGGAATACCGTTTCTGCATAACATTCCTGTTTTGGGTTCATTGTTTGGTAATACGGATAAAGAAGGCAATAAAATAGAACTTGTTGTTTTGATTACGCCGCGTGTCGTAAAAAGTCGTCAAGATGCAGGGTCAATTACCGACGAATTTAAACGTAAATTGAGTGGGATTTATGAGGATGATAACGCGGCGAATTACCGATAAAACGATTAGGCTATTTAGTTTATACTTGAGTCACTATTTTTGAATTTTTGGAGTGTTTTATGCGTTTATTTCTTCTGTTATTTAGCTTTTTATTGATGCCAGCTTTCGCGCTTGCCGAAGAGCATGGAGGCGGTGGCGAAGGTGAATCAAAAGGAGGGCCAACCTATTTGGAGATTACACCGAAGTTTGTTGTTAATTTACTTGAACCTAAAAAGTATTTATCCATTAACGTACAGCTGTTAATTGATGGTGCGCCAACCGAAGCGGCGATTAAAAAACACATGCCTGCGTTAAAACACGAATTGATTATGCTATTTAGTGATCGTTCGATGGATAGTTTACAAACCATGGAACAGCGCGAAGCCTTGCGCCAAGAATCCATAGATGTCATTCATAAAACGATCGATAAGGCGGAAGGTGTAGAAGAACCTGAAGAAGTTCCCGTCACAACACCCGACCCGCACAAAAAGAATAAGGCAAAGGATTATTCTCATTTGCCGAGTGCGGGTTTTAAAGACGCATTTTTTACTGAATTTTTATTGCAATAAGTCCAGCGGCGTTAGACGTACCAACAAGTCCAATCGCTGCTGTTCAGTATAGGGAACAGCAGCAAATTTCCCCCAAATCGGTGCCGACCACGCTTTATCGGTTTGATAGCGCACCACATGATGCAAATGTAATTGCGGCACGATATTTCCAATCGCCCCGATATTTAACTTATCCGCATTAAAAATTTCAGCTAACTTCTCTGCCAAATAACTCGATTCTTGAATTAACGTGATTTGATCTTCGGTGGTGAGTTGATAAATTTCACGGATATTTTCTCGTTGCGGCACGAGAATAAACCATGGGAATTGGCTGTCATTCACGAGCAAGACTTGGCATAACTCGAATTTGCCGATTAAAAAACAATCTTGTTGCAGTTGTGTATGTAGTTGAAATATAGACATTTTAAAAACTAATCCTCATTTGTTTTGCATCCTAATTTCCAGGTTTCGTGGCAAAATGTTCCGCACACGGCGTTCCACAAGCCAATTACGCCCAATCAACTTCAAATTGAAAACAGGCTTGCCGGTGTCATTATTGGTCAAATACATTGCAAATGCAGCCATTATCGCGGTGAGATTATTTCAAATAATGATTAAACAGAACCTTTTTATTTAGCAGCATTGCTCTTTTTTTAGCCAAACCGGTTAGAATAGCAGCAACGTTAATTACCCTTTGAAAGGACTTTTATGAACACAGAAAAATTGATTACGGCTTACAGTGAATTCATGCACCATTTGCATGAAACGATGGAAGATACGCTAAATTCCTTCACCGATGCCTTTGAAATTTCTAAAGAAAAAATAAATGAAAGCAGCGATTTAACAACTGAAGAATTAGAACACGTTTCAACACAAGTCAAACGTGACGTGGAACATGCCGCTGCATTGTTGCCTGCACACGATAATGATTCATTGACCGAATGGCTGAAATTCGACATTGAATTGGTGGAAAACTTAACGTGGGATGCGTTTTTAAGCGTTGCCGATAAAACACGCATTGAGTTGGCAAAACTGGAATTACTCGCTGAAACACATAAATATAAAAGCGGTGACATCACGATTGCAGGCACGTTTCTTTGTGATGATTGCGGTAAAGAAATCGCATTTAAAGCTGCTAGCCGCATTCCACCTTGTCCCACTTGCCATAATCATACGTTCGTCCGTTTGTAAAAATAATTTCATTCATCGGATTTAGGTGTATTCATTATGATAAATAACGGATTGTTAGAAATTTTACTTTTGGCACAACACAAATCGGCGTTAAAACTCGGGCTGCACAGCAAACGTGTCGCGTGTTATGCCTTCGAGTTAGCAAAAGCGCTTAATCAATCTCCCGAATTTAAGCGGCGTATTTTTTTGAGTGGATTGGTTCACGACATTGGCTTTTTAAAACTAGATGTTGATTTTGAACAGATTTCGCGTGATATGACGCTGCATAAAGATGTGGATTTGATTCATCGTCATGTCATTGAAGGCGAGCATTTGCTCTCGAAAGTGATTACAGATGCTGAAATTTTAGAAACGGTACGCCACCATCACGAAAAATTTAACGGCGAAGGTTATCCCGACAAATTGAAAGGCAACGAAATTTCGCTTGCTGCACGAATTATGGCGGTTGCGGATTTGTACGATGCGATGATGATTGGCGAAATGTTCGGCGAAGAACGCTCTGTGCCAGAAGATATTATTCATTACTTTACTTACACGGCGAGCGGTGCAGAGCTTGATCCTGAATTGGTCAAGGTTTTTTTGTCATTGTTGCAGCGTAATCCCGTGTTTTATTTACCGGTTGAAAACAACGAATTGCATTTGTACAAAATCGTTTATTTGTCACCAGGAAAATTAGAGTTGGGTGATTTGTGTGATCAATATGGCGCAATTTTAATCAAACAAGGCGCGGAATTAACGCAACACGCGCTCGATAACATTCGCTCAACGTATCCGGGACAAAAAATTATTTACGTTCCCGAAAAATCTTAAATTTACATACATAATCAAAGGAAAAACTCATGTCAGAATTTACCAATGTCACCGTCGTTAAAAAAGCCAACGTTTATTTTGATGGCAACGTGTCTAGTCGTACCGTGAAATTTGCCGACGGTACAACTAAAACGCTTGGTTTTATGCAGGTGGGCGAATACGTTTTTAACGTCGGCGTATCTGAAATTATGGAAATCCAAAGCGGAGAATTAGACGTTTTATTGCCGAATGAAGATTGGAAACCAATTAAAGGCGGCGAAGCTTTCAACGTTCCCGAAAATTCACAATTCACCATGCGCGTTCACCAAGCTACCGATTACATTTGTTCGTTCGTTTAATTTTAATCCCAACTTTCTCACTTCGTTTTTAGGAAAACCATTTTGATTTCTACCGCAAATATCACCATGCAATTTGGCGCAAAGCCTTTGTTTGAAAACATTTCTGTTAAATTTGGCGACGGTAATCGCTACGGTTTAATTGGCGCAAACGGCTGTGGAAAATCCACATTTATGAAAATTCTCAGCGGCGATTTAGAACCGTCTGCGGGCAACGTCAGCATTTCGCCGAATGAACGCCTCGGTAATTTACGTCAAGACCAATTTGCCTTTGAAGATTACCGTGTCATCGACGTAGTGCTGATGGGACATAAAGAAATGTGGGCAGCAATGTTTGAGCGTGATTCGATTTACGCCAATTTGGAAGCCTCCGAAGACGATTATATGCACGCGGCAGAATTAGAAACTGTGTTTGCTGAATATAATGGCTACACTGCCGAATCTCGCGCGGGTGAATTATTGCTTGGTTTGGACATTCCTGTTGAGCAACATTTTGGCTTGATGAGTGCCGTTGCACCCGGTTGGAAATTGCGGGTCTTACTTGCTCAAGCGTTGTTTTCAAATCCCGATATTCTGTTGCTTGACGAACCAACAAACAACTTGGACATCAACACGATTCGCTGGCTCGAAGATATGTTGAATAACCGTGATTGTACGATGGTGATTATTTCGCACGATCGACATTTTCTAAACAGCGTTTGCACCCATGTTGCCGATATGGATTATGGCGAATTGCGTGTTTATCCAGGTAATTATGACGATTACATGGTGGCATCAATGGAAGTTCGTGAACGTTTGCTTGCAGGAAATGCCAAAAAGAAAACTCAAATTGTGGAATTACAAGCGTTCGTTAGACGTTTTTCCGCCAATGCTTCAAAAGCCAAACAAGCGACTTCACGCGCCAAACAATTAGATAAAATTCAACTCGACGAGGTGAAATTATCGAGTCGTGTGAATCCATTTATCCGTTTTGACGAAACCAAAAAATTGCACCGTTTAGCTGTTGAATTAGAAAGCGTCAGCAAAGGTTATGGTGGTGAACCGTTATTCAAAAAATTGAATTTAATGATTGCGGCAGGTGAGCGCGTTGCCGTAATTGGCGCGAACGGGATTGGTAAAACGACGTTATTAAAAACGTTAGTCGGCGAATTTCTGCCCGACACGGGTCATGTGAAATGGGCTGAAAATGCCGAAGTGAGTTATTTTGCCCAAGATCATGCTTCTGATTTTGCCGAAAACATCACGCTGATTGAGTGGATGTCGCAATGGCGCAAAGAAAGTGATGACGATCAAGCCATTCGAGCTGTTTTAGGACGTTTGTTGTTTTCGCAAGATGACATTAACAAATCGGTGAAAGTCCTTTCGGGTGGTGAGCAAGGACGGATGCTATTTGGTAAATTGATGCTGCAAAAACAAAACGTTATGGTGATGGACGAACCGACGAACCATTTGGATATGGAATCGATTGAATCGTTAAATACCGCATTGGAACAATATCCTGGTACGTTGATTTTTGTTAGTCATGACCGTGAATTTGTATCGTCATTGGCGACGCACATTATTGAAATCACCGCGCACGGCATTATCGATTTCAACGGTAATTATGAAGATTATTTAGACAGTCAGGCGAAATAATCCGCCGTGAAGCATTTGGTTTTATTGCACGGTTGGGCAATGCACAGTGGATTGTGGGGCGATTTTGCCGCACAACTTTCGCCACATTATCGCGTGACGCTGATTGATTTACCGTGGCACGATAATTTGGAAGCAATCAGCGATGAGATTGTTGCCACGTTAGATGACGAACCCTTTTATGTATTGGGCTGGTCGTTAGGCGGAACGGTAGCGTTGGACATTGCCGCTCGTTATTCCAATCGTGTTCAAGGTGTAATTTTAATGGCGGCAAATCCGTGTTTTGTTGCCCAAAAAAATTGGGCGGGAATGCCTGTTGAAACCTTCGACGCTTTCACTGAACAATTACACGCAAATCCAGTCACGACATTGCAACGATTTTTAGCATTGCAATTGCAAGGTTCGCTAGCGTTTTTGAAAGACGTAAAAGCCCGTTTTGCTTTAAAACCTGCTCCAGAATTATCTGATTTAGAAACCAGTTTGACGTTGCTGAAAACGAGCGATTTGCGAGCATTTTTGACGAATTTGAAGTGTCCAATTGCCGCGATTTTAAGTGATAACGACGCTCTTATTCCTGTTGAAGTTGGTCAACAAATGCAAACGTTACAACCGAATTTACACCTCACCGTTTTAAAAAATGCCACTCACATTCCTTTTGTTACGCAATCTAAAAATTGTTTAAATGCAATTCACGCTTTTCTCGATGGCATTAGATAAAACTAAAATCAAACAATCGTTTGGCAACGCCTCGCAAACTTACGATAGTGTTGCCGAATTACAGCGGAATGTTGGACGTGATTTGTTGCGAGCGTTTTTGCCGCAAAATTTGACGGGAAACGTTATTGATTTGGGTTGTGGAACAGGATTTTTAACACAAGCGTTATTGCCGCATTGCAAAAATTTGATTGCGGTAGATTTGGCGTTGCCGATGTTGCAAATGACTCGTGAAAAATTGCGTGATTCGATAAATTACGTTTGTGCCGATGCCGAACAGTTGCCGTTTTCAACTGAAAGTATCGACACGATTTTTTCAAATTTAGCATTGCAATGGTGTTTGCCAATTGATCAAGCGTTAAAAGAATTGCAGCGTGTTTTAGTAAAAGGTGGCGAGTTGGTTTTTAGCACCTTTAGTTCAAACACGTTACACGAATTAAAGACTGCGTGGACAAATGTTGATGATTTTGCCCACGTTAATGATTTTTACACCGCACCACAATTGCAATTTGCGTTAGAAAACGCGGGGTTTGTGTCGATTGAAATTAAAAACCAATCTTATATTTCGCGTTACGATTCAGTTTTGGATTTGATGCGTGAGTTAAAACACATCGGCGCACACAATGTAAATTCGCAACGTCGCAAAAATTTAACGTCCAAAAAATCACTCCAAACCATGATAGCGAATTATCCACGCACTGAATCGGGCGAAATCGTGGCGACGTTTGACGTGATTTGTATCGTGGCGCGTCGCTAAAATTCGCATATAATTACCCCCTACCATTACACTTTTACTTTTAGGAAAAATCCACAATGAAAAAATTAACCCTTTTGCTGTCACTTGGCGCATTTGCATTCACGTCTATTGCCAGCGCACACGGGCCGGTTCGTCAAAAACTTGATGAAGAAATCACCATCAATGCACCTGCTGAAAAAGTGTGGAACATTATTAAAGAATATAACGATTTGTCGTGGTTACCAGCAATCAAAGGCGTTACTGCAACAGGCGGTAACGAAAAAGGCGCGTCACGCACATTGACATTGAAAAATGGTGGCACGATTACCGAAGAATTGAAAAAATACGACGCAGCAAAAATGTCTTACGCTTACAAAATTACTGACATTAGCACCACACACACCATCGTACATTCTGGCGTAGAAGAAAAAGTACCTGTATTCCCTGTGGACAATTACGCGGCAAGTATTGAAGTTGAAGCGAAAAATGGCGCAACCGTTGTGTCATGGAAAACAGGTTATTACCGCGCTTATATGAACAACAATCCACCAGCTGAAATGAACGAAGAAGCAGCAAAAACAGCCGTGACAGCGGTATTAAAAGAAGGTTTGGCGAATTTGAAAACGTTGGCTGAAAAATAAGTGTTAAAAATCTCAAAATTGACGGTAGCGATGGGAGTCGCTGCCGTTTTTTTATATTCTCCCGTTCACGCTGCGCCATTCGCGTATATCACAAATCAGCTCGATGATAGTGTTTCGGTCATCGATTCAAAAACAAATACCATTCAAAATACGATTTCCGTGCAAGGCAAACCCGCTGGTGTCGCGGTTTCGCCGAATGGTGAGCGCGTTTATGTTTCTACACCCGAAGCGAAAGGCGTGGCGGTAATTGATACGCAAAAAAATGCTGTTGTTGCGACAATTAAACTCAGTGAAGGCGCATTAGGGATTGCAGTTTCACCTGATAATCAACGTTTGTATGTTGCCGATTGGTATGAAAATAACGTTAGCGTAATCGATACGAAAACATTGCAGATTTTGGCGACAATTGAAGTTGAAAAGTCGCCTTCTGGTTTAATGGCGAGTTCGGATAATCACTTTTTGTATGTTGCAAATCGCATCAGTAATTCGGTTTCGCAAATTGATTTAAAAACTTTACAAACTCGAAATGTTACGCCCGTTGGACAGCATCCGTTTGGTTTAACGTTAGATGTTAAAAATGAACGGCTTTATGTGGCGAATGTTCAAAGTAACGATGTCAGCGTTTTAGACACCAAAACGATGCACTTAATTTCAACGATTAAAGTGAAAAAAATGCCGTATACCGTGGCATTGGCAAAAAATGACACGTTACTTTTTGTCACGAATCAAGAAGACGGCAACGTTTCTGTCATCGATGCTAAAACCTTAAAAGTCATTTCAGAAATTACCGTCGGCGATAAACCCGAAGGCATTTCAACGCATTCGGATGATGTTCACGTCTACGTTGCAAACTGGTTCGACAACACGGTTTCCGTCATTGACGCAAACACACTCGAAGTCGTCGAAACCATCAAAACTGGCTCAGGCAGTCGAGCATTCGGTCAATTTTTCAGTCGCTAATTGTTATGTCATTAAATGCGGCTCTTTATTCTTTTCCTTATTTTTCAGACAGTGATTTGCTGTTTGCACCGTTCGCTGCAAGTGAATGGGCTATATTTTTAGATAGCGGTTATCCTCGCAGCACCCAAGGTCGTTATGACATTATCGCGGCAAATCCGATTTGCACTTTAGTCACGCACGGCGATACCACGACCATTACCACGAAAACCGAAGTTATCATTTCCAATGAAAATCCATTTGATTTACTCAAAAGCGAATTGACGCGCTATGGCGAAATGTTTGATGTCAGCCATTTTAACGAGTTTGATTTGCCGTTTGTGGGCGGCGCAATCGGTTATTTTTCTTATGATTTGGCGCGGCGTTTGGAAAATTTACCGAGTCGTGCCGAAGATGCTGAAGCGATTCCCGAAATGATGGTGGGAATTTATGACTGGGCGATGATTGTTGACCATGAAACTAAAAAAAATTATTTACTGACTTACGATGAAACGAAATTTGACGAAATGTTGGATTATTTAAGCGGTTTACAAACCACGGATAACAACACGCCTTTTTCTATCACCAGCGAAATCAAAGCCAATTTTTCGCAAGACGGTTACGCGCAAGCCTTTCAAAAAATTAAACATTACCTCAAAGAAGGCGATTGTTACCAAGTAAATTTAACGCAGCGTTTTTCGGCAAACTGCGAAGGCAATACTTGGAAAGCCTACGAAGCCTTGCGCGAAATCAACGCCGCGCCGTTTAGCGCCTATTTGAATTTCCACGACGTGAAAATTTTGAGTTCCTCGCCCGAACGTTTTTTGAAATTAACAGGTCGAATCGTCGAAACCAAACCGATTAAAGGTACTCGTCCGCGCAAAACTGATTCAGTCGAAAATGACGCGCAAATTTTGGATTTAAAAACCAGCCCCAAAGACCGTGCTGAAAACGTGATGATTGTCGATTTATTGCGGAACGACATTAGCAAAGTGTGTCAAAAAGTGCGTGTGCCGAAGTTGTTTGAAATCGAAAGTTATAGCACCGTGCATCATTTGGTTAGCACCGTGACAGGCGAATTGGCGGCAAATCATCACGCGCTCGATTTGTTGCAACATTGTTTTCCAGGGGGGTCGATTACAGGCGCACCGAAAATTCGTGCCATGCAAGTAATTGAAGAACTCGAACCGAATCGGCGCGGGGTTTATTGTGGCGCGATTGGTTACATCGATTTTAATGGCAACATGGATACCAATATCGCCATTCGCACCTTGGTTCAATCGCACGATACGATTCGGTTTTGGGCGGGCGGTGGCATTGTGAATGATTCAAAAGTCGAAGACGAATATCAAGAAAGTTTCGACAAAGCAGCGGCAATGTTTCAAGTTTTAAAGCGGTTTCAAAAATAAATTTTTTAACGTATGAAAAGGGCAAAACATGAAACATCATCTTTACACATTTGGACTTTTACTTGCGGTTGTTGGCAATGTACAAGCAGCCACCGTCACAAAAACAACTATCATGCAAATTAGCGTCACGCCAACTTCTGCACCTGCGGGAACGATGTTTAAATTTACGGCGACGTTAAATGTGCCGTTAACGACTGGCAATAAAGTCAAAATAGATTTGGGCAAAGGTGCTGAAGTCATGACAGGCACAAAAAACAGTTATTCATTATCCCGTGCGATTTTTACAACGGGTTCACAGACTTACGCAGTTGGGATTTATGATGCGAAAAATGTTTTGCAGAGTGTCATAAAAAATGGGACTTATAGCGTTAAAAGTTCTGTTCCCATAAATCATGCACCAACATTAACATTGGTTAGTTCTGACACTACAGCTATAGCAAATCAAAAATACACCATCACATTGAACGCAAAAGATGTCGATGCAAATCTAAGTTCAATTACAATGAATTGGGGCGACAGTACAGCACCCGATACATTAACCGCAACGGATAGCAAAGGTTTAGTCTTTAGTCATACTTATACAACTGCAAATTCATTTAGTTGGAGTGCCGTTGCTACAGATAAAGGCGTACCCGCTCTAAAAAGCACGTCCATTTCTAAAATCATTAGCGTTTCAAATTCAGCCCCTATCAAAAGTGCTACACCACTTGTCAAAACAACAGGCTACACAAAAATCGATAACAATGGTTCTGAATTGCCAGATAGTGCAATACTTGGATCAAATCCAACGGATTGGGCTTGCACAAAAGACAATAAAACGGGCTTAATTTGGGAGGTTAAAACGAGTGATGGCGGGTTGCGTGATTGGAATAAAACATACGCAAACAATAATGACGATGGAATAAATACGTCTAACTTCGCACATGATGTGAATGCTAAAACATTATGTGGTGCAAATGATTGGCGATTACCCACGGTGGGAGAATTGAGTAGTTTAGTTATTTGTTCATCTGGGCTATATGAGAATGCCAACAGTGATGACGACGATGACAATAGCGTGCATGATATTTGTCCTGAAAATACTATCAACGATAGCCCAACAATAAATACCACCTATTTTCCTAATACGGCAGATTCTTTGTTTTGGTCTTCTTCTCCATACGTTGGCAGTAATTATTATGGATGGATTGTCACGTTTAGTTACGGCAATGCTGTTCACACCGTTAAGGGTGACGACTTCAGGGTTCGTCTAATTCGAAATGGGAAATAATTTCACGTTTTTATTTTGTTGATTGATTTGGCTTTGTAGATGTTGGGATTTTGATTTTTTGGGAGGTTTGAATAATGCCGACGTTGTTAAAGAAATGAGAGTCATAAAATTAGGCGGCAGTTTACTTGAGACGGGACAAATGTTTACTTGTCTAAAACATATTGTGAAATCAAATGTACCAACCGTTGTGGTTTGTGGCGGTGGTGCGTTTGCCAATCAGGTTCGCACCGCACAAAAAAAATGGCAATTCGACGACGTTACCGCGCATGAAATGGCAATTTTAGCGATGGAACAAACGGCAATCATGTGTCAAAACTTACAGCCTGAATTTGTGACAGCATCGTCTGTTTCAGAAATAAAAAAGCATCGTTTCGTTATTTGGTTGCCGAAAATAAAAAATTTGAAAACACCCGAACTCCCCGCGACTTGGGATGTAACTTCGGATAGTTTAGCCGCATGGCTGACCATCAAAATAGATTCGTATGAATTAGTGTTGGTTAAATCCTGCGAGATTGTTTCAGAAACAGCCATTACTGAATTAACCAAACAAGGCGTTATCGATAATGAATTTTATAAATTTTTAGAGAATACATCCTTTGATTTAACAATCACATCTGCCGAAGATTTTTTGAATTCATGAAACGTACTTATTTCATCACTGGTACAGACACAAACGTTGGTAAAACATCAGCAACGTTAGCGTTGATGACCTATTTTAAACAGCAAAATTTGTCAGTTGTCGGCATGAAACCCGTGGCTTCAGGTTGTGAAAAAATCGACGGTGAATGGCGAAACAGCGATGCTTTAGCAATTCAAAAAATGGGTTCACAGTTTGTCGATTATTCACTTTTAAATCCTTACGCTTACGAATTGCCGATTTCGCCACATTTAACGGGTAAAGAAAATCCAGTTGATTTAGAAAAAATTTTTGCCAATTTTCAAACGTTGCAAAATTTAGCTGATGTAGTTGTTGTCGAAGGTGCGGGTGGTTGGTACGCGCCACTAAACGATAATGAAACGATTGCGGATTTAGCTCGAAAACTAAACGTGCCGATCATTTTGGTGGTGGCAATTAAACTAGGTTGTATCAATCACGCGCTTCTCACTGTTGAAGCGATTCAACATTCAGGTTTGAATTGTGCCGGTTGGATTGCCGTTTGTAATGCCGCAAATTTTTTTTGTGTCGATTTGACGATTGAGAGTTTGGTGGCGCGTTTAAAAATACCTTTATTAGGCGTTTTTCCTTATTCGGAACAAGCGGATTTTGAGGATTTGGCGAAGCGAATCAAATTTGATTAAGTTGCAAAGTTTGCCAATATCCGTGAAGTTAAACACATTTCGTGCTTAAACTGGACAAACCGTAACAACACGGTAAAATTAGCTTGTTTTTTAACTGCTTACCGAAACTAGAGTGTAATGGCGATAATTACTGTTTTAAATGGTCCGAATTTGAACTTGTTGGGAGTACGCGAACCCAGTCATTACGGCAATAAAACCCTTGCAGATATTCAATACACGCTTGAACAAGAAGCGCACAAATTACAGCATTCGCTGACGTTTTACCAAAGTAACGCGGAACACGAACTCATCGAACTAATTCATGTGGCGTATGCCAATCGGGTCGATTTCATTATCATCAATCCTGCTGCATTTACGCATACTAGCGTTGCGTTGCGTGACGCATTATTGGCGACAAAAATCCCTTTTATTGAAGTCCATTTATCGAACGTTCATGCCCGCGAACCGTTCCGAAAACACTCCTATTTTTCCGACATCGCGCAAGGCGTAATTTGCGGATTAGGCGCAATGGGCTATGAATTAGCGTTACAAGCTGCTCACCAATTATTAACCGAGAGACCTTAAAATCATGGATATTAGAAAAATAAAAAAACTCATTGAGATTATTCAAGCCTCAGACATCGCTGAAATAGAAATTAAAGAAGGTGAAGAATCCATTCGCATCAATCGTTATACAGCGGTTACGCCGATAACTTATGCGAATGCCCCCACTACTTCAGTTATTACACTGGGCGAATCTGCACCCGTAGCAAAACCTGAAATTAAAGGTCACATCGTTAAATCACCGATGGTCGGCACGTTTTATCGTTCTGCCTCACCAGGCAGTAAATCGTTTGTTCAAATCGGACAAACGGTGCAAGCGGGTGACACTTTGTGCATTATCGAAGCCATGAAAATTTTGAATCAAATTGAATCTGACCAAAGTGGTGTCGTCACGCAAATTTTGGTTGAGAACGCTGAACCCGTGGAATACGGTCAACCGTTGTTTGTCATTGAATAAGGCGGCGCGTTATGTTTGATAAAATTGTCATTGCTAATCGCGGTGAAATCGCGTTGCGGGTGTTACGCGCGTGTCGTGAATTAGGCATTAAAGTTGTGGCTGTATATTCAGAAGCGGATCGTGATTTGAAACACGTTCGTTTAGCGGATGAATCGGTATGTATCGGGCCAGCAGCATCGGCGGATAGTTATTTAAACATTCCCGCAATTATCAGCGCGGCCGAGGTAACTGACGCAGAAGCGATTCATCCGGGTTATGGTTTTTTGTCTGAAAATGCTGATTTTGCCGAAAAAGTCGAGCAAAGTGGTTTTGTATTTATTGGCCCAAAAGCAGAAACGATTCGTATGATGGGCGATAAAATTTCAGCCAAAAAAGCGATGCTTGCCGCAGGAATTCCGTGTGTTCCAGGAAATAACGACCCACTTTCTGATGATCCAAAAACCAATTTAAAACTCGCGCAAGAAGTGGGTTATCCCGTGATTATTAAGGCGGCGGGTGGTGGTGGTGGTCGAGGAATGCGTACCGTTCATACCGAAGCTGCATTACTCAACGCGATTGCGATGACGAAAGCTGAAGCAGGAAATGCGTTTGGAAATCCTACTGTTTACATGGAAAAATTCTTAGAAGATCCGCGTCATATTGAATTTCAAGTGATGGCGGATTCGCACGGTAACGCAATTCATTTGGGTGAGCGTGATTGTTCCATGCAGCGTCGTCATCAAAAAGTCGTCGAAGAAGCTCCCGCACCTGGCATTACCGAAGAACAACGTAAATTTATTGGTGAGCGTTGTGCAAAAGCCTGCATTGATATTGGTTATCGAGGAGCTGGGACGTTTGAGTTTTTGTATGAAAAAGGCGAGTTCTTTTTCATCGAAATGAATACGCGCGTGCAAGTTGAACATCCAGTGACTGAAATGGTGACGGGGTTTGACATTGTGAAAGAACAATTGCGGATTGCGGCAGGTGAAAAGTTATCGATAACGCAAGACCAAGTTAAAATCCAAGGTCATGCGATTGAATGCCGTTTAAATGCTGAAGATCCAAAAACATTTATGCCTTGTCCTGGCACAATTGAACAATTTCACATGCCAGGTGGCCCTGGAATTCGGTGTGAAACGCATATTTATAATGGTTACAAAGTGCCACCGTATTATGATTCAATGATTGGCAAATTGATTGCACACGGTGAAACACGCGAAAGTGCAATTGCTAGAATGAAAACAGCGTTGAATGAAATTATTATCGACGGTATTAAAACCAACATTCCGTTGCAACATGACATTATGACGGATAGCGCGTTTGCTGTCGGTGGACAAAATATCCATTATTTAGAGAAAAAACTGGGTATTTATTAAAAATGGTAGGCGCGAATTCATTCGCGCTTTTAAATCTAACAGCGTGAATACATTCACGTCCACCTAATTCCTCACTTCCCCCACTTTACTCAATGTCTTGGCATCAACTCACTGTAACAACTACTGAAAAATCCGCGCCGAAAGTCGCAAAACATTTCACTCATTTAGGCGCAGTCTCTGTGACTTATATGGATGCAGAAGACGAACCCGTTTATGAACCACGCATCGGTGAAACTAAAATTTGGACAAATACCGAAGTGGTTGCGCTGTTTGAATTGGACGTTGAACCCGAAATGGTTAAAACGGAAATGAACCGAAAATTCAAAACAATTTCTGAAACGTGGAAATACGAATTTATTGAAGATCAAGCTTGGGAACGGGCATGGATGGAATTTTATCATCCGATGAAGTTTGCGAATCGTTTGTGGGTTTGCCCGACCGACCAAGAACAACGCGAAGAAGGTACTGTTTGTTTAACGCTCGATCCAGGTTTAGCATTTGGCACGGGGACACATCCAACGACTGCGTTATGTTTAGAATGGTTGGCGAGCAATGATTTAACTGGCAAAACGGTGATTGATTACGGGTGTGGTTCGGGAATTTTGGCGGTCGCAGCAATTTTACTCGGTGCAAAAGTGGCTCACGCGGTTGACATCGACCCACAAGCTCTCACCGCAACCCACGATAACGCTTTGAAAAATAACGTTGCCGATAAAATTCACTGTTATTTACCTGAAGATTTCAAACCGTTTCAAGCAGACGTAGTTTTGGCAAACATTTTGGCGAAACCACTGATTGATTTGTCTTCATCGATTGGCGCGTTAGTTATCGAAAATGGCGATTTAGTTTTATCGGGAATTTTAGCTGAACAAGCCGATTCCGTGATTAAAGCCTATGCGCCACAAATCGATTTCGCACCACGAGTTCAACAAGAAGATTGGATACGTTTAAATGGTCACAAAAAATAAGAATTTATTACACCTTAAAAAGGAAAACTCATGAAAAAAGCCTGCGAAAATTGCAGTCGTGTACATATCGGCAAACATTATAAAAACGTTCCTGTGTGGAAACGTGCGATTGGTATGGTAATGATTTATTTACCGATTATCACATTGCCGTTTATTTTTCTTAGCGCGTATTGGTCGTATTGGCATTTGCTGATGATGGGCGCGAAAGACGTTAAAACGTTGCGTGATTATTTACCTGCCAAAGAAAGTCACCGTTACGATTTGAAAAACCAAATTAAAATGGACGGTTCATTTGCGTTAAGTACCTCGCAATCAAAATTGTTTTGGATTTTGAATTGTTCTTGGTATTGCCCCGTCAGCGTTGCGTTGTTTGAATGGCATTCGTACTTAGTAAAATTGGTCGAAAATTTCTGGTGTCCGTTCACACACGCTACAAAAGAAAGTTACAACAATGCGGCAATCGACAAATCGTTTTGGCATATTTATCCAGCTGATGCGGCGAAATTACATCCAGACGATTTGAACAATCCGATTTGGAATGAAGACGAAGCCGTTAAAAAAGATTGAAGTGTAATTGAAAAAACGTGCAAATTGCCCATCACCAACTTTCCAATAATTTAATTCTCGCGCCAATGGCGGGAATTACCGACGCGCCATTTCGAGAAATTTGCACCCAATTCGGTGCAGGTTTAACGGTTTCTGAAATGGTCGCGTCAAATCCTATCTTACGCCATCACCCACGCACCTTGTTACGCGCTGAACACCATGAAAATAGCGGTTTGCGTTCGGTGCAAATTCTCGGTACAAACCCATACGATTTAGCCGAAGCGGCGCGTTTTAATGTTGAAAATGGCGCACAAATTATTGACATCAACATGGGTTGTCCAGCAAAAAAAGTCTGTTCAGTCGCGGCGGGTTCAGCGTTATTGCGTGACGAAGTTTTGGTGAAACAAATCCTTGAAGCCGTGGTGAATGCGGTCGATGTTCCCGTGACGTTAAAAATCCGTACGGGCTGGGATTGTGAAAATCGTAACGCACTCACGATTGCCAAAATTGCCGAAGACGCTGGTATTGCTGCACTGACAATTCATGGTCGCACACGGGCTTGTAAATTTGAAGGTTTTGCTGAATACGAAACGATTAAACTCGTCAAACAAGCCGTAAACATTCCAGTTATCGCTAATGGTGATATTGATTCGCCACAAAAAGCCCGTTTTGTTTTGGACGAAACAGGCGTAGATGCCATTATGATTGGACGTGCCGCGCAAGGTAATCCGTGGTTATTTGCCCAAATTTCACATTTCTTAACGCACGGTGAGTTGCTCGAATTGCCAACGATAAACGAAATTTATCGCGTCCTCACGCTACATTTAGAAAATCTGTATTCATTTTATGGCGTAGGTGCTGGCGTGCGAATCGCACGAAAACATATTGGTTGGTATTTTCGTCATATTGACGGTGTGGATTTGTCGCTCAAACCACAAATCAATCAAACGTTAGAACCTGCCGAACAGCTAACATTAGTGCGTTTAGCATTAGGATGCTGAGAATGACGTTACAAGCTAAAAACTCATCACACCGTTTCATTCAAAAAAGATTTCACGTCTACAGAATATGCGGATTTCATGGGTTGAAAATTGTTATGTGCGCTCATCAATCCAGTCATTAAGCCAACCTTCTGTAATTGCTGTTTCAACGCTTCAAGATGCTGACTAATCAACGCTGTGGTTTGCGGTTCTTGGTTTTTAAAATAAGTATTCACCACACCATTTTGATACGAAATCACGCATTGCACTTCGCCCAACTTTGGTGGCGTGAGCGTTAAATTTACTGACCAATGTTGTGCTTGCGCTTCTGTCGATTGATTCGCTTTATCGCGTTGAATTTCCATTTTTAATGTTTCCGCCTGATTTGCCATCAAAAAAGGTAATTCAAATGCCCACACTTGTTTGCCGCCATCGTCTTTTGGCAACGAATGCAACTGATCAATCACGACTTTCGCCAACGCATTTTCGGTTTTAGTTTGTAATTGTTGTAAACCGTTCACTTGCGTGTCAGTCAACGCCAATTCATTTTGTTGTGCGATACCTTGTTTGAGTGTGTGCATCAATTCAAATAAATCATTTTTAAAATCCGTCGTTACCGGTTCATCGAGCGGCGCAGGAATAATGTCTAACGGTGGCGAGTTACTGGCTTTCAGATTCGGCAAAATCTCAGCAATGAGTGTTTTTAACGATTGTGGAATACTTTCAGAGCGCGTCAGTTGTAGCAATTGAGCGTGCAGTTCGCCTTCGTTTTGGTCAATCAATTGCGCTATTTCAGGCGTTGGTGCAGATTCTTGTTTCAATAAGTTTTGTAATAACGTCGAAGTCAGTTGTTTTAATTCATTCGTGACGCTGGTGTGCTGTAACAAGTTCAACAGCGGCATTTTTAAATCGACAGCAGATTTAGAGGTTTGTGCAACTGGCGTTGAAATTGAAACGGGAACTTTTAAGACATTTGTTGCAGCATTTTTGGCTTCAAAAAAAAGCCCAGATGAATAAATCAAATGTTTCAATTTTTGTGGATTAAACAATTGTTCATTCGGCTGTAAATGGTCAAATAATGCCGCCGCATTTTGTTTTAGCGTTGTTGCTAACGAATCATTTTTAATTTCTAGTTGCGGTAAATCGCTGCGTAATTGATTTAATAAAACTGCCGGCGATTCATGCCGTGGCAAAAGTTGCTTCATAAACGCGGCGATTTTTTCTTCCTGAATTTGAGCAGGTAACATAGTCGATGGCAGTTGTTTGAATTCTGGTACCGCGCCAATTTTTGTAATCGCCAACGTCAATGCTTGCCCGACTTTTAACGGTTCATTGGTTTGTGTGGGTAAAAGTTGTAATTGATTCCGTTCGACCGTGATTAACATATTTTTGCCACCACTCGGCGAACCTTGATGGTCATCGACGAATAATTGAAGCTGAATTTTATTGCCGACTAAACCGACAATTTTGGCTTCAATCGGTTGTTGACCTTGGGCGTGCGATACAAAACTTTTCAAAGATTCGTCAATTCGATTCACTAACGGCGCAGTCGCCAGCGTCAATCGCATCGCATTCATTTTTTCAGCACTCGGCGGCGTACTGGCATATTGCTGGGTATCGAGTGCAACCAACTTAAATTCTAATTCTGGCGTGAGTTTAGTGACTTGCAGTGTCACATTTTGCCCAAGATACGGCGTAAAATTGGCGCGTTGATTTTGATTTTCGACGGTGAGCGTTTGTCCGCCCCATTTGAGCGTAATACCGGTAGCGTTAATCGCTGTCACGGTTACGGCGAGTTGCTGTCCAACCGTTAAATTCAAATTACTTTCCACCAAGGTTTTCATGGCTTGCAGAATCTGGCTGTTGAACGAGTTTTGAATATCCATAAAATCCGATTAACTAATCATCAAAGAATGGCACTGTATCGTAAGCGGTGCGTAAAACTAAAATTCTATCACTGCAAATCAAACGGACGATTCCATTTTTCGCGCAACTTTTCACGAGTTTGCGCGTCAAGTCGCGCATATTTGAGTTGATTATTCGCCATCAAATTCGGTTTGAGATTGTGATACCACTGATGATACAGCGCGAAATTTTTGGGATGAAAACCAAACACCCACGGCGCGTCGTGTTGCAAAATATGCTGCATTTTTTGAATGATTTCATAGCGTGCGGGGCTATTGTCCATGTTTCGCATTTGTTCAAACAAGCGGTCAAATTCTGGATTTTCATAATTACTGGCATTTTCGCCACCGAATTTCACTTTGGAATGTGCGCCGTAAAGCAAAAAGAAAAAGTTTTCGGGGTCAGGATAATCCGCATTCCAACCTAAAAAGAATAATTGTGCGTTGCCTGTGCGGAGTTTTTCTTGAAAACGGTTGTAATCCGTGGCGCGAACAATGAGTTTAATGCCCAACTTTTCAAACTGTTTGCGATACCAATTCATGCGAGGACGGTCGTCGGTGCTGGTTGAAGTGGTGTCAAAGTACAAAATTAACGCTTCTTTTGTTTTGGGATCGATGCCATTTTCAAAACCTGCTTCGGCTAAGAGTTGTTGCGCGACGTGGATGTTTTTACGCTTTAAAGCAAATCCCCCCAACCCCCCTTCAAAAAGGGGGGCTTTTACATCATAGACTTCGGAATTCACGCTCGCTTCACCGTCGGCAAAACCATAAATTCCTTCGGGCAAAACACCTTGTGCTGGCACACCGCGTCCATTCATGAAAATCGAAATGTATTCTTCATAATCCACCACAATTGCAATCGCTTGGCGTAATTTTCGAGCCGATTCCGTTGAACCACCAACCGTTGAATCTTGCATATTAAAACCGAGGTAATAATCCGAAAGCGTCACAGAAGTTTGTAATTGAATGCCTTTTTCAAGCATGGACGGTGTCAATGCCACACCGCCACTGCCGGTAAATTGCACCGCTTGGTCAAAACTGTCTGACGAAATCCCCGACAAATCGTAATAGCCTTGTAAAAATTTTGTCCAATACGGAATCGTTTCTTTTTCAAGCATGAAAACGACTTTATCGATGAACGGCAACGATTTTCCTGCATCAACAAGCAACCCATTTTTTACGTCTTCAGGTTCGCCTTCGGTCGGATAAGTTTCACCGTGAAAATTCGGATTTTTCAGCAAAATCATCCGACGATTTGGATTATTTTCGGCTAAAAAATACGCGCCTGTGCCAATCGGAAACCAATCGAGCGTAATGTTTTTATCGCTCAAACCAGCTTGACCGTAGAACGCATCGGCTTCCCACGGCATCGGTGCGAAAAATGGCATCGCTAACCAAAAAATAAATTGTGGTGATTTGCCTTTAATTCGAATTTTGTATTGATAACGATTGATGACTTCTGCACCAAAATCTTTGTCTGCGAATTTTTCAAAATTGACGATGTAATTTTTCATCATTTCAGAAATCGGCGATTGCAGTTTGGGATTCGCCAGCCGTTTGATTTGATAAACGTAATCGTCGGCAGTGAGTTCGCGCGTGCCTGTTTGAGTGAAATCAGTCAGCGTTTTTACGGCGGCAATTTGCTTAGGTGAAAGTGCGTGATAAACAAATTCCCCTGCCGAATCCTTTGCAAATGCTGGGTGTGGCTGATAATTCACGTTTTGTTTAATGTCGATAATGTAATCGGTGAAAGCAATATCGTTGTCTTTCGGCTGATTTAAAACGTCGCCTTTCGTATTTAAATAACGCACGGTCGGCATTTTTTCTGCTGACAACGGCGTGAGTTCATAAGGGCGTTTCAAATAATGGTATTGCAATGGCGGCTCATAAACTTGCCCGATAATCGCAAATTCATTTGAGCTGTACGCCGAAACAGGGTCTAAATGTTTGGGGCGTTCGCTAAAAGATTCGTATAAAACAGATTGCGTGCTGTCGCTGTCCGAATAGGGATTATTCAGTTGCGAATCACACGCAGATAAAAATAGAAAACAAAAGGCGAACGTTTTTAGTTTCATTTCCAAATGCTCACAATGTTTGTGAAATCATCCGTCCACGCAGGCATATCAAAATACAGCGGCATTTTTTTCCATGAACCGATTTGACTGGTTTGCAGCGGTTTTAAGTTTTCAGGATTTTTCGCCAAAACCACCCAATCCGTTGCCACAATCAATGGCGCGTCGGTTTGCGGTTTGAATTCTTGAATTAACGCCGCCAGTTTCATTTGTTCAGCATGAATCGAAACGACTTTTTTGAGCAACAAATGTCGATTCGTAATATGAAACGCCAAAATGCCATTCGGTTTTAACTTTTTGAAATAGAGTTCAATCGCTTCGCGCGTCAATAAATGCGTCGGCACAGCATCCGAACTAAACGCATCCATCATCAATAAATCAAATGTGCCATCGGGTTTATTTTGCAGCGATAAACGCGCGTCGCCAATTTCTGAAACCGCATTCGGCGCACATTGGCTTAGATAAGTGAAATAGGCCGGATTTTTGGCAATATCAACCACAAGCGGGTCAATTTCATAAAGCGTCCACGTTTGCGACGGTTTTGCATAACACGTCAACGCGCCTGCACCTAAACCCACCACGCCGATATTCCAATTTTCATTTTGAGCATCAAACGTTTTAAACAATTGCCCCATCGGACTTGGGCGACTGTAATAAGTGAGCGGCGTTTTGCTTTCGGTTGGAATCAAACGTTGTGCGCCGTGTTTGGTCGTGCCGTGAAATAACTCGTGATAGATTTCAGGCTGTCCTTTTTCGTCAGTCAACACACTTTCACGCACTGCCATCACGCCAAAAAATGTGCGTTCTTGCATCAATGTGTGACTTTCAGCGTGGTGCAAACTCATCGCAGCTGAAATAATTACGCCTATCAAACCGGCATACGCCACAACGCGCTGACGCAAAAAATAAACCGCAATCGTCAACACACACAAACTGATGACTACACCATCGAAATAATTCGTTAGGTTCGACACGTTGAGATAAATGCCTACGCCAATTGCCAGCAATAACAACGGGTCAATCAATTGCATTCCAATTTCAGGTAATGATAATTTTTTCAAACTTGGACGCAACAACAACGCCGCCACAATCATCAACGGATATTCGTAAATGCCATTGAAAACGAATGGTGCAACAAAGGTGTTAAACATGCCGCCAAGCATTCCCGCAAACGACATGATGAGATAATAGGTTGTTAAATGTGCGCTATGTGGACGTTGTGCAGCAAGTTCGCCGTGACACACCATAATCGCAAAGAAAAAGGCGATAACGTGAAAAACTAAATACATCCAATACGGTAAATCCGCTGGATTGATAAACGCATACGCCACAAAGGGAATTAAAAATACGGGTTGTAAACGCACAAACCACAGATGACTTTTATCGTTCCAACGCGAAAAGACGACGACAAATGAAAACAAGTAAACCGTCAGCGGAATAATCCAAAGCAATGGAACGGAGGCAATGTCAGTGCTGATAAAATTCGTCAAACCAAGCAATAAACTCGATGGCACAAAAGCGAGTGCGCCCCAATAAAATTTTGTTTTCCACGATAACGGTGGTGCGTAAGACGAAGAATTGTCCGAGTTTTCACTGTCAATTGTTTGATAATTCTTCCACAACACAAAACCACAACCGGCAATCAACAAACATAAAACGATATAACCAACAGACCAATCGGATTGTTGCGCGGTTAAGCCCCATTTCGGTTCAATCAAAAATGGATAACTGAGCAACGAAACTAAACTGCCCGTATTACTAGCGGCGTAGAGAAAATAAGGATCGTGGCTGTCATGATGTCCAACGTGAGCAAACCATTTTTGAATCAGTGGCGCAGTCGTCGAAAGGACGAAAAACGGCAAACCAATCGCCAACGCAAGCGTTGAGAAAATCCAAAAAGTTGGATTGATTTCAGTAGGTGGAATTAAGTTTTCAGGTAAGCCGACCGGTAAGGCTAAAAAACTGAGAGAAATAACAGCAAGGTGAACAACGATTTGATGGTTGGATTTTAAGCGTGTTCCGAGCAAATGTGCATACAAATAACCCAAAAACAAAACGCTTTGATAAAAAACCATGCAGCTATTCCATACTGCTGGTGTGCCACCCAGTAACGGCAATAACAGTTTGCCGAACAGCGGTTGTAATACGAACATCAATAAAGCACTGCTAAAAAGTGTGCTGGCGAATAAAACAATTAGGAAGATGGAACGATTTTGAAGTGTGGGCATGAGTGACAACGAAGGCAATTGTTTGAAAGACAATTGGTATTTCCCACCTGCGCCGCCGTGTCCTTTCGTCCATGAACCAAAAGTTCAAGTGGGAACGAGGTCGTTTAATTGGGCTGCTTACACGGAGATAAGTATGCACGCCATAACGGAACACCCATTCCCGAGGGTAATATAGGTTCAGGAAACACCCAGAACACTCTCAAACGCCGCAGGAAATACCAGCATAGTTTAATCGGCTTTAATCATTTTCTAAAACATTTTCTATTTTGTGACGCATATTTGCTAAACATTCATTTAAGTTTTGATTGAGTCGTAAATTTTCATCTTTTAGCAATTGCAGTTCGTGCGCGATATTCAACGCCACCATAACCGCGATTCTATCGTCACCGTTAATTTTGCCCGCATTGCGAATTTTACGCATTTTGTCGTCTAATTGTTTTGCCGATTCAATCAACGATTCTTGCTCGTCAAGATCACAGCCAATTTTGTATTCTTTGCCCAAAATGGTCAGCGACACCGCTGAAGATTGTTTATTACTCATGTATTTTGCTCCATATCTTTGAGTCGAGAAATCATTGCTTCTACCTGCGTTCGTGCGAGAGTAGTTTTTTCCAGCAATTTCGCTTTTTCACGGACTAAAGCATCTTGTTTGGTTTTTAAGGAAAGATTTTCTACTTTGGCGTGATTGTATTCGCCAATCAGCACATCAAGTTTGTCTTCAAGGGATTTTAATTCTTCAGCAGGATAAGATATGTTCGGTTTCATTGCTTCGTTGTAAAGGTTGTTAAAAACTACACAGAAATGGTCATCAAGACAGTGAACAATGGTAGCATAAGCCAGTATTAACCAACATTATTGTATGGAGAAAAAATGAGTTATACGACAATTGATACCATTTTTGGACAATATGATGCCGAGTTATCTGCCGCCGAAGCGCATGGTATGGCGAGTGGATTGCTTACGGTAAATCCAAATTTTAGCGGCGAACAATGGTTGAGCGAATTATTGCGCGATACCGTACCATTGGCAAATGAACATCATGTCGAGTTCATCGGTTTATTTGAAGACACGCAAGACGTGTTAATCAATGACGAATTTGAATTCGATTTATTTTTGCCAGATGATGAAGATGCCACGTTAATTGAGCGTGTTGAAGCCTTGCGTCAATGGTGTAAAGGATTTTTGTTTGGTGTTGGTTTTGCGAATACGGCGACAAAATTCTCACAACAAACCCAAGAAATTCTCAAAGATGTGGCTGAAATGACCAAACTCGATACCGACATCGAATTGGATGATGACGAAGCTGAAAATGATTTTATGGAATTAACCGAGTATTTACGCGCCGCTGTGTTGGCGTTGAGAGATAATTTTTCTAATGAAACAAAGTGAATTTAAAAAACGCCGCAAACTGTTAATGCAGCGCGTTGGCAAAGGAAATATAGCGTTAATTGGCAGCGCAGACATACGCACTCGTAATCGAGACGTAGATTATCCATTTCGCCAAGACAGTGATTTTTATTATTTAACCGGATTTAACGAACCCGATGCGTTAGCCGTATTTATTCCAGGACGAGAGCAGGGCGAATACATTTTATTTTGTCGCGAATTCGATAAGAAAAAAGCTCTTTGGGAAGGCGCACACGCTGGTTTGGAAGGTGCAACGAAACATTATGCTGCGGATGATTCCTTTCCGATTGACGATGTAGAAGAAATTTTATCGGGAATGCTTGAAAACAAAACCAAAGTTTTTTATCCGATGGGACGCGATTCAGATTTAGATCACAGTTTACAGGCATGGATTAAACACATTCGTAATCAATCACGTTCTGGCATTGTGGCTCCCGCAGAAATCGCGTCGTTAGAACCGATTTTGCATGAAATGCGCTTATTCAAAAGTCCTGCCGAATTAGAATTGATGCGTCGGGCTGCTGATGTTTCCGCTCAAGCTCATGTCAAAGCCATGCAGCTCTGCTGTGCGGGACGTTTTGAATATCAAATTGAAGCCGACATTGTGCATCATTTTATGCAAGCGGGTTTACGCGCCGTAGCTTATCCGTCGATAGTTGCAGGCGGTAAAAATGCCTGCACGCTGCATTACACAGCCAACAAAGATAAATTGAAAAATGGCGATTTATTACTGATTGATGCGGGTGCAGAGTGTGATCATTACGCCGCTGATATTACGCGCACTTTTCCAGTGTCAGGAAAATTCACCGAGCCGCAGGCGCAGTTATATCAATTAGTTTTAGATGCACAACTTGCCGCTATCGAACAACTTCAAGCGAACACGCCGTGGAATGCCGCGCATGATGCGTCGGTCGAAGTCATGACGAAAGGTTTGGTGAAATTGGGTTTGCTAAAAGGCAGCGTTAAAAAACTCATCAAAGACGAAAAATATAAACAATTTTATATGCACCGTATTGGACATTGGCTGGGAATGGACGTGCATGACGTAGGTGATTACAAACTCAATCAAGAATGGCGTACATTGCAACCTGGTATGGTGTTAACGGTTGAACCGGGTTTGTATATTTCAGAAAATTGTAAAACAGTTGACGCGAAGTGGCGCGGCATTGGCATTCGGATTGAAGACGATGTGTTAATCACAAAAACAAGCTATGAGATTTTAACCAACGGTGTCCCTAAAACGATTGTAGATATTGAAACGTTGATGGCGCGTGAAACGGGTGACGCATAGTGGATTATGATTTACTCATTGTCGGTGGTGGATTGGCAGGAAATTGTTTAGCCTTAGCTTTGAAGAATAGCGGCTTAAAAATAGCCATTGTCGAAGCTCAACCGCGTGACGTTTTATATGCTGCGGCGTTAGGCGATAGAGCTTTAGCGTTAGCGGCTGGAACGGTCGATGCGTTAAAAACCTTAAATCTTTGGCAAGGCATTGAACATGCCGCCACTCCTATTGAACAAATTCACATTTCAGACAAAGGACATTTCGGCAAAACTCGCTTATCCGCACAGAAAGAAAACGTTGCCGCATTGGGTTATGTGATTACCGCGCGGAATTTGGAAACGCATATTGCAGACCAAGTTTTCGCCACTGAAAATGTGACGCTATATTGTCCGGCGCGTGTGATGGGTTTAATCGCGGATGAAAATGCAGCATTCGTCAGTTTGAAATACAACGATGAATCTCTGAATCTCACTGCAAAATTAGTGGTTGGTGCGGATGGTGGACAATCGTCGGTGCGGCAATTATTAAACATCCAACAACATATTTCCGATTACGAACAAACGGCGTTAATCACGAACATTACAGCAACTCGCGCACATAAAAACACAGCTTATGAACGTTTCACAAACTCTGGTCCGTTAGCGTTATTGCCAATGGGAACACATAATTTCGCCGTGGTTTGGACACGCACGACCGAAGAAGCCGATGCGTTAATGTTAGGTAGTGAAGCGGATTTTATTGAACAATTACAACAGTGTTTCGGCTGGCGTTTAGGCGAGTTGAGATTAAACGCGCCTCGTCGAGCATTTCCGTTATCGTTAATTCGCGCCGAGGCAATGATTTCAGAACGGGCGGTGATTATTGGCAATGCCGCGCATCAATTACATCCGGTAGCAGGGCAGGGCTTTAATCTTGGGTTGCGTGATGTAACGGTGTTGGCTGAAATGTTGCGTCAACAAAACGAAATCGGCGATATTGGTGCGACGGGATTTTTAAAGCGTTACGCGCAAATGCGGCAAGTTGATCAATCGCGTACCATCAATTTTACCGATACTGTAGTTCGCCTTTTTTCTAACGAATGGTTAGCTCTTGCGGCGGTTCGCAATGTCGGACTGGTATTGTTGGACGTGTTGCCATTTGCAAAAACAGTGTTAGCACGACACGCAATGGGTTATCAACGGTAATTTTTCTATTTTTAAGAGGACAAAATCATGACAGAAATTTTTTTTGTATTAACGGTAATTTACGCGGCGTATGTGATTTATAGCGTGGTCAACGACAGTAAAAAAGCGAAAGCAATTGACGATAGCGCACCCGCATTGATGTCGGTGGTCAATGTTACCGTGAAGCCGCTAATTCCCGAAAAAGTAATGGCGAAACCGTTGGTCAAACCCATCACGAAAACAGTAAAACCTGCGGCAATCAAAGCAGCTGGTTTAAAAAATCCAGAGACGGGTGAAATTGCGACGAGTTACGCGAATTATCGTTTTATGAAACGGTGGATTAAAGAGGCGTTGGTTGCTGAAAGTTTGCTTGAAAAAATTTATAAAAATAATGAGTTGAACGCAGAGATTGAAGCAAGGATTAAAGAAGCCGTTGCGCGTTTGGAAAGTGTGGCACGTTATCAGATTTAAATTTATTTTTGTGATTGTTATCACGGTTTTAATGTTGTGTTGTTTTTTGTAATAAAAACTAAGGTAGAATTTTGCCCGTAGTGTTGAAAATTATTTTTACTAACTATCCTTAAAAATGGGAATTAAAATGTCTAATAACAATGGCAACAATGGCAAAAACGAAAATGCCGGTAATAATGGAAATTCCGGTGACAATCAAAACCAGAACAACTCGAATAATAACCAAAACGGTGGTGATGGTGAGCATGCACTAGTGACTAGACAACAAGGTGGTCAAACTACAGGACAACCAGGTGGACAAACGCCGCCACCTCCATCTACATCTGGCGGTACGTCAATGAGTGGCACAACCACAGGCGGTCAAACGACGGGACAACCAGGTGGACAAACGCCGCCACCTCCATCTACATCTGGCGGTACGTCAATGAGTGGCACAACCACAGGCGGTCAAACGACTGGACAACCAGGTGGACAAACGCCGCCACCGCCACCTCCATCTGGCGGTACGTCAATAAGTGGCACAACCACAGGCGGTCAAACGACGGGACAACAAGGTGGACAAACGCCGCCACCTCCATCTATATCTGGCGGTACGTCAATGAGTGGCACAACCACAGGCGGTCAAACGACTGGACAACCAGGTGGACAAACGCCGCCTCTATCTACGGCTGGCGGTACGTCAATGAGTG
>CAINHO010000007.1 GCA_903848935.1 uncultured Pseudomonadota bacterium | reverse complement strand
GCTTTTTTTAATCAGCGCGGCGGTTGTTTCGCCGCGTTCCTTTTTGTTTTTGCTCTTATCAAAATAAACAAGCGGCACGAACGTTTGAGATTTAACGCGACTCTCATGCCGCACCTCGCACCGCATAGCGTGAGCAGAGAGGCGTGGCGGCTTTTTCGCCACAAGCCGAACAGCGGTAGCGCGGGGCATCTTTTAGCAGGCGCGGGGTGCTTTTTCCCGCATAGCCGTCCCCTCCCGTTATGCTTCATGGGTTGCGGTTTTTGTTTTTATCTTTTTTATCTAAAAAGTGCGGCGTTCTTTGCCGCCTCCTTTTGCCTTTTGTTTCATGCCGTCACGGTTCTAAATATCGCAATGGGTGTAATGCCGTAATACGTTGACGGGCGACCAATCATTTCTCTGATACTGTCTAAAATTTGTACCAATCCGTCAAAAAATGGATTACCGATTGATGGCGGGGCTGTGTTTTCTGATTTATCGTTTGGCTTTGCGTCCAAAATTCCGAGTACCGTCCATTTTCCAGCAAAACTAGCCCCGTGTTTTAGCGTAATGTCATCGCTGTTTATTTTTAGGTGTTCTTCATCCAATGACGACCACAAACATTCATTGTCAGACATAAAGGTCATCAAAAGCGCATGAGGCAACGCTTCAAGAATAGATTTATGAGCCTCCATTTCCTTCAATTTATCTTGTTTTTGTTTGTGATTGCCTTGTTCACCCATTGCTGCAAATTTCATCATTGGCTCCCACAAATTACGCATCATCCGAATATCTTGAAAAGTAATCGTGCCAGAACACATTATTTCGTTGCTTTCTTTGGATGCTCTCGTTCCCATATTAACGCCCGCACTTAATAGGGATTTCTTCTCGTCTTCGGCTTTATTCGTGTTTTTGATTGATAACAGAACGCCGTCATCATCTAACTGAGCCAAAAAAGACGTTAATCTTTTTGAATCCAAATAAATAAAATCATAAATGCAATCTACGTTTTGCGATGCTTGCGCCACGGCTTATCTCCTTTTCAATTTTTTCGCGTTTTAATTCAAAATCAGAACATTTACGCTCGATTTCGTTCACTACGTTTTCAACGTAATTCGCTATTTTTTGAGGCAATGCACTTTCTGATAATCTTTCAATGTTATCTGCTACGTTGTTAATCATTGGATTTACCCCCACCGAAATTGATAATCGGTTTTAATTTGGCTAATTAAGCCGTGACCGCTTGCTGTTGGCTTGGTTTCTTTACCAAATCAATCAGCGCGTCTAAATCGTTTTCGTTTAGCTTGTTTGCCTTCAATTCTTGCTTCAATGCCTCAATGATTTTGAGTAATCGGGTGTCTGTTTTTATGACTTTGAATTGAAAGCCGCTTGGTTTCCGTCCTGCACCCACTCTTGCGCCACCACGCCCTTTTTTTTCGGTCGCATCTGGCATTTCAATTTGTTTGTATATTTTCTGAGCTTTCATTTTGTTGCCTTTTTATGATTCGAGTTACCGCATTCTATATCATTTTTTGAATACGGTAATCATTTTCTTTTTTTTGCGGGTGGCGCGTGGGCTAGTTGGTTACAAAATCAAATCGCTTAATTTGCTGGCGTTTTGTAATTTCTCAAAATGCGTATAACGAATGCCTTGCATTGAACCTTTTGGCGCGTCGCCAAAATTAACAGGCGGGATTTCTTGCGGGTCGCCTTTGAAATTTAATTTATATTTTCCGCTGTCGCCATAAGGTTCAATGGAATCGACAACAGCATAATGCGTAATAGCCGAGATTGGTGCTGTTTGATATGCCGCAATATATTTTATGCGCTCAAGCATTCCGCTACTTATCCGTATGGCATACCAACATTTTTCAGCTAAAAAAGATTCTTCAAAACCTTCTTTTTGAGCGGGGACGATAATCGTGTCTTCGCCTTTGTACCAAGATGGCGGTTTATTTTTACTCTCTTTTTCAGGTACAACATCTGCGCTGACCTTGATGGCTTTTACAGGTTCAAACACACGCAAGCCAACTAACGGAAGAATTTGCAGCATCTCATTTAAAAAGCCTTGAATGTCGGCTTTTTCGGCTTCACTCAATGACGGCTCTTGTGGTTCATTGCCATTATCTAAATGACAGCGTTTAATTTGTTTCGCGCGTTGAATTAGCTCATATTCCAACCAAGTAACGTGCGCTCGATTTAAACCGTTACTGTTTGAAACAAAACAAACCGCCCAATCCCAAAATTGCTTTTGTTTGACGTGTGATTCAATCCTATTTTTCAAACCGTCGGATTGACCGATGTAGATTCGCGGCAAGTCGCTGTCATTTTCTTGATAGCCCACTAAAATATAAATTCCCGTGTTGCTCATTTCGGCGCGTTGCTTGATGTCATCCCATTTTGTGCGAGGAAATACAATGCCCGTTCCCGTCCAATTCATTCGATCAATAATCCGAATTCCTTCTGGGTCGCCGTCGGCAACAAATATGCGAATCGTGAATGGTGTACTCATGTTAATTTTTCCCTTAAATTTTTAAATAAACTTCAAACGATTTTCTTTCCATTCCGCGCCGTCAATGATTCCGCTGTCATATTGTTTTTTCCAGTCGTAAAAGAACGGAATGAAACCGCTCGTTTCGTCGCGTGAATTCTTGAAACTGGTCGGCGAGTAATAAACCCAACCGACACACAATAACGCAATGATTCCCGCAACAACGTATTCCCCCGCGTTTCCCGTTCGCAGTTTACCGCCGAACAGGTGAAAACGTGCGTCGCT
>CAINHO010000006.1 GCA_903848935.1 uncultured Pseudomonadota bacterium | reverse complement strand
CCGCTCGGCTGGGAACATATCGGTTTGACTGGTGATTATGTTTGGAAGTTGAATGATAAAGAAAAGACTTTAATTTCAGATGGTTGAGCTTTTAGAAATTCCTTAACGTGGTTGATATGCCATTTCGTGCGTCGACCCGACCAGCCGCCACAAATCGTTCAAAAGTTGCAAGTACAGGCGTTTCGCCTCTTGCTCCCAAAGAATACAGGGACAGAGTGTTAGCTCGAATGGAATACGATATTGCTCATGGTCATACAGGAGATATGGAATGGACGGAAAATGGATATATTCCTAAGCTTCGCTCATTGTGTTCACCTGAATACTACGCGGTGAGAGACAGACTAGAAGTCTATAATCAAACACCAGAAGGACAAAAAGAATCCTTATTATTTGATTCCCCAGCAGTGAAAGCGGTTGTTTTGGACAAAGAAAGGAATGTCGTTGCTAAATTTTATGTAGATAATATGACTGGCATTGACCCCCAAAAGATAACAAATACAGTGTGGGATGGTGAAAATGGCAGTTTGTCAACGGATGAATCGATTAGCCAACTAGAAAAACGGTCAGACTTAACAGTTATTCGATATAGCGATAATCAAAAAGTAACAGATTTCGACCTACTCAGATATGAAGTTACTCATGCTAAAGAACAAATAAAACAAAATCCTGAATTTCGAGATACTTACAATGAAATGGCAAAAACGATGCACCCAGAAATGACGCAAGATGTTGGTGATGTTTTAGCGTTTCAAGAAAGGATTTTGACCGCTTAATGAGTACACTGATGAGAAGCCCTAACTTGCATTCATTGTAAATTAGGGCTTTTGTCGTTTAAACCATTCCCCAAGCCTTTTCCAACCGCTGCGCCGACACAGCAATCGCCGTTTTCAATTGTTGCGCGAACAACGACACCGCAAATTCTTCCAACATCCAACGAAACGCCTCCGTTTCAGGCGTGACGATTTCTTTTTTCAGCCGCTGCGAAACCGAATTCCAATAACGAATCTGAAAACGCGCGAGTTCATTCGCTTTTTGCGGCGTGTTATCACGTTTGTCTAAACGGTATTGCATCGCCTTCAAATAACGCGGTGTGTGTTTAAATTGAGCAAACGGAATCGTGCGAATAAAACCCGCGTAAATCAAATAATTCAATTGTTCATCAAGGCTTTTTGTCAGCGGGTCAGCCGCATTCAAGCGTTGCAAACTGGTTTTTAGTTCACCGTAACCTTTCATAATTTCTAACGCCACCGTGCTGATTTCAGTCGCTCGTGTAACTAACAAACTTTTATTTTCTTTCAAACTTTGTTCAAACGCGGCTTGCGTGCGAATGGTTTTACCTTCCACAAAAACGCTGTTCAAAATCAAGGTCAGCAAATCATTTTTATACTCTGCAACGTGTTCTGATTTCAAAATCGAATGCGAAGGCAAACGGTTATAAGCGAGTTCTAACGCCGCATTTTTTGGCATATTTTTCAGCGCGTAAGTACATTCTTTACGCTGTTGCAATTGAAACAACCGAATCAAACCCGCTTGATGTTGCAACTCGGCTTTCCGTTGCGTATCAAAAATTTTCACGCCGACCGTTTCGCCTTCATCAACCAGCGCAGGATAACCAATGAACACCTGCCCTTTTTGCATAAAACTGTATTGTTCAGGCAAATCGTCAAACGCCCATTGAATGTAGCCCGTAAAATTCAACTCATCGGCGGCGATTTGGTCAAAACTTTCGCCTGCTTTGGTGACGTGTTTTGCCTGCAATTTTTTCAAATCTCGACCGTAATCGAGTAATCGTCCTTCGTCATCAATCACCCGAAAATTCATTTTTAAATGGTCAATCAAACCCTCGAAACTCCACGCATTAAGCGGAATAGCCTCGCCCGTTAATTTGCGTAATCGATTACCAAGCCATTCTTCCAACGCGCCTTTAAAATCAGGTTCAATTTCTAAACACTTTTTCACAGTTTCAGGCACGGGAACGAAATGTTTGCGGATGTTTTTCGGCAAGGCTTTAACCAGCGCGACACATTTTTCTTCCAACATTCCAGGTACGAGCCAATCAAATGGTGTTTGCGTAATTTGATTGAGTTGATGCACGGGAATTATCGCCGTCACGCCGTCTTCATCGTGACCAGGTTCAAAACGATATTGCAACGCAATCATCAATTTGCCCACTTTTTTATGGTCAGGAAAATCCCACTCGTTGACATATTCCTCACCTTTTTCGCGGGTTAAATCTTCTTTGGTCAAAAATAAAAACTGCTTATTTTCACGTTCAACTTTTTTGCGCCAAGTATCAAGCGTTACGCCGCTGACAATTTCAGGCGGTAATTTGTGGTCATAAAACGCATACAACCATTCTTCATCTTCCACCAAATCGACGCGCCGCCCTTTGTGTTGAATCATGCCGACTTCTTCGAGCAATTTTTGATTCGCCACATAAAACGGCGCGTTGCTGTGATAATCGTGGTCAACCAGCGCACTGCGAATAAAAATTTCTCGCGCGGCTTTCGGGTCAACGTGGTCATACGGCAATTTTCGTCCCGCTTGCAAGGTTAAACCGTGTAACAACGTGCGTGAATAAACCATGCAACGTGCGCTTTTTTTCTCCCAATGTGGGTCGTAATAATTATGTTTGACCAAATGCGCGGCGCATTCTTCAATCCATTCGGGTTCAACCCGCGCCACCGTTCGTGCATAGACTTTGCTGGTTTCGACTTGTTCAGCGGCAACAATCCATTTCGGACGTAATTTGTGTAGCCCAGAACCAGGGAAAATAAAAAACTTCAATCCACGTCCGCCGAGGTATTCGTATTGCTCATGACGGAAACCGATATTTGAAAGTAAACCCGTCAGCAACGCGCGATGAATTTGGTCATAACTCGCATCGTTTTCGTTCGGGTGCATTTTCAAATCACCTTTTAGCACCTGCAAAATTTGGGTGTGATTGTCGTGCCATTCGCGCATTCGCATATACGACAAATAATTATCCGAGCAGTATTTTCGCAATTTGTTATTCGAGAGCTTTTTTTGCTGTTCGCCAAACGTGTTCCAGACATTCAGCAACGTCAAGAAATCCGATTCGGGATGCCGAAACGCAATGTGTTTGGCATCGGCTTGTTGCATTTTGTCAGCAGGTTTTTCGCGCGGGTCTTGAATACTGAGCGCGGCAACGATGATGCTGACTTCTTTTAAACACACCTGTTCTTGCGCGGCGATGAGCATTCGCGCCAATTTCGGGTCGGTGGGAAATTTTGCGAGCTGTTTTCCGATTTCGGTGAGTTTGCCAGCTTTGTCGAGCGCGTTCACTTCGAGCAACGACGTTTTACCGTCGCGAATCATTTTGTCGTCGGGCGGTTCAAGAAATGGAAAATCAGCAATATCGCCTAAATTTAACGCCGTCATTTGCAAAATCACGGCAGATAAATTTGTCCGCATGATTTCTGGTTCGGTAAATTCGGGACGGGCTTCGTAATCTTCGCGCGAATAAAGCCGAATACAAATCCCTTCTGCAACCCGTCCGCAACGTCCCGCTCGTTGATTTGCGCTGGATTGCGAAATGCATTCGATTGGCAAACGTTGAATTTTACTTTTTGGACTGTAACGACTAATCCGTGCGTGTCCCGTATCAATTACGCCGCGAATGTTCGGAACGGTCAACGACGTTTCAGCAACGTTAGTCGATAGAATAATCCGAACTTTTCCGCCTTTTGGCTTGAAAACGCGCTCTTGTTCGCTGACGCTTAATTTTGAATACAGTGGCAGAATTTCATATTGATTCGGATGATGTTTTTTCAGCGATTCGGTAGTTTCACGGATTTCGTGTTCACCGCTTAAAAAAATCAAAATATCGCCGCGCAAATCCCGATACAACTCATCGACTGCATCTAAAATCGCATTTTGCAAATCGTCCGTGGTTTCGTCGTCTTTCTCTTCTTCTTTTTCTTCAATCGGGCGATAACGCATTTCAACAGGATACGTTCTCCCTGAAACTTCAATGATGGGCGCGTTGTTGAAATGTTCCGAAAAACGTTTTGTATCAATCGTTGCCGACGTAACAATCAGTTTTAAATCGGGACGTTTTGGCAACAACCATCTCATGTAACCAAGCAGAAAATCGATATTTAAACTGCGTTCGTGCGCTTCGTCGATGATGATGGTGTCGTATTGGCTTAGAAACGGGTCGTTTTGTGATTCAGCAAGTAAAATCCCGTCTGTCATCAATTTAACTAATGAATCAGCGTGCGTTTTGTCGTTAAAACGGATTTTATAACCGACAGATTTACCCATCGGCTCGCCTAATTCTTCGGCAATTCGATCCGCAACGGTTCGTGCCGCAATTCGACGCGGTTGTGTGTGACCAATAAAACCTGCCGCGCCGCGTCCAATTTCTAAACAAATTTTGGGTAATTGCGTAGTTTTTCCCGAACCTGTTTCACCGCACATGATGACGACTTGGTTGTTTTTGATTAACTCGGCGATGTCGTCTTTTTTGCCTGTAACGGGTAAATCAGGGAAATTTAACGCAGGAAAACTAGCCCGACGTTTCTCAAAACCTGCCGTCGATTTTTCAATGCGACTTTGCAACTTTTCAAAATCTTGTGGCGTAGATTTTTTATTGCGACATAAAGAATCGAGTTGACGTTTTAAAAGATGTTTATCTTTGGATAAACAAGAGTAAAGTTGTTTGGAAAGTTGAGCAATGAAATCGTGGTTTGACATCGAAAACGCCGTAAAAATAAAAGCAATTATACGGCATGATGTAGTTTTTAAGCGGGGAGGTGTTACGGAAATAATAATTTAAACGTCGTGCCTTTGCCCAATTCAGAATCAACTAGAATGTGACCATCCATTTTGTGAATAATACCACTGACCACAGATAAGCCTAAGCCAGTGCCTTCACCGACTTCTTTGGTCGTAAAGAATGGCTCAAAAATGCGAGACAACTTAGAATCACTAATGCCTTCTCCACTATCTGAAATTTTAATTTCAACAAATTTACCGGATATTTTTTCGTGGCACGCGCTGCAAATATGTGAAGGAAAATCAACCAAATAAATGCTCAATTCTATCGTGCCTTTCGCGTTATTCAGTGCATCCCGTGCATTCACAAATAAATTCACAATAATTTGATAAAAATCCGTTTCGTCCATCGTGATGTAAACGTTATCGATTAAATGCGATTCGATTGTAATAGTTGCCGGAATAATTTCATGCAGCATAATCAAAATTTTATTTAATACATCAGAAAGATCTAATCGTGTATTGCTTTTATGCTCTTCTTCTTGGCGGCAATACGCCAACATTTTTTTAATCAAATCGGCGGCACGACTGCCAGCAATTTCTACTTGCGCTGAATTATGCAAAAAATCTGTTCTGAATTCACCGTCCGGCATATCCTCTGCGTTCATTTTATTGAGTTCGTTATAGCCTAAAATACTGGCCAGGATATTATTGAAATCATGAGCAATACCCGCTGTTAAACGTCCAATACTTTCTAATTTTTGCAGATGATTAAGTTGCTGTTGTAACGCCGCTTGTTCACGTTCGTTTAATTTTCGCTTAGAAATATCACGCAAAAATACATAAAAATTATCGTGATTGACGTTATAACTAATTAAAATTTCTACAAACCAATGCGTGCCGTCTTTACGTTGGTGCATGGATTCAAACACTTTACTGGTAGCGGATTCGTTTAATGTACTGAGCTGATACATTAAATCGCCTTTGTGATCTTCAGCTTCCAAATCTGAAATCATCGATGTTAACAGGTCATTTTCACTGTACCCTGATAATTGACAATAACGTTCACTCACATCAATAAAATGTCCATCATTGTCCAAATGCCAAAATCCATCGGTACTTTCGATAACTGAATCGTATTGTATTCTTTGGGATTGCACTTCCAATTCCAAACGTTTTTTCTCAGTAATATCAAAACTAATACCGATATAACCGGATACTTGCCCCGTGTTTTTATTGATAATCGAAAAAATTGAGGTATTCAGCCAATACAATTGCCCCGTTTTTGCACGATTACAAATTTCACCATGCCAACTCGCGCCACTGGAAATCGCTGTCTGCATGACGTAAAAAAACTCATTTGGATGAAAGTGAGAGTTAAGCATAACGTGCGTGTTACCTAACAACTCTTCTTCCGTATAACCCGAGACGCGACAAAACTCATTATTTACAAAGGTGATGACTTCATTTAGATCAGTTTTACTAATAATCGCAGCTTCATTTAGAGGAAACAGCATATCGATGGGGAGTTCTTTACTATGTGCTGGCATCTTTTGCGACCTTATAACGGAGAATATGAAGGGGTCGTTATTTTTTCATGAGTTGAATCAAGGTAGTTGCTAATTCGGCAAAATCTTCTGCCCCGCGACTTTTGGGTGCATAAAGCCGCACCGGTTTGCCAACTCCAAAGGCTTCAGCTAATTTAATATCGGCACGAATACCGTTCAACACACGCAACGCCCCAAATTGTTTCGTAACTTGCTCGGTGATTTGACGATGCTGACGCACATGGTTTGCGGTCATTACCGGCAAAAAACCTAAAATTTTAAGTTTAGGATTGCGTCCGGAAATCACCTTAAATAACACCCGTACTAATTGACGCACGCCTTCAAATGACAAAGGATGTGGCACATACGGTACTAATACCCAATGTGCAGCAGATAACGCATTTAAAAGTAAATTATCTAATGATGGTGGCGTATCGATAATAACTAAATCAAACTGCGCGGTAATCGCCTTATCGGCTAATGCCCGCGCTAAACATTGTTCATCATTACCGCTGTTACCATGTTGAAATGCCGGATTTGCTGGCAAAAGAAAAAGATTGTTAATCGTGGTTTCGCACACCGCATCAATAAGACGTAACGGCGACGACGTAAAAATGTCATGAATCGCCGCTTGTCCTGCGCTCATTTTCACCCCTAAACCTACCGCGCAATGTCCTTGTGAATCTAAATCAACGAGCAAAATTCGTTGCCCCTTCGCCGCGAATTCGGCAGCGATGTTCACCGAAACGGTAGTTTTACCAGCACCACCTTTGCGGTTGGTAATGACCAAAACGGGAACTGAGCAACTCATAAACCTAGCGCGTATTGAACGGTTTCGCGTAATTGATCACGGGTAAAAGGTTTAGATAAAATTCCTTTTACACCCAAAAGTTCCGCCGATTCCAAATTAAATTCAGCCGTAATGGCGCGTCGTCCGCCTGAAATGGCGATAATCGGCGTACCTGAATTGCTGCAGAGTAATTCTGTAATCACTTCAATGCCGTCTTTATTTGGCATGATAATATCCGTAATTACCAAATCAGGATTGAATTGACCAAACATTCGCATTCCCTCAACACCGTCAAATGCGGTTTGAACTTCATGACCATCACGACTCAACATTTGTTTCAACAAATCACGCAATTGTTCTTCATCGTCAATCACTAAAATTTTCGCCATAAAATCTCTCCTTAAATTTAAAACTAAAAACGACGAGTCATTCTCACACAACACGCAACTTTAGAAAAGCTCAAATTTAGGCGGCTCTTCTTCGGTACTCTCATTCAAACTGTTACTATGACGCGCTTCTTCTTCAAGATAATCTTTCAACACCACATCCATTTGAACGGCAAAATCGTTAGTCAGAAGTCCGCGCGTATTCGCTAACTCGTCAATAAAGCGTTCAAATAATTCATTGCGACGACTCATTGTAGCTTTCATACGCTCTATCCGTTGTCGCACAATATCTTGATACTGAACACCACTCAAAATCTCAGAAATATTTTCCGCTAACGTGATATTGTTTTGATTGATGACGGCGAATAACGTTTTGTAAAACTGTTGCATATCTTCGTGATTCTGTTCCAGTTTTTTCACTGACTCAAGCATATGCACCGCTTCATCCATTTGCACCATGACTTCTTCTAACGCTTTGAATTTCAATCCTTCTTGAATCGTTTTACGAGCATTTTCTAAACCTGTTTCAATCATTTCAGCCGCATGATTAGAATTCACTGCGAGTTTACGCACTTCGTCAGCAACGATTTTGAAGCCTAAACCTTTATCACCGGCGTGCGCCGCTTGAATCGCCGCATTAACCGCTAGAATATCCGTTTGGAAACTAATCTCTTTAATACTATCAACTAAATATCCCAACCCATCAATAACACTCGTTGCGCCTCTAAGTTGCTCTATATCGGCGCGAATTCTATTCGGAATCTCTTCAATGAAATGTCCAATATCAATGATGAATTGGACACTGTCATCAACACCGTCATTCATTTCCGTGATGGTTGTGATGGTCGAAGTAATGTAAGCCACTAAGCGATTCGCGCTACCACTCAGATTCTGCATGGATGTGACTAACTCAATGGCATTTTGATTGGTGTCGTGTTCAATCACTTCGAATTGATTGTAAATGCTATGGTCGAGCTGCAAATTGGTTGCAATCACTTCATCTAATTGTCGCAAACTCACTGGAAACAACGGTAATTCCTGCATGGATGCCAAACGACCCGATAAATCCAACACTTCAGGTTCTAAACGCTCAATCATCGCCTTTGCATCCGTTACTTGTATGCGTAACGTGTCATCAATTTTATCGCGGACATTGAAATAGGTCTTCATTGCGTCCGAAAGCGTTTTAATGAGCGGCAATAAAGTATCTTGAATTTTCTGCAACCGCTCATTTTCTTGATTATCCAAAGCAATACTTAATGCCTGCATCTGGTTCGTCAACGTCACAGAACATTGCGTGAGCGATTCCGATAATTCACGAGTGAAAACTTCCACGTCTTTTGCGAGTGAATTCGGATCATCGGGATTCGGACTTTCGAAGTGCGCGGCGATACAGTTAAAAATGTAATTTAACTTTTCACGGGTGATTTCAATCTTGTCTTCAAACGACGTAATCGATGTGGATTTGAGCGTCAGTAAAAACCACTGCGAAATTAGTAGAATCACCAGTGAAAAACCTAAAAACACCACACTCGCATAATTGCCTGTATAAAACGCAAAAACCATCAGCACAAATATCGCGCCGTTACTAATCAGCAGAATACGTCCTATTGTGCGCGTATAACCGATGGCGTTTTTAAATTTGCTAATCATGAGTTATGCGCCAGGCAGAACTTGTTTAATAATTTTTAACAAATCTGCACCACCGACGGGCTTAACTAACCATCCTGTTGCACCGGCAGCTTTACCTTCGTCACGTTTACCTTGTTGGCTTTCGGTGGTTAAGGTCAAAATCGGCATAAACCGAAAACCTGGTAACGCACGCGCTTTTTTAATCAATTCGATGCCACCCATGTTGGGCATATTGATGTCGGTAATGATTAAATCAGGCTTCAAGCCGCTTGTGAGTTTCGCCAGAGCTTTCACGCCGTCCTCGGCGGTTTCGATTTTAAAGCCAGCCATTTCTAAGTTTGTTTTTACGCTCATCAACATCGTGACCGAATCGTCTACGAGTAGAATTGTTTTTGCCATGTTTTAGTTTCCTTGATTTTAGATAGTGGGTGGCTGGTTATTCTAACGCGACTTTTAGCCATAACTGCAAATTTTCGTCTTTTGGCCACGCGACAACCGGTGGTTTGACCGCCATCAACACTTGCAAGCTAGACGCATGAATATGCGTGCATTCCTCGAAATTAACTTTGCCTTTCGGATTTTTCCCTAACCACTCTAACAACGCTTCCGCGTCTTCAACACCGACAAAATCGGAAAATACTGCCAATGATTTTTTATATTCAATCGCCATAACTAAATCAGCTCCCGTGGATTTAACACCATTAACACTGAACCATCACCCAATAATGCTGCCCCGGAATAGCCCGGTAAACCGCCTAAAATCCCCGTCATCGGTTTGAGAATAATGTCCACAGTTTCGCGGAAATCATCCACCAAAATACCAACGTGTTCGCCATGAACCCGCACAATTAACGTTGCAAACTCGTCATCTTCATTCGGTAATTGTGCTTCATTTCGCGCCAACAAATCATTCAATGATAATAACGGGACAATTCGACCGCGTAAAACGGTGGTTTGTTTCTGCTTAATCGTCCGTATTTGCACACGCGGCACTCGCACGGTTTCGACCACCAAATCCATCGGCACGCCGAAAATTTGTTTATTCGATTCAATAATCATCACATTCGTGACTGCCATTGATAACGGCAACGACATAAACAACCGCGTCCCTTTACCGGCTACGCTTTCAATACCGACCGTACCATTTACTTTTTCGACTGCAGAACGCACAACATCCATGCCCACCCCGCGTCCTGACAAATCTGAAATCACATCTGCCGTCGAAAACCCCGCCGCAAAAACTAAATTCACCGCATCTTGATCGCTAATGCGTTCAAGCGTGGCTTCATCGATTAAGCCTTTTTCGTAGGCTTTGTGCTTAATCACTTCGGGATTGATGCCTTTGCCGTCGTCGATAATTTCAATCAATACGCGGTCAGATTCTTGGCTGGCACGAATGTGTAATTTACCCGTTACCGATTTGCCAGCCGCAAGACGCGCCTCTGGCATTTCTAAACCGTGATCCAAGCTGTTACGCACAATATGAATCAGCGGATCCGATAAGGCTTCGATAATGTTTTTATCTGCTTCAGTCGCATCACCTTCTAAAACCAACTCGACTTCTTTGCCCAATTTGCGCGAAATATCCCGCACCATGCGTGGGAAACGCTGAAAAATAAAAGACACGGGCATCATGCGAACTTGCATAATCGTATCTTGCATTTCTTCGGCAACTCGATTGATTACCGCATATTGCGCTTTAATTTCCCGCGATAATTCGCGTACACCGAACACCGTTTCAGCTCGATTTGCCAAATACGGCAACGCATTTTTTGCCACCACCATTTCGCCAATCAAATTCATCAATCGGTCAATTTTATCTTGATCGACTTTTAATGTTTTAGAAGCAGCCACGGCATTTTCACCGCGAGCATCGTCAGTTCGACGACCGAATTTGACTTCGGGTTGTGCAGCTAAACTGGCGACAACAGGTTCAGGCTCGCCCTTGAAGATTAACTCTTGCGTATTTGCTAATGAAGTTTCTAACCAGCCCAGTAAAGGGACTGGCGAATTTTGCGTTAACGCGATATTCAATGCGGCTTCAATACCTTCAATTTCATGTGGTCTCTGCACCGCACGATAACAGCCAATCAACGTCGCGCCAACTGCTTTCAATCGTCCAGCCGACCATGCGCCACTGCTCGTCGCAGGTAAACTTAAAATTTCCTTTTGCGTGTTAATCACCACATTAAAATCACGCAATAATGTGTCGGGAATTTCTGAAGTATTAACGTGAATGGGAGCAGAAACCGTTTTATGTTGAGGTACGATTGGCGGTGTTAAAACCGACCAATCAGGTGCCGTTTGTGTACGAAATGCTTCCAATAAGATACGTTGCGCCGGTTTGTTATCGGGTTCAGCGTCAATAAGGTGTAATACCCAACGCAATGCTGAAGATGACCACAATTCCGGTGAAGACAATTCCAACATCGTGTTAATCGTATGAATGAGTGCGTCAATCTCATCGTTGTCGAACAATGCCAGGACGCTATCAATAACATCATCGTCTATCGCTTGATCGGTACTACTGCCACTCGGCTTCACAAATGCCAACGCAGGAATTTTCACACGATGAATTTGATCCGGAACGTAGCGGAGCAAATCGTCTAATTCGGTCTCTGGTGCAATCGTCAATAATTGAAATACTAACTGACTACTGAAAACATCCATTTCCGCCAATGTCGATGCGGAGTTATTTAAAATAACGTGCCGCCATGCGACATCGGGAATTTGTCGCGCCAAAAAGAACGGATCTTCACCTTTGAAAAAACATTCTGGTTCAGGCGTATATTGAAGCCACAACACCGTCTCGCCATCAATCGAACAACGATGCAAACCCATTGCAATCGTTTCTGGTAAATCCATTATTGGCAATTCAGACCACGAAATCCCTTTTACTGTCAAAGCATCTTCCGTATAGACTTCAATCGCGACCGGCACATTTACCGCATCCGGCGTATCCAATAAAGCGCGTAAGGCTTTTGTTAATTCGGTAGATATTACGAGATGATTGCTGCCGATTTTTCCCGTGACTTCGATTTCGTCCATCAAAGAACCGACAAAATCCATTGCTTCCAGTAATTGATCCGCGAGTGTTTGTGAATAATTGACTCGACCATTACGCACCGCATCCATTAAATCTTCGCTGGCGTGCAACACGCGCGTCATTTCAGGAAAATCGAAAAGTCCGCTATTGCCTTTTAACGTATGCACAAAACGGAATAATTCGACCATCAATTCCGTACTATCAGGATCATTTTCTAACTGCATCAGCTTTTCGCCAATACCTTGCAAAAAGTCCCGCGCTTCCGATAAAAATTGTTCTAATAAATTGTTCATTCCGCAACCTCTCCGAGTAATAAGCGGACATAACTGAGTAATTCGTTAGGCTTAGTTGGTTTAGTCATATATAAATTTGCCCCTGCTGCATAGCCGAGTATTTTGTCATGATTGCCGGATTCCGTTGTCACCATAATCGCAGGCGATTGAACTACGTCTTCTTGACGACGAAATTCTTTTAAAAATCCATAACCGTCTAATTTTGGCATATTGACATCAACAATATACAGATCATAGGATTTCACTAGGGATTTTTCTAAGGCTTCAATACCGTTGATAGCTTCATCGACGCTGTAGCCTGCTTTTTCTAAAATGTTGCGATGATAAAGTCGCACTGTTGCCGCATCGTCAATGACGAGAATATGTTTCATAATGCCTCCAGTGGTTTTTGATAGACGATGGCCTCGGGAAATTTACGCACTCGAAAGAGCGAAGAAATACGACTCATAGATTCTGAATGTCCTAAACAGATAAATCCGCCTGCTTTCATCGAATCGAAAAACATCTCGGCCGCTTGTCGCCGCGACGTATCGTCAAAATAAATCAATAAGTTACGGCAAAAAATAACATCTATATTACGAAAAGTACGCACATCTGCCGGTTCCATAATGTTGACCCGACTAAATTCCACCGCTTGGCGCAAGTCTTCACAAATTTGATAGCCGCCACCTTGCGGGATAAAGTATTTGTCTAAAATGGGCTTCGATAAATTCATCACAGAACGGGGGGAATAATGTCCCCGTTTGGCTTGCGCGACAATTTTGGTATCAATATCGGAAGACATAATTTCTACATCCCATTTATCAATTCCCGACCAATGTTCTAGCAAATAAATGGCAATCGAATACGGTTCTTCACCCGATGCAGACGGCACTGACCAAATTCGAATCGGTGAATTATCTTTTTTCTTGTGGGTAATTTCGTCAAGCATTGAATTTACCAAACATTTGAATTGATATTCTTCACGAAAAAAATAGGTTTCATTCACCGTCATGGCGTTGACTAACTGTTGTAGCTCATCGCCCGAGGCTTCAAAACGTAGGGTATTAAAATAACTTCGAAAGTTATCGGATTCGGTGGCTTCAATGCGTTCAATCAAGCGTTTATCGACAAAATAACGTTTGGAATCTTCAAATAACATCCCCGTTTTACGATAAAAGTATTCTTTGAATTTCAAAAAATCATTTTCGCTGATTATGATCGAAGACATTTTACCGACTCCCTTCTTCAATACGTTTCAACGCTAAATCAGCCGAAAAACAAACATACGGTTCATCAGGAAAACGCGCTTTCAATTTTTCAATGGCCGGAATCGCTAACTCTGACCCTACTTCACTCAGCAAATCTAATGCGGTTGAACAGACATTAACGTGTGGGTCTTTTTCAATAACGCCAATCAACCATTGCTCAACGTGTTGATGGCGGAGCGACTCTAAAATGTTCACGGCAAAAATACGCACATCCGAATCGGCATCTGTTAGCAACCCATCAATAATCGGTTCTACTTCATAGGGTAATTCTTTTAAAATTTCAATCGCCTCATTGCGAAGTGCAGCCTCTTCACTGCGTAAACACGCCACTAATCCATTCATCGCTATCGTGTCGCCCAACTTCGCCAAGGCATTTAGAATTGCTGTGCGGACGCTCGCATCGTCTTCGTGTTCTAATCGCGTTACTAATACCGAACTCGCATTAAGCTGCTCCGCTAAATCCCGTACCGCCCAGCGACGCACTTTAGAATCTTCATGATTTAACTCGACGCATAATCCATTAAAATCTCTTGGGGTTTTACGCTCATCTTCATTGATTACTTGTGACGTTTGTTTTTTTATAAAAGCCATCGTTGTTCCTTTGTTATCGAACCCATGTCAAAATTCGTTCGGTCACTTTATCCGCAGATAAAACCGTCGTTGCGCCATCTTTTGCAATCAGTTCTGCTGGCATACCAAACACCACACACGAGGCTTCACTTTCAGCAATCGTTCGTCCACCTTGTTTTTTAATTGCAGCAAACGCAGCGGAACCGTCATAGCCCATCCCTGTTAACATGACTCCGATAATTTTTGAGGCTTCGTAATGTTCAAGTGCTGAACGTCCGAGCAATTCCACAGACGGATGCCATAAAAATTCTTTATTTTCAGGTTTTGAAATAACGGTTGATTTTCCGCCCCGTTGCACAACCACCATATCCGCACCACCTCTGCCGATATAGATAAAACCTGCTTCGAGAGTTCGTGGACTACTCACTTCTACTACTTGCAAGGCACACAAATCATTCATCCGTGCCGCAAATTGCAAGGTAAAACTCGCGGGCATGTGTTGCGCGACTAAAATTGGATAGGGAAAATTCGCTGGAAACAACGGCAAAATATCTTCAAGGGTACGCGGCCCGCCCGTTGATACACCAATCAAAACAATCCCATCATTAACAACGCCGCGTCGAATAATTGGCGGGGCAGCTTTTGCAACCGCTGTCGGGCGAATTATTGGTGTAATTCGAGCTTTCTTAATGTGCGATTTTGCTGCTGCTCGAATTTTGGCGACTAATTCCTTTTTAATGTCATCCATTGATAATGAAATCGTACCGCTGGGTTTGGCAATGTAATCCACCGCCCCCAACGCTAAGGCTTCAAATGTCGCTAACGCGCCCTTTTCGGTTAGCGATGATAGCATTACGACAGGCACAGACCGTTCCGCCATTATCAATGCTAATGCTGTCAGCCCATCCATTTCAGGCATGTTAATATCTAGCGTCACCACATCGGGTTGAAAGCGCGTATTTTCTTCAACCGCTTCTCTACCATTACGCGCGAAACGAATTTGAAAATCGCCTTGCTCTTCAAATACCGAGCTAAGTTGACGACGCATCAATGCAGAATCATCAACGATGAGCAACTTAATCATGCCTAAAACTCCTGTTTTCCTATTGTTATCCGGCAAATGCCGCTAAACCTTCTTTGTCTTCCGCTTCTAAAAGACGCGAAGGTTCAATGAGTAAAATTAACCGTTTTTGTTTTTCTAAGTTCGCCACTCGTGCAATAAGTTTTAATTGGCTACTTGATAAATTCGGTGCAGGTTCAATCGATGATTTAGGCACTTTTAAGACTTCTGCGACTGAATCGACAATAAAACCAGTACGCACGCCATCAAACAAAAACACCATAATCCGTTGTTGTTCACTGCGTTCTATTTGCTCTAAACCTAAACGACGACGTTGATCCACAACGGGCAATACCGCGCCGCGTAAATTGATCACCCCTTCTACAAATGCAGGAGCGCGTGGAATGTGAGTTAATTCATCTGGCACCCGCACAATTTCTTGTACGCTCGCAATCGGTACGCCAAATTCTTCTTTGCCTAAACGGAACACAACCATTTGCTCATCGTCTTCAATGGCGATTTTTTCTGCATCACTCATGTTATCTTCATCCTGCATATTTTCTACGGCATTTAAGGCTTCACGCACCGCGTTGTGCCGGAACATATTGTCAGCAGAAATAATGGACACTAAACGTTTCCCATCTTCTAACCGACAAATTTCTGTAATTTCCGACATATCGGCATCGCGTGTCAGCATATTGGGAATTGGATCAACATAATCTTTTGACACCCGCAATACTTCATTTACGGTATCCATCACTACGCCGACTGACGCGCTACCGACTGAAATCACGACTATGCGACTATGGTCGTCCGCATCTTGAAACGGTAAGCCAAACATTCGACGTAAACTTACCAAGGGTAATAAGCGATTACGCAATGTCATCACACCCAAAACGTGTGATTCCGCGTGCGGAACGTGAATGATATGCTCAGGCACTTGAACGATTTCCTGCACGTCTTCAATGCTAATCGCATATTCTTCGCCCGCCACCGTGAAACTGACCAATTGCAATTCGTCGTTAATGCTATTTTCTTCCGCTGCATCGCGTGATAGCGTTTGTGACGTGCTGCCACTGCTCGGTGATTTGACAGCTTCAGAAAATTCATTGGCAATCAATTTGGCAAAATCCAACACCATAATCATGCCATGACCGCCCACATCTTTGATCAACCCTGTCAGCAAATCCGTGTCAATCGTGCCACTAATAGAACTGACATCTTCGATTTTACTGATTTCAACACCCACCACGCTGGCGACACGATCCACCACAAAACCTAATGGCTGACCTAAATCAATCACAATGGCGCGAGTCGCATCATCATCTTCACGTTCAGCAAAACCAAAAACCCGCCGTAATGAAACAATCGGTAAAACTCTACCGCGCAAATTGGCTAATCCTTCTAACGTAATTGGTGCCATCGGTACACGCACCACTGACGGCATCCGAATAATTTCTTGCACCGGTGCCATATCCACAGCAAAAACTTCATCACCAACAATAAATGTGACAAATTGGCGAATATTCGATTCTTCCTCTTGGAACGCTTGAGTTAGGCTATCTGCCGCCTCTTGTTCTTCCTCTGCAATTTCTTCATCTGTTTTTTGCAGTGGCAATTCGACATTTAAATTACCAATATCTTCTAACTGTTCTTTAAGCCCTTCTTGCAATTCAGGGTCTAAATTATCAGCATCCTCTCGCCGTTCTTTAGGAACTTTAATAGTCATAACAATCTCCTTTTAGAAGTAATGCGAAAGGCTTACGCGCTTTGTAATTCATCAGCCAATGACGAAATTTCTTCAATCGCAGTAGCTAATTCCGCAGCACCTTGTGATTGTTGTGTTGCAGCGGTAGCCGCTTCGGTAGCTGCTTTTTCGGCTTCTTGTGCAGCCGCTGAAATTTGATCGACACCGGTTTTAACTTGCCCAATCGCCGCCGCGATTTCATTAGACGCTGTCAAAATATCTTGTGACGATTTTTCTATTTCTTTAACATCAGTTTCGATAACTAGTAGGCTTTCGGTGCTTGCTTTCGATTTATCGACTTCAGATTGTGCGCTCACCACAATTTCAGCCAAATCTTTGCCTACTATTCCAATTTGATCTTGTACGCCTTTCACTAAATCTTTAATACGGTCAGCATTTTCAGCTGAATCGTGTGCTAAATTACGAATATCGGTCGCAACAACGACAAAGCCTTTGCCAAATTCACCGGCACGCGCTGCCTCGATTGAACCATTTACGGCAAGCATATTGGTTTGAATCGAAACCGTCGCAATTACGTCCACAATTTTATCAATACGACGTGACAATAATTCCAAATCGGTCACTTGTTTAATGCTTTCCTTCGTAGAGTTCATCGAGTTACTAATACCAGTAATCAAAGCATCGATAGAAGATTTATTCGTGCCTAACAAGGTTTGTACACTACGAATACCTTCTAAACTTTTATTACCTCTTTCTTGCGAAAGTTGTAAGCCTTTTTCAATTTGTCCTAACGCGGCTGCAGACTCTTCAGTCGCTGCGGCTTGCGCCCGTGCGCCATCACGAATTTGACCAATTGCTGCCATCACTTGTGCGCCTGAACGGTTAATTTCTTGTACCGCAGAAGATAATTCTTCCGCCGCAGACGCTACTTCTTCTGCACTTTTCGCAACATCAGTTGAGGTTTTTAAATCTTCGGCCAACTCTGACAAACCTTGTGCAGTTTGTTCACATTCAGAAAGTGCAGTTGATTGTTCTGCAACGGTTTTACTGACCTCTTCAGCGGCAGCAGATTGTTCTTCAGAGGCAGCCGCAATCGATTCTGAACCAATCAATGCTTGTTTCGATGCGTTTGATGATTCAAGTGCGCCCGCCGCAATTTCGCGTATAGCCTCTGTAACCTCTTGACTGGTTACGCTGATACCCTTCAGTTGTTCTGTGATGAGCCTTCCATTTTCAACTTCAGTTTCAACAGTTTTTGCAGACGAGTTAATACCGTCCGCAATCGTTTTTACTTCTTTTTGAATTTGTCCGACTAACTCTTGAATTTGTTTCGCACTTTTTTCTGACGTTTCCGCCAAAGTTCTGACTTCATCAGCGACGACCGCAAAACCTTTACCATGTTGCCCAGCGCGTGCTGCTTCAATTGCAGCATTGAGTGCCAATAAATTGGTTTGATCTGCAATTCGCGCCACGGCTTTGACGATGTCACCGATGTTAGCGGCTTGATTTTCTAATTCCCCCACCATGTCTACAGAAGCCAATTGACGTTTTGCCGCCACACCAACATTACTGACTAAATCCGCAACATCACCGCTCACTCTTATAATCAAGCTATATGCACTTTCACCTTTGTTTTGTGCAATGTCAGCGTTTTGTAATTGACGACCGACTGCGCCAATCACTTGTTTTAAGGCGGTCGTCGATTCTTCGGCTGCACCTGAGGCTTCTTCAGCACCAGCGGCGATTTGATCAGCGGAACGTTTCAATTCTTCAGCAGCAGCGGCGGCTTCGTTGATACCTGAAGACAATTGACCAGTAGCTGCGGCGATACGTTCAGCAGCTTGCTGTTGTTTCGCAAACGTACGGGCTTTTTTGCGTTGAATTTCAATATCACGCGATGCAGCAGCGGAACTAGCGGAACTTGCATCTCTGGTTGCTATAGATGCGTTTGATGATTTTTTAATAAGTGCCATGAGAATACCTTTGAGTTTTAAAGTTAGAAAAAATAAAAACTGCTTGTACTGTTTTTAATGCTTGTGTTGTGTCGTCCAAAAAGAATGAAACTAAAAAATTATTTCAACAAATAGGTTTTTTATACGGAAATTTGAATCTACACCACATTTACGATAATGGCAAAATCTATAACGGTTTACTTTACGAAATAATATGTATCGACATTACTAATATCGACAAAGCACGAAACATTCCACAAGTTATTTATCCTAAATAGCGAAAGCCCCTGCCGTTCAGCGCGGGGATGTAAGCGGCTAAATTCCGAATTTCACATCGTGTGCAAAATCTATCTTGTGTTAAAATTGTTCCCAATTGCTACCAGCGGAATCCCCATTCCCTTTATCAAAATACAGAGACGACACTCATGACAAAAATGATTTTCCTCGTAGATGATTCGTTGACAATGTTGATGAGTTTGAAAGGGCGATTAAAAATGGCGGGCTTTAACATCGAAACCGCTGAAGATGGTGTGCAAGCGATGGAAAAGCTCCGTGCAGGATTGAAACCTAATTTAATTATTACTGACATCAATATGCCAAATATGAATGGCGTTGAATTTCTTAAACAGGCGCGTAATTTACCCAATTGTCGGTTTATTCCGATTTTGATGTTGACCGTACTGGATATGGCAATGGAAAAACGTGAAGAGGTGCGGAAAATTGGGGCGACTGGCTGGTTAGTGAAACCCATCAGTGATGTAGATTTACTGGATATGATTCGATTAGTTTTACCTGATTAACTTACGTGCGACTATTCCGTCAGCTGAATAATCGGCTCAAACCGATAGATTTTGACCAACGTCGCTAAACTATCAGCAACATTGGACACACAATGAGGTAAATGTTTTTTGCCCCTACTACGTTTTCGGTTCCAAATTCAACCCAATTAACACACGTTCAGTATTTGATAAATCACCGATAAGCTTACGAACAGGCGACGGTGAAACACGCAGTAACGTCGGTATCGCCAAAATTTGATGTTCGCCTGCCAACTCGGGATACTCCAGCAGATCAATGACTTCAATTTCATAACGCCCGTTTAAATATTCCTCACAAATTTTCTTGAGATTAGAAATTGCCGTCATTGATTTGAGTGACTGTCCAGCGATATACAACCGAAGCACCCAACTCTCTACCTCGATAATAGTAGATGTTTCTTTCAACTAGCTTCTCCAAAATCGGGCATTACATCTACATCGCTAGTGCGACTTTTTGCCATTGCGATTTGATTCAATTTGAGTTGATGAACTTTCGCTTTTTCTTGCGCTATGATTCGCATAGTTTCAGCTTCTTGCATCGCCAGTTCAGCGTGCAACGCCGCAATCTTCGCGTCCATCACCATGCGTTTATTTTCAAAATCGAGTTGTTTAAACTCAATTTCTTGCTGATGCACCAATTGTGCAGCTTGCTCTTGTGTTTCTTGCGCCAACCGCAAAGAACCCGTTAACACGCCATTCAAACCGACATATACATCACGCAATTCAATGCCATTGTCGGTGAGTAAAAACTCCCGAATTTGATTTGAATGCGTCATGCCGCGTGATTTTAAAATATACAAACCACGATTTCGTTCACCACCCGTTTCGATATTTCTCAATAACAACCAGGAATCAATTAGCGACGAAATTTCCACATTAGTCCGTTCCAATGCCGCGCCCCCCGATGTTAAATTAGTGAATAAGCCCGTGATGAGATTCACTTTCAAAAAATCCACTAATCGCATGAGCATCGATTTAACTTCAATATCTTTGCCTTCGACCAGCAAACTACTCAACGGATCAACCACCACAGACTGTGGTTTGAAAATGTTAATCTCTTTGTGCATCGTAGTGAGATGGGTTTCAAGACCATTTAGCGTAGGACGATTGGCAGAAAACTGGAGCAACCCTTTTTCTACCCACTGCCCTAAATCGATACCAATGGAACGCATATTTCGCATAATTTGAGCGGGGGATTCTTCAAATGCGAAGTAAATCACGCGCTCGCCCCGACGGCAGGCAGCATCGGTGAACGATGCCGAAATAGAGGATTTACCTGTTCCCGCTGTGCCAGAAATCAAAATACTACTGCCGCGATAAAATCCACCACCACCCAACATGGAATCTAGGCGCGGAACTCCGCTGGAAATACATTCACTAGAAACCTCGTGCTGCAAAGACAGTGACGTGATAGGCAAAATTGAAATGCCATCTTCATCAATCAAAAAGGGATATTCATTTGTGCCGTGGGTTGAGCCGCGATATTTAACGATGCGAATGCGACGGGTGGAATCTTGTGCGACGACGCGATGATCAAGCGTCAGAACACAATCCGAAACATATTCTTCCAAGCCTTGGCGGGTCAGTGTTTTCTCACCGCGCTCGCCAGTAATCACGGCGGTTACGCCTTTATTTTTTAGCCAACTAAAAAGACGACGAAGTTCCGCACGCAGAATAAGTGGATTTGAAAAGCCCGCGAACAACGATTCGATAGTATCAAGTACCACGCGCTTCGCGCCGATGTTGTGAATCGCGCAGCCTAAACGAATGAACAAGCCTTCCAAATCGTACTCGCCTGTTTCGGTCATTTCGTTGCGATCAACGTAGATATATTCGAGAACGATTTTTTTACGCGCAATCAAGTCGTGCAGGTCAAACCCGAGCGACGCGACGTTCATAATCAAATCGTCCACCGATTCTTCAAAAGTTACAAACACGCCTGGTTCGTCGAAGTCCGTCGCACCACGCACGAGAAATTCCATTGCGAGAAGGGTTTTACCACAACCTGCACCACCACAAATTAGTGTTGGACGACCTTTAGGTAAGCCGCCACCCGTAATTTCGTCTAATCCTTGAATGCCAGTTTTGGCTTTAGGAAGTTGTGGACGAGATGTTGCTGCTACTTTTGATTGGGTCATGCTTTAACTCTCCTGAGAGTATGAAAATTTTAGTTTGTAAAAGACACCCTTGTGCCATGGCGCGATTATAACTTTAATCGCTAGGCATCCTTTAGGATTGTGTTTGTGAATCTAAAAATGTTCGCATATCGGCATTATCCACACGCCGATAAATTTCATGCACGGGTAAGTCCATTTTTGCACCTGCTATTTTTGATTAACTGGTGGCGAGTTTAGCACAAATAAAATCTACCAAAATCACTGTGGACAATGCGTGTTTGTACCGCATTCAGTCTGATAATTTGCTATAATCGCGCTACCAAATTGACGCGGCAATGAAATTGAAATCTTGTTATCGCGCTCCCTCAAATCCACAATTCAAAAGAGAATCATGTCAAACTCAAACTTCGCTAAAGAAATTATCCCGGTCAACCTCGAAGACGAGATGAAGCAATCCTATTTGGATTACGCCATGAGCGTGATCGTTGGTCGGGCGTTACCCGATGTGCGTGACGGTCTGAAACCTGTGCATCGGCGGATACTTTTTGCGATGAGTGAGTTGGGTAATGATTTTAATAAAGCCTATAAAAAATCGGCTCGCGTGGTCGGTGACGTGATCGGTAAATATCATCCACACGGCGATACCGCTGTTTATGACACGATGGTTCGTATGGCGCAGCCATTTTCGATGCGTCACATGCTGATTGACGGACAGGGAAACTTTGGTAGTGTTGATGGCGATTCACCGGCGGCAATGCGTTATACAGAGGTTCGTATGGCGAAAATTGCCCACGAAATGTTGACCGATTTAGACAAAGAAACGGTCGATTTCACGCCAAACTACGACGAATCCGAATCTGAACCGTCTGTATTACCGACACGAATTCCAATTTTGTTGATTAACGGTTCATCGGGTATTGCGGTTGGGATGGCAACGAACATTCCACCGCATAATTTGAGCGAAGTGGTGAGTGCGTGTTTAGCTTTAATTGACGAACCAGATTCAACCATCGACGATTTGATGGAACACATTAAAGGTCCTGATTTCCCAACGGCGGCGTTTATCAATGGTGCAGCCGGTATTCGAAACGCTTATGAAACAGGGCGCGGCAAAATTTATCTCCGAGCCAAAACGCATTTTGAAAATATCGGCGACAGTTCGCGTCAAGCAATTATCACCACCGAATTACCGTATCAAGTCAACAAAGCACGGTTGCTAGAAAAAATCGCTGAATTGGTGAAAGAAGGCAAACTTGAAGGCATTTCGGGCTTGCGTGATGAATCCGATAAAGACGGAATGCGTATGGTGGTTGAATTAAAACGCGGCGAAGTTGCTGAAGTTGTTTTGAATAATCTTTATAAACAAACCCAATTCCAAACCGTGTTCGGCATGAATATGGTCGCGATTCTTGATGGTCGCCCGTTCTGTTTGAACTTGCTTGAAATTCTGAATGCGTTTATCAATCATCGCCGCGAAATCGTCACGCGCCGCACCGTGTATTTGTTACGAAAAGCGCGTGAACGAGCGCATATTTTGGAAGGTTTGGCGATTGCGTTAGCGAACATCAACGCCATGATTGACATGATTAAAGCCGCGAAAAATCCTGCCGAAGCAAAAGAACAATTACTCACCACGCAATGGGCGGCAGGTTTGGTTTTGTCGTTGATTGAACGCACTAATGCGGGTGATTCACGCCCTGATAATTTGCCAGCAATTTATGGTTTAGCGGGCGATGTTTATCGACTTTCAGAAGCACAAGCACAAGCCATTTTAGAATTACGTTTGCACCGATTGACAGGTTTGGAACAAGACAAAATTGTCGGTGAATACACGCAATTACTTGAACAAATTGCATTTTATTTACACATTTTGGGCGACGATTTACGTTTGATGGCAGTAATTCGAGAAGAATTAGTCACCATCAAAGAACAATACAGCGAACCACGTCGCACTATTATTATGGAAAATCGGGATGATTTGAGCGACGAAGATTTGATTACCGAAGAAGATATGGTGGTCACGGTTTCTCACGAAGGCTATGTGAAAGCACAACCGTTAAGCGATTACCAAGCGCAACATCGTGGTGGACGTGGTAAATCTGCAACGCAAACCAAAGAAGAAGATTTTGTCGATCAACTGATTATCGCCAACACGCACGACACAATTTTGTGCTTCTCATCAAAAGGTAAAGTCTACGCACTGAAAGTTTATCACTTACCAATCGGTAGTCGAGCGGCACGCGGCAAACCGTTTGTGAATTTATTACCGTTGGAAGAAGGTGAAAAAATTAACGCTTTCTTACCAACCCGTGATTACGACGAAAATAAATTTGTGTTTATGGCAACGTCAGCAGGGACGGTTAAGAAAACGCCGTTGAGCGAATTTGCGTACCAACGTGTGAGCGGAAAAATTGCGATTGATTTGCGCGAAGACGATACATTGATTGGCGTGGCAATTACGGATGGACAACAAAACGTAATGTTATTTAGTAGCAATGGTAAAGCGATTCGTTTTAATGAAGCGGATGTGCGTTCGATGGGACGCACCGCAACGGGTGTTCGTGGTTTGCGCTTAACAGAAGGTGAAAATGTAATTTCGTTAATTATCGCATCCGAAGGCGAAGTCTTGACTATCTCTGAAAACGGTTATGGGAAACGCACTTTTGTCGAAAAATTCCGTCATCAAGGACGTGGCGGCAGCGGTACGATTGCAATGCAAACGTCAGAACGTAATGGCAATGTCGTTGGTGCGTTGCTGGTGAATGATACTGATGAATTGATGATTATCACAGACGGTGGCACGTTGGTTAGAACCCGTGTGGCGGAAATTTCGGTGGTCGGACGTGTCGCACAAGGTGTGCGTGTTATTCGTTTAGATATTGGCGAAAAAGTCGTTGGCGTAGACAGAATTGCGGGATTGGCGATTGATGAAAATGAAGAAATTGAAGGTGATGAAATCATCGAAACAACCGATGAAATCATTGAAACTGATGGCGTAATCGAAGATTAAAACGATGCAAAATTTCACACCCTACTCAGCATTTTTAGGCGGCAGTTTAATCGGTTTATCGGCCGCGTTGTTGCTGTATTTTAACGGTCGCGTTGCAGGAATTTCTGGCATGGTTGCTGGCGCGTTTGATTTCAAAAATAGCGAAAATCATTGGCGATTATACTTTCTAGGCGGCTTAATTTTAGCCGCCGTGATTTTCAATTTATTCGTGCCGCACGCACCAGCGACCTATTCACGTTCAACGTTGTTGTTGATAATTTCGGGCATTTTGGTTGGTTACGGTACACGCTTAGGCAATGGTTGCACCAGCGGTCACGCAGTTTGCGGCATGGCGCGACTTTCGATTCGTTCCATTACGGCGACAATCACTTTTATGTCAGTCGCCATTTTAACCGTGTTCATCACGCGCCACTTGTTGAGGATTTCACTATGACAAAAAATAGAGCGGCACTGCTTTGTGGCATTTTATTTGGTTTCGGTTTGACGATTTCGCAAATGAATAATCCAGATAAAGTGCTGGCATTTTTAGATGTGACAGGCAATTGGGACGCGAGTTTAGCGTTTGTGATGGGCGGCGCGTTAATCACATTAGCGACGCTGCAACATTTCATTCTAAAACGTCCACAACCCATTTATGACACCGAATTTCATTTACCAAAAACCAATAATCCAATTGATAAACGTTTAATTTTAGGCGCGATTATTTTCGGCATCGGTTGGGGTTTAGTCGGATTTTGTCCAGGTGCCGTTCTCGCGGCATTTGGCGATGGAAAAATCGAGCCATTTGTGTTTACGCTCGCTTTAGGCGCGGGTATGATGCTGTTCGGCAAGTTACACAATAAAAACTAAAAACTACTTCGTTTGAGGACGCGCTGAAATGCAAAAATACTTCCTTCACATTTTCGTTATTCTTGCGATGAGCTTTGCAAGTTTTTTTATTTTCGAGCGGCTTAATACTGAACCGCCGATTGATAATTCATTGGCGTATTCTGACTTCATTGAGCGAGTCAAAAACAAACAAGTTGATAAAGTTGAAATTTCAGGACAAGCGATTAAATTACGCACGTCCGACGGTGAAACTTATGAAACCTTTAACCCTGGTGACGGGCATTTGATTGACGATTTGCTTGCCGCTGATGTACAAATTCGTACCAAAGTGCCACAAAAACAATCCATGTTCATGCAGATTTTTATCGCCTGGTTTCCGATGTTGTTGCTGATTGTGGTGTGGATTGTTTATATGCGCCGCAATCAAGGTTTAGGTGGCAATGGCTTTGGTAAAAGCAAAGCACGAATGCTCGAAGAAGATAAATTAACCGTCAAATTCGCCGATGTGGCAGGTTGTGAAGAAGCGAAAGAAGACGTTGAAGAATTAGTTGATTTCCTGAAATCTCCGCAAAAATTCCAACAATTGGGCGGACAAATTCCACGCGGTATTTTAATGGTAGGCCCTCCAGGAACAGGTAAAACCTTAATCGCCAAAGCGATTGCCGGCGAGGCGGGCGTGAAGTTTTTTAGCATTTCGGGTTCAGATTTTGTCGAAATGTATGTTGGGGTTGGTGCGTCACGAGTCCGTGATATGTTTGCCCAAGCGAAAGAATATTCGCCGTGCATCATTTTTATCGACGAAATTGACGCAGTTGGACGGCAACGTGGCGGCGCGGGAATGGGCGGTGGCAATGACGAACGTGAACAAACCTTAAATCAACTTTTAGTTGAAATGGACGGTTTCAATGGTAATGAAGGTGTCATTGTCATCGCAGCAACCAATCGTGCCGACGTACTCGACAAAGCGTTATTACGTCCAGGACGTTTCGACAGACAAGTCAACGTGGGTTTGCCCGACGTGCGGGGACGTGAACAGATTTTACAAGTTCACATCAAAAAAGTTCCCGCTGCGGTTGACGTGGTTTTGTACGATTTAGCACGCGGTACACCTGGTTTTTCGGGTGCAGATTTGGCAAACATTGTGAACGAAGCGGCATTGCTCGCAGCGCGTTCTGACAAAAAAGAAGTCAGCATGAGCGACCTCGAAAAAGCCAAGGACAAAATCCTAATGGGCGCAGAAAAACGTACCATGGTGATGACCGAAGAAGATAAATTACTCACGGCGTACCACGAAGCGGGGCATTGCATTGTTGGGCAATTATCGCCCGAACATGATTCGGTTTATAAAGTCAGTATCATGCCGCGTGGACGAGCGTTAGGAATTACAATGTTCTTGCCAGAACAAGACCAATACAGCGCGAGTAAACGTAAATTAGAAAGCCAAATCGCCAGTTTATTTGGTGGACGCATTGCGGAATTGATCATTTACGGCGGCGATCGTGTCACGACAGGTGCATCAAATGACATCGAACGCGCTACCGAATTAGCACGCAACATGGTGACACGTTGGGGCTTTTCAGAAAAATTAGGCACGATGGTTTATGGTGAAGAAGGTGGACAAGCATTCATGGGGTATGCAACAAAAGGGAGCAAAAACTCTGAGTTAATCGCGCAACAAATCGACGAAGAAATTCGCGCGGTGATTGATGCAAATTACCAACGTGCAGAAACACTTTTGCAAGACAACATCACTGTTTTGCACAATATGGCAAAAGCGTTAATGAAATGGGAAACCATTGATAAAACCCAAATCGATGCGCTGATGGAAGGTAAAGAACCGTTGCCACATCCTGAATTTCCAACGCCAGAAGTCGTTTTAACGAAAGCTGGAGAATTATGAAAATCACACTTTATCACAATCCACAATGCAGTAAGTCGCGTCAAACTTTGGCATTGTTACAAGAAAATGGGGTTGACGTTTCGATTATCGACTATCTGAAAACACCGTTAACGATTGCTGAATTGGAAGTTGTCGCGCAAAAACTTGATTTGGAACCGCGTGAATTTATGCGTCATGGCGAATCGGAATATGAAAGTTTCGCAGATGAAAATTTAACACGCCAAGAGTTGCTAGAAGCCATCGTGAAATATCCGTGCTTGTTGGAACGTCCAATTGCCGTAGCAGAAATGAAAGCCGCCATCGGTCGCCCCCCTGAAAATGTGTTGGCGTTATTGTGAAAACGCTGCATTTCTATTGGCTCGCACTTAGCGCATTTTTTGGTTTATTCGGTTTGTTAATGCTTTGGCAAACCGTTTTAGCACCATCAACGCGCTTTCCCATCGGACTGCTTTTGTTACTTAACATCACGCCGTTGCTCATTCCGATGCGTGGAATGTTAAATGGTGATAAAAACAGCTGCTCGTGGATGGCGTACATTAGTTTGTTTTATCTAATTCACGGCTTGGTCGAATGTTACGCTAACACTGATGAACGCTGGCTGGCAGCATTGGAAGTTTTTTTTAGCCTGCAACTCTTTTTCGGCGCGGCATTTTACGTTCGCGCCCTAGGTCGTCATGCCTGAACAATATCCACTCCATTTTGAATTTCGTGCCAATCAAACCTTTGATGATTTTTTTGCCGGTGTAAATCAGCCCATTCTCGAAGATTTAAAACAATGCGTACTAGGCAATGGTGAACAGCAAATTTTTGTGTGGGGAAAATCTGGCCAAGGTAAAAGCCATCTATTACAAGCGTGCTGTCATTACGCGCAACAACATGAGCGCGAATCATTTTATTTTGATTTGGCACGCTATAGCCGTCATCGACCAGCGATTTTAAGAGGATTGGATGATTACGACGTGGTGTGTGTAGATAATATAAATTGGGCGGTTGGACAAGAAAAATGGGAGCTAGCACTGTGTGAATTTATGCAAAGGCATTATGAACGTGGACATCAGCTTATTATTTCATCGACCTGTTTGCCGGATTATATGACTATTAAGACCTTGGATTTCAAAACGCATCTGAGTTGGGGTTTGATGTTGCCGCTCACAACATTAGTGGATACGCACAGCATTGACGCGCTAATTTTTCGAGCGGATGCGATGGGATTTGAGATTTCACCACAAGTTGGGCGGTTTTTAATGATTCAACATCACACCGAGCTAGAATGGATGTGGCATTTATTAGAAAAATTAGATCATGCTTCGTTGGCAGCAAAACGGCGGTTAACGGTTCCCTTTCTTAAGCGTTTATTCAACTCCGAACTTTAAACACATAAAAAAACCACGCGAGAAGTTAATCCCGTGTGGTTTTTTATTGGGAAAATTACGCTTCTAAAACAGCTAAACGATCCGCTAATAAGGTTTCTAAAACCACAAGAGCTTTCGCAAAACCGTCGATACCTTCGGCTAATTTGTCTTTAGCCATACGATTTTCTTCATGCATTTTGTCAAAGGTGGCTTTATCGATGCTGATTTTTTCGATTGAAGATGCCGCTGCATTTTCAGCCGTCAATTTACGAATCAATTTACCTTCAGCACCATTTGATACGTCAAGTAACGCCACTTCACCAAGTTCGGTCAGTAATGAAGGTGAAATGGTTAGCAAATCACAACCAGCCAATTCGATAATTTCACCGATGTTACGGAAACTTGCGCCCATTACTTCGGTGTTGTAACCAAATTTTTTGTAATAGTTGTAAATTTCAGTAACTGACAATACACCTGGATCTTCAGCAGGGGCGTAATCTTCAATACCTGTGTCTTTTTTGTACCAGTCCAAAATACGACCGACAAAAGGTGAAATCAAGGTAATGCCGTTTTCAGCGCAGGCAATCGCTTGGTGTAAACCAAACAACAACGTCAAATTACAATGAATGCCTTCTTTTTCTAAAACCGCTGCCGCTTGAATACCTTCCCACGTTGCCGCAATTTTAATCAAAACACGTTTGCGATCAATACCTGCCGCTTCGTATTGAGCAATCAATTCACGACCTTTCGTGACAGACGCTTCAGTATCGAACGATAAACGTGCATCCACTTCGGTCGAAACACGACCTGGAATAGTTTTCAAAATTTGCAAACCGAATGACACAGCCAAACGATCAAACGCTAAAGTGACAACATCAGCCGCTGAAGCGTCTGCGCCTTTGGTTTCACGCGCACCTTTCAATGTATCATCAACAATACCTTGATATTGTGGCATTTGTGCTGCTGCTGTAATCAATGACGGATTTGTGGTTGCATCACGCGGGGTAAATTTTTCGATTGCGCCAATATCGCCAGTATCAGCAACAACAACGGTGAAGCTTTTTAATTGTTCGAGTAAAGATTGACTCATTTAAGTACCTGTTTTTAAAGTTTAAGAAAAGTTTAGCGTTGCGCTTTTAGATATTTTTCAACGCCTGTCAACGCGACATCGTTCACAATCGCCTCAACAATAGCAGCAACTTCGACTTTCGTTGGTGTTGCAACAATCGCAGCTGTTTGTTTCGCTAAATACTTACTGACACTGCTTGTTTTCGTTTCTGGGAGGCTTTGCAAATAGCTTTCAACGCGAGTCGTTTTAGGTTTTTCAGGTGCATTACGTTCAGCAATCGATTTTTGCAATACATATTTTGCAACGCGACTCGTAGGTGTTTTATCCTGATTATCCAAATACTTCGCCACGCCAGTTCTAATAATCGGTGCGCTGTCTTTATTGTTATTCAAATACTTCGCCACACCACTCAAAACCACAACAGGCTTATTTTTTTCAGCAATCGCCTGACGAGCCAAATATTTTGCTACGCCACTTGGTTGATTTTGTTCGTGTTCTTTTAAATATTTCGCCACACCGCTCAACGCAGTAGATGGTTTTTCATCTAAATAACGACTCACCCCCGTGCGACTATCAGACGAATCCGATGTCGAAATAATCGCATTGCGCGTTACTGTGCCGCTGTAAGCATCTTGCGAATATCTACCAAAAAGACTTGAGAAGAAGCCCATAACTACCCCCGATTCGCGTCGTTTTGAGCAGCTTTTTGGGCAATGTTTTGTTTCGCAATATAACGCGCAACATTAGTTGGTTTACCAGCACGTTCCAAGTATTTGGTTACGCCAGAAACTTTAGGAATACGAGCATTCAAATAACGAGCTACACCAGTTTCTTGCAGAGCTGAAGGTTCGTTTAAAGCAGAAGTTTTTCCGAAAATGCCTGCAAATTTAGGACACCTTGACGCACCAAAAACGGCTGCAGCTAATCCCGCCAAAATAAACAGGTTAGGATCAATCCCTTCTTCTTTTTTCGATTCTTCCATAATCACTGCGCCAGCACTGGTTTTATATTCAGAAACCAGTGCGGATTTAGTTGGTTTATAACTATCATCTTTGAATAAAACTTTCGGTTCAAAGTTTGCCGCTGGATATTTTGAATCATCAACAGAGGCAACTGGAGCCGGAGTCGCCGTAACTGGTGCAGCTTTCGCAGGCACAACTTTTTCCGCAGGAGCTGGCGTTGATTTCACAGATTCGTCTTGATAAAGTACTTTTGGTTCAAAATCCGCCGCTGGATATTGACCTGCAAATGCAGCAAGTGGACTTGCCACTAACAATGTAACGATAGCACCTTGGAGTAAATTATTTTTTTTCACATTGACACCTATTTTTGTAGTTATGAAGTCAAAACCTCGTCCGCCGAAACGGATGAGGACTTGTGCTAAAAATTTAAAAATTAAAGCACTGCTTTAACGTGTTTGACGACGTTTTCAGTCGTGAAACCGAAATGTTCAAACAACACATTTCCTGGAGCAGATTCACCGAATGTATCAATACCGACAACGCTGCCTTCTAAGCCAACATATTTGCGCCAAAAATCAGTGATACCCGCTTCGATAGCCACACGTTTAACGCCTGGAGTCAAAATGCTGTCTTTGTAAGTTTGATCTTGACGATCGAAAACGTTAGTTGACGGCATTGAAACGACGCGAGCATTGATTCCTTCTGCGGCTAAAGCGACTTGTGATTTCATTGCTAAAGTTACTTCTGAACCTGTTGCAATCAAAATTACGTTAGCTGTACCAGCCGCTTCTGAAACCACATAAGCCCCTTTACGCATTCCTGCAATTTGTGCGTCATCGTGTGTAATCGCGGGAATTGCTTGACGACTTAACACCAAGCTGGTTGGCCCAGTTTTACGTTCAACAGCACAAACCCAAGAAACTGCGGTTTCAGTCGAATCCGCAGGTCGCCACACGTCCATATTTGGAATGTAACGCAACGCAGAGGTGTTTTCGATAGGTTGATGCGTTGGACCATCTTCGCCTTGACCGATTGAATCGTGTGTTAATACAGCGATGGTTTGAATTTTCATCAACGCGGCCATCCGCAACGCACTTTTCGCGTAGTCAGAGAACATGTGGAATGTGCCGCCGAATGGCAATAAACCGCCATGCAACGCCATGCCGTTCATGATGGCGAACATACCAAATTCGCGTACACCGTAAGAAATATAGTTGCCTGTGGATTTACCGCTAACGTGTTTGAAACTTGCACAACTGGTTAAGTTTGAACCTGTTAAATCAGCCGAACCGCCTAAGAATTCAGGCAAAATTTCTGCTAATGCAGCAATTGCTTTTTGCGACGCTTGACGTGACGCTAAGTTTTCACCTTTTTCGTTAGTTGCTTTAACGAATGCGCCAGTTACTTCTTTCCAGTTTGCTGGCAAATCACCCGCCATACGACGTTTGAATTCTGCTGCTTCTGCTGGAAATGCCGCCGCATAAGCTGCAAATTTGGCATCCCAAGCTGATTCAGTTGTTGCGCCTTTTGCTTTCGCATCCCAACCTGCATAAACATTTTCTGGAATCACGAAAGGTTCGTGTGTCCAGCCTAATGCTTGACGTGTCAATGCAACCTCTTCCAAACCTAATGCAGAACCATGGCAATCGTGGCTGTTGCTTTTATTTGGTGAACCAAAACCGATAATGGTTTTGCAACAAATCATTGACGGTTTATCAGTCACAGCTTTAGCTGCTACGATTGCAGCATTGATTGCATTAGCATCGTGTCCATCAACGGATTGAACGTGCCAGCCGTAAGCTTCAAAACGTTTTACAGTGTCGTCGGTATACCAGCCATCAATGTGACCGTCGATTGAAATGTTGTTGTCATCCCAGAATGCAACTAATTTTCCTAAACCCCAAGTTCCAGCTAACGCACATGCTTCGTGTGAGATGCCTTCCATCAAACAACCGTCACCTAAGAAAACATAAGTGTGGTGATTAACAATGTCGTGACCTGGTTTATTGAATTGATCAGCTAATAATTTTTCCGCCATCGCAAAACCAACACCGTTGGTAATACCTTGTCCGAGTGGCCCAGTGGTTGTTTCAACGCCTGGTGCGTAACCGTATTCTGGATGACCCGGGCATTTTGAATGTAATTGGCGGAACGATGCCAATTCTTTCATCGGCAAATCGTAGCCAGAAAGGTGCAATAACGAATAAATTAACATTGAACCATGACCATTCGACAATACGAAACGGTCGCGATCTGCCCAATGTGGATTCGTTGGATTATGTTTTAAATGGTCATTCCACAACACTTCCGCGATGTCTGCCATACCCATTGGCGCACCTGGATGTCCTGAATTTGCTTTTTGAACTGCATCCATGCTCAACGCGCGTATGGCGTTCGCTAATTCTCTACGCGATGTCATATTCTTCTCCTTTGGTAAGTGTTAAAAAAATTGCACTACCAAACTTCTTCAATAGTGCAACCAATATGTATCCTGACGTGAAAAGCGAATGACTGAAATCACTCGCTTTTAACTCGATTTTTTTATTCTAAATTAGCATGTCTTGAACGCATGACTTCTTCTGGAATGCCTTTCTCATGAATAATGTGCGAAATAGTCGATTCCAAAAAGACCAATGTTGAAAGCTCAAAAACCGTACCCATTGGCATTCCGACGACTTTGCCGTACAGCTCAGATTTTCCGATTTGAAACAAGCCATCTGCCATATCGCCAATTGTTGATTTCGATTGTGCAGAAATCAACATAATTTTCGCACCAATTTTTTTCGCACTTTTAGTGAAAGCAACCAACTGTTCAGTCTCGCCTGAACCCGAAATAACGATTAACAAATCGCCTGCTTGAATGCTCGGAGTAACGATTTCGCCCACAACATTGACGTTATAACCACCATGCACCAACCGCATCGCAAAGAAATTGCCGACCAGTTTTGAACGACCCGCGCCCGCAATAAAAATGCGACCTGCTTCGTCCAGCATAGCGGTGAGTTTTTCATCATACGACTCCTCAGTTGCTTCGAGGATTCCTGTGATTTTATCTAAGATAAGTTGTTGGTGCATAACGATTCCTTAATTAAACAGCGTCAACTAATTCACGAATTTCACGAGCTGATTCAGCTGGTGATGCAGCACCGTAGATTGCCGCGCCAACAACGATAATGTTTGCGCCTGCACGAACTACGTCTTGAACAGTTTTAGCGTTGATACCGCCAGCAACTGAAATGCGTGCACCTAAACCTAAATCAGCAACTGCATTCAAATCAGCAAATGGTGTGTGACCAGCTGCTTGAGCATCCAAACCTGTGTGAATGCCTAAAATTTGTGCGCCTGCAGCAACAGACGCACGAGCGCAAGCTGCTTTGTCATCAACATTGATTAAGTCGATTTGAGTTTCAGCTGCGTTTGCATTAGCTGCTTTGATAACGCCTTTGATTGTCGCTAAACCAGAAACACCTAAAACAGTTACGATGTCTGCACCAGCTGCGTAGAAAGGAGTTGCTTCATATTCGCCAGCGTCCATAGTTTTCAAATCAACTAACAATAATTTGTCAGGGAATTCTGCACGCAACGCTTTTACTAAATTGATGCCATTGTGTTTGATGCAAGGTGTGCCGATTTCGAAAATATCAACGAACGGTGCAACCTGCTTTGCCAATGAAATAGTTGCGTCGAAATCTAATGAGTCTAATGCCATTTGAATCAATGGTTTTGCCATGATGTACACTCCAAAAAAGTTATAGTTATAGTTAAAATTGTTACGCTAATTTATGCGGGGCTAACTTTAAAGTACAAGGGGTAGCCGTGTCAATGCAAAATGCGCCCTAATCCTTTTGCCCGTTGTCGCGCAAGGTCACGGTACGATTGAACACTAATTTTTCGGGCGTGCTATCCGTGTCTAAACAAAAATAGCCTGTACGTTCAAATTGATAACGATTTGCTAAGGTTGCATTTTTCAAACTCACCTCGACGCGACAATTTTCCAGAATTTGCAACGAATTTGGATTCACAACATCTAAGAAATTCTCTTCATTATCAGGTTGTGGTACGGTAAATAAACGGTCATATAAACGAATTTCAGCCGCGTGTGAATGCGCTTCCGAAACCCAATGAATCACCCCTTTTGCTTTGCGACCTTCGGGATTTTTGCCCAAGGTATTTTCGTCATAACTACAACGCAATTCGACAATTCCACCGTCCGTATTTTTAATCACTTCATCGCAACGAATCACATACGAACCTCGCAAACGTACTTCTTCACCCACGCTTAAACGCTTGTATTTTGGCGGCGGATTTTCTGAAAAATCGTCACGTTCAATCAAAATCGTTTTTGAAAACGGCACAACCCGTTTACCAAATTCTTCACGTTGAGGATGATTTGAAACCTCTAAATTTTCAATTTTGTCGTCTGGATAATTGGTAATCACCACCCGCAACGGCTCTAAAACCGCCATCGCCCGAAACGCATTGACGTTCAAATCTTCCCGAATGCAATACTCCAATACGCCCATTTCAATCCACGAATTTTGCTTGGTAATGCCAATTCGTTCACAGAAATCTTTAATTGCTTGCGGCGTAAAACCTGCGCGACGCAAACCTGCAATCGTCGGCATTCGTGGATCATCCCAACCATGAACGTGTTTTTCAGTGACGAGTTGATTCAATTTGCGCTTGCTGACAATCGTGTATTCGAGTTGCAAACGTGCAAATTCAATTTGTTGTGGATGACACGGTGTTTGCAATTGCTCCAAAACCCAATCGTAAAGCAGACGATGGTCGGCAAATTCAAGCGTGCAAAGTGAATGTGTAATGCCTTCAATTGCATCAGAAATACAATGCGTGTAATCGTACATCGGGTAAATGCACCACGCATCGCCCGTGCGTTGATGATGCACACGACGAATTCGATAAATCGCTGGGTCACGCAAATTCATATTTGGTGAAGCCATATCAATTTTGGCACGCAAAACGTATTGTCCATCGGCAAATTCACCTGCTCGCATTCTTGCAAACAAATCCAAATTTTCCTCAATTGAACGAATACGGTCAGGACTTTCTTTGCCTGCTTGCGTCAATGTGCCACGATAAAGGCGAATTTCTTCCGCCGATAAACTATCTACATACGCTAAACCTTTCTTAATCAATTCCACCGCATATTGATAAAGTTGCTCAAAATAATCCGACGCATGACGCAATTCTGTCCATTCAAACCCCAACCAAGTCACATCACGTTTAATCGAATCCATATATTCGACACTTTCTTTTTCAGGATTTGTGTCGTCGAAACGCAAATTACAAGTGCCATTATTTTCTAAGGCTGTACCGAAATTTAAACAAATCGATTTCGCGTGACCAATGTGCAAATAACCATTCGGTTCGGGTGGAAAACGAGTGGCGACTTTGCCATTATTTTTGTTTGCCGCTAAATCGCTGGCGATAATTTGGCGAATGAAATTCGCGGGTAAAATTGTTTCCTGGGTTTGCATAATTGTTTAATTTTTTAAAATGAAAAAGGAATTTTATTTAATTTGCGCTTTTTGGCAGCAAGGTTTTCATGCTATCGGTATCCGTTGTTTTATCAATCCAACTATAAATTCGCTTCACCAATAACCCGTCATCATGCAAATACAAATGCCCTTCATTATCAAGCTTCACTTGTCGATAATTCGGATTTATCTTTCCAACAACTTGCCGTTCACGCGCACTATTCACTACATTAGGCATATCCAACGCGCCATAAATATCAAGCATCGGCAGTGTCAATTTAGGAATCAACGTCAATGTTTGTGCGGCAACTTCATTCGTTTCCGATACAGGCAAACTAATCGTAACCAAAGCATTCACGTCACCGGATTTAGAATCTGCCAACGAATAACTCGCCATCAAACCGCCTAAACCGTAGCCAATTACGACGACCTTTTCAGCTTTTTCAGATTTGGCGAATTTTATCGCTTCTAATAATCGTGTTTTAGCTTCAGGAAATAAGGCGTAATAATCTTGAGCCGGCGCACTTGCCTCGCGAACGGGCATTTGAATCGACAACGTTGCCCAATGATGTTCGGGAAAAAACGTGCGTAAGTTTTTAATTATCGCTTGTTGATTTGGATGTCCACCCACGTCGTGTAACAAAATGATCACGCCAGAACGGGGATTTTTAGCGGTATCGGTATATAAACTTAAAAACTTCTTACCCGCCGATTCCAACCAAACCGCGTGACCAACGTTTAAGGTTTTTTGAATATCGGCGGCAAATTCCGCCTCACGTTTGTCATCACTTGCCACGCAAGTTAACGCGCTAAATAAACAAAAGGCGAGGCTAACGCTGGTTAACTTTTTGATGAGCATTCGCAAGGTTCCCTAAAGTTACATACTATAAACAACGTCACGATTGCCACTTTTCGGATCACTAATTTTTTCTTTTATATCAGTTTTTGGTTTGCCTTGACTAATACGGTCACGGTCGTACTTCGCCATCATTTCTTCCCACGTTTTGTATTGCTGATATTCCGCTACACCAGCCGCTTTACGTTGTGTATAAATTTCTTTACCCATTGCGATGATTTCGTCTGCTTTTTTGCCATCAACCGCCGCTAAAAATTCCGCATTATCTTTTTTCTCATCACGAATCATCCAAAATGACATTTCATATTCGACCCGCATTTCTTCGTGCAAGTGATTTTTAATCATTTTGACGGATCTATAGGCAGTTTTTTCGCTGTGTGCATTGATTTTGTCACCGCTGCATGCAACCAACGTCATACTACTGAGCATTAACAAAATAAGTGGAAGTTTCTTCATTACAAGTGTCTCGAATTAAACGTAAAATAGGCGGTCATTATAAACCGAAGCCCACTTTTTTATGCTGGAATTTATCGCGCATCTTCGCCAACGTTATCACGTCGTTTTGAATTCCAATCCAATCGAGGCAAGAAATTATCAACAAACGTTTGAACAATTGACGCTTACCGAAGCGTTTTTTCGCAAAGGAAAATTTTGCGAAACGTTACCGTTGCAAATCGCCATTATTGGTCCCACTCAAGCCGGTAAAAGTTCGCTCACGAATGTTTTTTTACAATCACAAAACGCTGGCGTTAGTCCGTTAGCGGGTTATACGGTACATTCACAAGGTTTTTGTAATGATGTAGAACTAGCGCATTGCAAAGATTTAGCGGCTTATTTCGCACCATTTGTTCAAATTTCGAGCGACGAATTAAGTCGGGAACATTTCAACTCGTACACATTAGAAAAAACTGTAAATTCATCACAATTTTTACCACCCGCTATTTTTTGGGATACACCTGATTTTGATTCGATTGATTCAACAGATTATCGAGAAGGTGTTTTAAAAACTATCGCCCTCGCAGACGTGATTATTCTAGCGGTTAGCAAAGAAAAATATGCCGATCAAACCGTGTGGGACACGCTAAAACTCATCGAACCGTTGCGCCAACCGACCTTGATTTGCGTCAATAAATTAGACAGCGGTTCAGAGGTAATTATTTTGGAATCGCTCCAAGAAAAATGGCGTGATTATCGGCGTGATACTTTTCCCGAAGTCATCCCGTTACTTTATCAACAAGCGACAAAATCGCCTGAAATTCCAACTTTGCAACAACGCGTGTTGTTTGGGTTGGCAAAAAAAGTACAGCGTGAAAAACATCACCGTCGAGAACAAAAATTGTTGCAAATGTATTGGCAAGATTGGACGAAACCGCTCCGCGCAGAACATGAAATCTATCAAGCGTGGCAAACGTTAGTTGATGAAATCATTCAACAAGCATTAAAAAATTATCAATACGATTATTTAAACCATCCGCGTCATTACGAAACCTTTCAACAAGCCATTGCCGCGTTATTGTTATTGCTCGAAATTCCGAGCGTAGCGAAAGTCATGATGGTCATGCGAAATCCGTTCAAAAAACTACGTCGATTGTTTGGACGAAACCGCTCGAATTTGACCGCGTCAAGCAATGAAATGATGATGTTGACGCAATTACTCACTCACACATTGACCGAATTGGCACATCAATCATTGGACAAAAATACGCATTCAATGTGGCGCGAATTGAGTGAGCAATTACGGGAAAACCGCCCTGCCCTTTTACAAGAATTCAATTACGCTGCCGAGGAATATCATCGGAATTTCCAACAAGATGTTGAACTTGCCGCACAAGGGCTGTATTCAAAATTGGAAGAACAGCCGTTGGTTGTGAATACGTTACGCGCCACTCGAATTACCGCTGATGCAGCTGTGATTGCTTTGACGTTATACACGGGTGGAATTGGTTTGCATGATTTAGCGATTGCACCTGCGATGTTAATGTTAACGAATTTGCTGACCGAAAGCGCGATTGGCAGTCAAATGAAAAAGGTCGAAGCCAATTTAAAAATAGAGCAACTGGCCGCCGTAAAAATGCAGATTTTCGCGCCACTCGCACAACGTTTACACGCTTTATCACATCAAATAAAAACCGAAACGCATTTTGCGATTTCGCCCGAACGACTCGCCGAAGTCGAAATCAAATTTAATGAAAAACCACATGGCTTACGATTACTCTGAACTTTTACAGCGCGTCGAAGGTTGGACGCAACAGGCTTATGAATTGGGTTGGATTAGTGACATCAGCCCAGCGTCTTTTTTGCAAAAAGAAAAAATTCCACTTTTCGGAAATTCAACTCGTCCGTTAATCGTCGCTTTTATGGGCGGCACGGGCGTGGGCAAAAGTTCGTTGCTCAATCGACTCGCAGGTAAACCTATTGCAAAAGCAGGTGTTGCGCGTCCAACGTCAAAAGAAGTGACACTGTTTCACCATCGTGAAATGACGTTGCCAAATTTGCCTACGACGGATATTCGCGTTACCAATCACGACGACGATTCGCAAAAAAACGTGGTATGGATTGATATGCCCGACTTTGACAGCACTGACGCACATAACAAAGAATTGGTTTTAAGCTGGTTGCCGCACATCGACGTGTTGATTTATGTCGTCAGTCCAGAACGTTATCGAGACGAAAAAGCGTGGCGATTATTACTTTCCGAAGGCGCGAATCATGCGTGGTTGTTTGTAATGAATCAGTGGGATAGAGGGCAAATCGAACAAGCGACAGATTTTGCAAAACAATTACACTTTGCGGGATTTGATGCACCGTTAATTTTTAAAACGAGTTGTATAGAAACGGTTGAAAACGATGAGTTTTTAAAATTAGCCGAAACATTGACTTCATTAGCCACCCAAAAAACAATTGAACAATTAGAACAACGTGGCGAACACGTTCGCGTTCAAGCATTGCAAAATCAATTACAAAATTACCTCATGCAATTTGGCAATGAAACGGCTTTGAAAAAACTGCATTCACATTGGCTGTCAAATTGGAAAACGACCGCAACGCAATTACAACAAAGTTTTGCGTGGCGACTTCAACCGTTAGCCGAACAGTTTGCAAGCCTTTCGCCCTTTGAAAAAAGCGGCGATTTACTTTGGGATGATTGGGCGCAAACTTGTTTTGATGATGCCTTGAATGTGTTGATTATTGACGCACAAACATTAGGTTTGCCCACTACACCGTTAGAAATTGAACTTTTAGTCGCTCGTGAAAAAGCTCAAAAACAATTTAATTCGCACGTTGAACTTCAAACGCGACAAGCCTTGGTTCAACGTGGAAATGCGGTACAACGCGCCTTGTTGAAATTTGTGACGGTGGCAGAAATTATTTTGCCGTTAGCGGCGATGAGTTGGGTGGGGTTTCAAGTGGTGAATGGCTATTACGAAAGCAATCAAACACACGATCATTATTTGAATCTCGATTTTGCCATTCACAGTACATTGGTTTGTGGCTTATCGTGGCTGGTGCCGTTTTTCATTTTGAAAAAGTGCCAACCGTCACTCGAAAAATGTGCATTACGCGGGTTGAATAAAGGGATTTCGCAAGGATTAGCGAATTTGAATCACGAAGTCGGCGTAGCGATTGAGCGATTTCAACAACAACGAGCAACGCAGTTACAAAATGTAAATGCGTTGCTGGTTTTGTGTGAAAAAATTACGTCTGAAAAAGTAGAATTCGCGCCAAATAGCACGCTGGAACGAATGTTGATAGATTAGACTTTCAACAACGTTTCTTTCGAGTCGTCAATAATTGCAGCAATTTTATCGGCTTCAACGCGTGTCATTAAAGGTTTGAAATCATTTAACGTGTGATTAACTAATGGTTTTAATTCGTCAATCCAACTGGTAATTGGCGCATTTAAAAAAAGTTCCGCTTCTGTCGTCAATGCAGGTAAAACGGGTTTCAAATATGCCGCCAAAATTCGGAATAAGTTAATCGCCACCGAACACACATCGTGTAATTCCGCGTTTTTGCCTTCCTCTTTGGCAATTGCCCACGGTTTTTTATGGTCAATATATTGATTGGCTTTGTCCGCCAATTCCATAATTTCACGCATTGCTCGCCCAAATTCACGGTGTTCATAACAGCCCGAAATTGAACCATTTGCCGCGATAAATTCCGCAAACAATTCGGGTTCAACACAAGTCGCAGACAATTGATTATCGAACTTTTTACGAATAAACCCACTACAACGGCTAGCGATATTTACCACTTTGCCGACCAAATCCGAATTCACGCGATGACTAAAATCGTCAAAATTCAAATCAATATCATCAATAGTATTGCTCAATTTCGCAGCGAAGTAATAACGCAGATATTCAGGATTCAAATGGTTAAGATAAGTACGAGCGGTGATAAATGTGCCACGAGATTTCGACATTTTTTCGCCATTCACCGTTAAAAATCCGTGGGCAAAAATCGCGTCAGGTGTTCTGAAATTCGCGCCGCTCAACATTGCTGGCCAAAACAAAGCGTGGAAATAAATAATGTCTTTGCCGATGAAATGATAAAGCTCAACATCGCTGTCTTTGCCCCAGAAATCGTCGAATTTCAAACCTGTTTTGTCACATAAGTTTTGGAAACTCGCCATGTAGCCAATCGGCGCATCGAGCCAAACGTAAAAATACTTATTCGGCGCATCGGGAATTTCAAATCCAAAATAAGGCGCGTCGCGGGAAATATCCCACTGTTGCAAACCGCCTTCCAACCATTCGGCTAATTTATTCCGAACTTCAACTTGCAAATGTCCGGCTGTTGTCCATTCACGCAACATTTCGGTGAAATCGGCGAGATTGAAAAAATAATGTTCCGATTCTTTTTCAATCGGCGTAGCACCTGAAACCGCTGAAACTGCATTTTTTAAATCTGTCGGTGAATAATTCGCGCCACACACTTCGCAACCGTCGCCATATTGATCTTTTGCGCCGCATTTTGGGCAATCGCCTTTGATAAAACGGTCAGGCAAAAACATATTTTTGACGGGATCAAACGCTTGCGTAATCGTGCGTGAACTGATGTGTCCCGCGTCACGCAAACGTAAATAAACCAATTCGGAAAGCGTTTTATTTTCGGGCGAATGCGTGCAGTGATAATTATCAAACGCAATCCCAAATTCTGAAAAATCCGCAAAGTGACTTTTGCCGACTTCGGTAATCAACTCTTCAGGTGTAATTCCATCACGATCCGCTTTGAGCATAATCGGCGTACCGTGTGCGTCGTCAGCGCAAACGTAATAACATTCGTGTCCACGCTGTTTTTGAAAACGCACCCAAATATCGGTTTGAATATATTCGACTAAATGCCCTAAATGAATCGCGCCATTCGCGTAAGGCAATGCGCTAGTGACTAAAATTTTTCGTTGTTTCATGAAAAGAAATCCATTGTTTTAAATTTAAAGTGTGGACGCATTATGGCATAAAACAGAAATGGTCAAAAAACCGCATTTTGATTTGCGCCTTATATCAGCCGCTTTTATAGTAAAATGCTGCACCATTCAAATTCCTAGGTTTCTGCGCTTGTTCCTTCTCTCATCATGATTGTTAAATTCGCTTATTTCTTAAAAGCCTCGCCACGTTATAAAAAAACGAAATTGTTTTTTTATAACGTGCTAGAAAATCCAAATAGCAAGTACAACAGCTATGTTGCTTTTTTTATTATTAGCATGGTGCTGTTAAGCGTTTTTTTTCTTATTCACGAAATCGATCATCAAATCACTGAACTCAGTAAAATTCTTGAACAAGGTATTTTGGTCGTGTTCACAATTGAGTATTTATTACGTTTTTGGCTCGCGAGTGATAGTCATGAAATTATCTTGGCGCAATATGAAAAAGCACAGTATTTAAATGTTCGCTTTCCAATTTGGCGGGCATTTGGCGAGGTCATTCGCGCCAAAATTCGTTACATGGTTACGCCGATGGCAATCATTGATTTGCTGGCAATTTTACCGAGTTATGAAACCTTCCGTTTTTTGCGCGTTTTTATGGTGTTTCGTTTACTCAAACTATTTCGCCATTTTCACAGCATCAAAGTCTTCGTTAACATTTTAAGCAATAAGCGTTTTGAGCTATATACCTTAGGCATTTTTCTAGGATTTTTGATTTTTATTGGCAGCATCGTGATTTATTTATTTGAAAGTCACGCGGAAGGCGGGCAAATCAAAAATTTATTTGATGGTTTTTATTGGACAATTGTCACGTTATCGACCGTGGGATATGGCGATATTTCCCCGCACTCCACCGGTGGACGTTTGGTTGCTATCGTGCTGATTTTTAGTGGCATTGGCGTGTTGTCATTTTTTACTTCAATTATGGTGTCGGGATTTAGCGAAGAAATTTACCATTTGCGCGAAAATCGCGCGTACACCGAAATCAAGCGATACGACGACTTTGTAATTCTGTGTGGTTTTGGGCGCGTCGGACAACATATCGCCAAACAATTAGCGAAAGATAAATTACAATTTGTCATCATTGACTCGCTCCAAACGAATATCTTAAAAGCGAAAGAATTGAACTATACGGCGATTCATGCAGATGCCAGCAAAAATGGCGTGTTAGAAAGTGCCGGAATCAACAGCGGCGCATCCAGCGTGTTGTGTACCACCGATGATGACGTAATTAACGTTTATATCACCCTCACCGCACGGAATTTAAACCGCGATATTCACATTATTTCACGGGCAAACAACATCGATAACGTCAAAAAACTGTATCAAGCAGGTGCGAGTAATGTGATTCGTCCCTTTGAAATTGCTGGCATGGTGGTTGCTGAATATGTGGGACAACCCGTAGCATTTGAAGCCATTTTAGGGATTATTCATGCCGACAGCGATATTGTGATGGAAACGATAAAAGTGCATTTAGGCTCGAATTTAGAATGTGTGGAAATTTCGAACATTGATTTTTTGCAACGTAAATTGATTTTATTAGGTGTCATCAGCGCGAATCCAGAACATCGAATTCATAAAAACAGTTATGCGATTAAAAATCAGCATTTTTATTTCAATCCGCCAGAACATTTTTTATTACGAGCCAATGATTTATTAGTGGTTTTGGGGCGTACGATGAGCATTGAACATTTTCGCTACCAAATTGAAAAAAGTCGGACAATCAAAACAAAATGAAAAAAACACTCTCCCGCCATCTACTCGATATTTGGTACAAAGATCATTTTATTGGCGCAGCGTTAATGCCGTTTGGTTTTTTGTTTTCAGATTTCGTCAAATGTCGTCGTTGGCTTTATAAAATTGGCGTGAAAAAAAGCGAAGCCTTACCGGTTCCTGTGATTATTGTTGGAAATATCACTGTGGGTGGCACGGGAAAAACGCCATTGTGTATTTACTTGGCGAACTTGCTGCAAGCCGAAGGTTATCGTGTCGGCATCATTAGTCGGGGTTACGGCGGCGAAGCGGCGACACAAATGGTTTTACCTAATAGCAAAGCCGTTGAAGTCGGCGACGAAGCGTTATTGATTGCAAAACAAACAAACTGTCCAATGGCAGTGGGTGTAAATCGCGTGGAAGCCGCGAAGTTCCTATTGAAGCACGCACCGTGCGATGTAATTTTGGCGGACGATGGGTTGCAGCATTACGCACTAAAACGGGATATTGAAATTGCCGTGATTGATGGTGAACGTCGTTTTGGTAATTCGATTTGTTTGCCAGCTGGTCCACTGCGTGAACCGATTGAACGTTTAAACAGCGTCGATTTCGTCATTGTAAATGGTAAACCCACTGAAAATAATGTGTGGCATGAATGGCAAATGCAGTTAGTCGGTGACATGGCGGTGAATTTACTGACGGGAGAGAATAAATCGTTGGCGGATTTTAAAAATGTAGCGATTCACGCATTGGCGGGCATTGGCAATCCAGAACGTTTTTTCAAACAGCTTGAAAAAGCGGGTATTTCGCAACGCACCGATCACAGTTTTCCCGATCATCACGTTTTTACAGCTGACGAAATCACGTTTAAAACCGCGCCCGTGTTGATGACTGAAAAAGACGCTGTGAAATGCAAAACCTTCGCCACTGAAAATCAGTGGTTTGTTCCGGTAACCGCGCAATTATCGGCAGAATTTACTGCCAACTTTTTAACTTTACTCAAAAAGAGAACTTTATGATTGATCCAAAATTGTTAGACATTTTAGCTTGTCCGATTTGCAAAAGTCCGTTGCATTATCAAAAAGAAGCGCAAGAATTGATTTGCCGCGCTGATCGCTTGGCATTTCCGATTCGTGATTCGATTCCAGTGATGTTGGAAGATGAAGCGCGTCGTTTATCATTGGAAGAATTAGACGTGCATTCAAAATGAATGTGCCGTTTAAAGTCGTAATCCCAGCGCGTTTTGGTTCGACCCGTTTGCATGGCAAACCGTTGTTGTTAATCGCGGGAAAACCGATGATTGCTCATGTTTGTGAACAAGCGCGTGAGGCAAATGCTGATGAGGTTATCGTGGCAACAGACGACGAACGGATTTTAAACGCCGTTTTAGAATTAGGTTTTCAAGCGGTTTTGACTCGTGAAAACCACGAAAGCGGCACGGAACGCATTGCCGAAGTTGCGGAAAAATTCGGCTGGTCGGACGATACGATTATCGTTAATTTGCAGGGCGATGAACCGCTTTTACCCGCCGATTATATTCGCCAAGTTGCACACGCTTTGGCGAATCAAACGCAAGCTGGAATTGCGACGTTGGCAGCGAAAATTCACGATTCAGACGAAATTTTCAATCCAAATGCTGTGAAAGTAGTTTTGGATAAAAATGGTTACGCGCTGTATTTCAGTCGTGCGCCGATTCCGTGGAATCGCGCTGAATTTAAAATGCCCCCTGCCCCACTTTCAGAAAGTGGAGATTCACTTCGGCACATCGGACTTTATGCGTACACCGCCGGCTTTTTGAAAACATACTGTGAGTGGGAAGCGTCACCCCTCGAACACATTGAAGCCTTAGAACAACTACGAATTTTATGGCACGGTGAAAAAATTCTCGTGCAAATCGTTGATAAAACACCGCCTGCGGGTGTCGATACGCTTGAAGATTTGCAGCGCGTCGAAGCCTTCTTAAAAAACTCACAACCTTAAAACTATGCGAATTTTATTCATACATCAAAATTTCCCTGGGCAATTTAAACACTTAGCCCCCGCCCTCGCCGCTGACCAAAATAACGAAGTTGTCGCGTTCACGATGCAAAAAAATTCGCCTGAAGATTGGAGCGGCGTGCGTTTAATCCCATACCACGCCACACGCGGGACGACTCCAAATGTCCATCCTTGGGTAAGCGATTTTGAAACCAAAGTGATTCGTGGTGAAGCGTGTTTTCGAGCAGCGGTGGAATTGCGCGACAGCGGTTTTACGCCCGATTTGATTATCGCGCATTTGGGTTGGGGCGAAAGTTTGTTTTTAAAAGACGTGTGGACAGACACGAAATTGGCGATTTATTGCGAATTTTTCTATCACACACACGGCGCAGATGTAAATTTTGATCCCGAATTTATCAATACTGACCCGACAAACGATTGCCGTTTGCGTCTCAAAAATACCAATAATTTGCTACATTTTGATATTGCCGATGCAGGAATTTCGCCAACTTATTGGCAAGCCAGCACGTTTCCCGAACCATTCCGCAGCAACATCGCCGTCATTCATGATGGCATTGATACCGATGTCATCGCGCCAAATGCTAATGTGTCTTTGACGCTCAATGTCGACGGGGGTGGCACGGTTAAATTGACTCGAAACGATGAAGTTATTACGTTTGTGAATCGTAATTTAGAACCGTATCGTGGTTATCACATCTTCATGCGAGCCTTGCCCGAAATCATGCGTCGCCGTCCGAAAGCTCGCATTTTAATTGTGGGTGCAGACGGTGTAAGTTATGGCGCGAAAGCCCCCGATGGTCAAAAATGGAAAGATATTTTTCTGAATGAAGTCATTGAAGACCTCGACATGAGCCGTATTCATTTTCTTGGACACATTGATTATTCACACTTCATTCCGTTGTTGCAGTTGTCGCGGATTCACGTTTATTTAACGTATCCATTTGTATTGAGTTGGAGTTTACTCGAAGCGATGAGTGTGGGTTGTTGCATCGTCGCCAGCAACACGCAACCATTACACGAAGCGATTCGTCACAATGAAACAGGCAGATTGGTTGATTTTTTTGATAAAGAAGAACTCACCAACAACATTTGCGAATTGCTTGATTTGCCCGTCGAACGCGCTCGTTTAGGCAAAAATGCTCGTGAATTCGCCCAAGCCACTTACGATTTAAATACCATTTGTTTGCCGCGCCAATTGGCGTGGGTTCAAAGTTTCGCTGACTAATACAAGGTAAACACGCATGAATTATCGCTCTACTCGTCGCCGTCCGAATCCACAATTTGCCGCGTTATGGCGCATATTTTTGAGTTTATTCGTGCTGATTATTATTGCTGGCGGCTGTTATTCCGCGTTGATTTATTGGATTACGTCTGAACCGCCAACGACAGTTTATTTAAACATCGTGGAAGCCTGGAGCCGTTTGGGTGTGTTTATTTTTGTCGGTAATTTAATCACGCTGATTATTGCCGGTGGGATTAGCGCAGCAATTGCGACCTATATCAACAACAAAAGCACTGCACCGTTGTATCGTTTGGAAGAATTGTGCGAACAAGTTGGCGACGGTGGTGAACTCGACGTGATCAACATTGCGAATGAAAAAGGACGGTTTCGCAAACTGAGTTTAGCGTTTCGCCAAATGGTGAATAAATTGTATTTGCGCCGCGCGGAACAAGAAGAATGTATTGAGTTGATTAACTTGCGGATTCAAGAATTACGCAGTGGAATGAATTTAACAGGAAGTCAGCGCGACGTATTGAATGAATTAAACGCGCATATTCAACAATTGGAAAAAGTGATTTAAAAAATGTGGGCGCGACAAATCACGCCCACAAAAATAATCTAATCGACTACAAACAAATTCGACGCGCCAGTTTCAGCCGACGATGCACCTAAACGGAAATGCCCAAACATTTCACGTCCCATGCCCATGTGATGATTGTGCGCTGTATTCGGTGCTGGAATTCGCGCATTAAACTCTGCATCATCCATCAACACGTTAATATCGCCGGTTTGCAGATTCAACGAAATAATATCGCCGTTATGCACTTTCGCCAGCGGCCCACCGACTTCACATTCGGGGCATAAATGAATCACCGACGGTACTTTTCCAGACGCGCCCGACATTCTGCCATCAGTCACTAATGCAACTTTGAAGCCTTTGTCTTGCAACACGCCCATCGGCGGAGTGAGTTTGTGTAATTCTGGCATTCCGTTGGCACGAGGGCCTTGAAAACGAATCACGGCAACAAAATCTTTTTCCAATTCGCCGCGTCTAAATGCCGCTAAGAAATCTTCTTGATCGTCAAACACAATCGCAGGTGCTTGAACGATTTGATGTTCTGGCGCGAGTGCCGAAAGTTTCGTTACGCCGCGTCCTAAATTTCCTTTCATGACATGCAATCCGCCGCTCGGGGCGAAGGGTTTGGCAACTGAGCTTAATACTTCTAAATCCAACGACGTTTTCGGCACTGGTTCCCACACCAATTTGTTATCAATCAAACGAGGTTCCTGGCAATAATTCGCCATGCCGCGTTTATTCGCAATTGCCAACGTATCTTCGTGCAACAAATCGTTGTTTAACAATTCTTGAATCAACACACCCATGCCGCCAGCTGCGTGAAAATGATTCACGTCGGCTGAACCGTTTGGATACACTTTCGCCAACAACGGCACGACTTTCGACAAACGATCAAAATCATCCCAATTCAAACTAATACCCGCCGCGCGGGCGATAGCGATTAAGTGCATCGTGTGATTGGTCGAACCACCAGTGGCGAGCAAACCAATCACCGCATTTACAATCGCTTTTTCATCAACAACGTGTGCGACTGGACGATAATCGTCTCCCATCGCGGTAAATTTCAAAATTTGACGCGAGGCCTCTCTCGTCAATTCGTCCCGCAACGGCGTGTATGGATTCACAAACGAACTGCCCGGCAAATGCAGCCCCATCATTTCCATCATCATTTGATTGGTATTCGCCGTGCCGTAAAATGTACACGTTCCCGCGCTGTGATACGACGCTGCTTCGGCAGCGAGTAATTCTTCACGTCCAATTTCACCGAGTGCATATTTTTGACGAGCCTGGGCTTTTTCTTTATTAGAAATACCGCTCGGCATCGGACCCGCAGGAATGAAAATCGCGGGTAAATGTCCAAAACTCAACGCGCCAATCAATAAACCTGGAACGATTTTGTCGCACACGCCCAAAAATAACGCGCCATCAAACATGTTATGACTTAGACCCACCGCCGTCGCCATTGCAATTAAATCACGGCTAAACAAGGACAATTCCATGCCCGCTTGACCTTGTGTAATTCCATCGCACATGGCGGGAACACCCGCTGCGACTTGTGCTACGCCGCCCGCTTTATGAATCGCTGCTTTAATTAAATCAGGTGCATCTTTATATGGCTGATGTGCCGACAGCATATCGTTGTACGACGTGATAATGGCGATATTCGGTTTTTGGTTTGCGGTTAAATCGGATTTTTCTTCTGAATTACACGCCGCAAAACCATGTGCCAAATTCGCACAACCCATGCCGACACGTTGCGGCGATTTTTTGGCGTAAGTTTCGATATATTTTAAATATGCAAAACGAGTCACATGACTACGTTCAATAATTTCATCAGTAACGCTTTGAATAACTGGATTCATAGTATTTCCTTTTATTTTTAGTTATAAGTACCGCCAATCATTATAGTACAAAGAAAGCCCTTTTTTTGAAAACAGGCGGGCTTTTTTCTGGGTGTTATAATCTGTCGCACAAAGCGTTTCTTTATCCATACTCACATTTTCAACCTTCATAAAATACATGACTGAAACCCACTATTTAGACAATCAATTCATTGTTGCCATGCCGACGTTAACAGACGATACTTTTTCGCGTGCCGCAATTTATCTGTGCCAACACAACGCCGAAGGCGCGTTAGGCATAGTCATCAATCGAAAATCCAATATGAAACTCAAAGAAATTTTCATGCAAATGGATATTGCAATTGGTTCATTAACCGCTGCCGATGCGCCAGTTTATGTGGGCGGCCCGATGCAGCAAGAACGCGGTTTTGTATTACATACCACCGGCGGAAAATGGGCGATTACACTGCCGATTTCTAAAACCATGTCGCTCACGTCTTCGCGTGACATTATTGAAGCGATTGCGAAAGGCGAAGGGCCCGAACGTTATTTTGTCGCCCTCGGTTATGCCGGCTGGGGCAAAGGACAATTGGAACAAGAAATGTTGTCGAATTCCTGGTTAAATGCGCCATTTGGTGAACCTATTTTATTCGACACGCCGGTGGATTTACGCTGGCGTATGGCGGCCATTCAAATTGGTATCGACATCAACAAACTTACAGTCGGCGCGGGTCATGCGTAAAGATCCATTAACACGTCAATCGATCGATACGTTTTTAGGGTTTGATTTCGGAACGAAAAAAATCGGCGTGGCAGTTGGGCAATTGACGACGGCAACCGCAAGTTCGCTACAAACCCTGCGTTCATTGAATCAAATCCCGAATTGGCAAGCGATTGAACAACTCGTCACAGAATGGCAACCAGCGGGATTTGTCGTGGGAATTTCGCGCCAACTCGACGGCACGGATAATCCCGTCACCGCCCGAATGCTGAAGTTTTGCCGCCAACTCAATGGGCGTTTTAATTTACCCGTGCATCCACAAGATGAAACCCTGACGACATTCGAGGCGAAACAATTGTTGTTTGATGACATTCATGTGAATGCAACGAAATTATGGGCGGTGCAAGACGAACTCGCTGCACAATTGATTCTGCAATCGTGGCTAAATCAACAAGACAAAACGATTTGAATCTGCATGAAAATCAAACAAATTTTGACCGCTGAAGACAGCGATTTGTTCCGTCAAACGATTGGCAACGTGCAATCGGTAAAACAAGATAAAGTCGCTTTACACGAACAACGCAAGCCGAAACCCAAGCCGTATCCAAAACCATTAGTCGTCAATTTCGATGCACATTTGAGTTCACGGAATCCTGACGAAATTGAAACCGTCGGCATTTATGATTCGATGAATTTCCTGTCGGCGGGTTTGCAAAATAACGTGTTGAAAAAATTACGGCGTGGTTTTTTTGGGATCGATGCCGAAATTGATTTGCATGGTTTGAATACGCCCGACGCAAAACGACAATTACTGCATTTTCTGCATAACAGTGTGGAAGAAGGTGGGCGTTGTGTACATATCGTGCATGGTAAAGGTTATCGTTCGTTGGACAATATGCCGGTGATTAAAAATGAATTGAATCGCTGGTTGCGCCAACATAAAGACGTGCAGGCGTTTTGTTCTGCCAGCCAGAAAGATGGCGGCACAGGTGCATTATTTGTTTTATTGAGATTGTCGGACAAATACGGTTTTGAAAGCATGGATGACCTTTACGAATAATGAACATTTTTTATTTGCATCCAAATCCTAAAACCTGCGCCCAACAGCACGTCGATAAACACGTCGTTAAAATGATTTTGGAATACGCGCAATTGCTTTCGACCGCGCATCGGTTTTTAGACGGCACAGAAATTCTCCAAACAACGGATTTTGGGCGACAAATGAAACGCTGGCAATTACCAGATGAACGCGACGCTGTGTTATACAAAGCAACACATATTCAACATCCCTCAGCAATTTGGACGAGACAAAGTGATGCCAATTACGTTTTTTTGTGGCAATTATTTAGTTGTTTGTTGGATGAATACACGTTTCGTTATGAAAAAATTCATGCTACCAGTCGCTTATTAAAACCACTAGAAGCCTTACCATTGCGAATTGCATCAGGTGATTTTACTCAACCTACACCGGCGATGCCGGATAAATATAAAATTGCTGGCGACTCGGTGACGTCGTATCGAAATTATTATCGCGGTTCAAAGAGTCATTTGTTTGCGTGGAAAAAACGCGAGATGCCAGACTGGTTACAAACTAGCCAATTGCTTACTGATTACCGACGGTAGCTTTTTAGGCGATTTGATACGGAGTTGTTTATTCACATTGAATCGCCCAAAAACGACTTCAATATCTGCATTGGTTACGCCAAATTCCCCCGCTAAAAATCGAACCATGTGATCCGTTGCTCTACCGCCCACCGGAGTTGCCGTCACACTGATTTTCAATTGATTGCCTTTCGCTTTACCGATGACATCCTGTTTCGCGCTTGGTTTACCTAAAACGTTTAGCACTAACGTTTCATCCTCCCAGGCGCAAAATGAACTCATCACGACTCGTTTACTGCTCATATTTTCTTCTGCTCCTATTTCGATAACACGGATTCAATTAGATTTTGTTTTTCGGGTTCAGCAACTCGTGGTTCAGTTTGCCAACCACCACCCGAAGCCTTATGTAACGCCACATTATACTGCGCCACGCTCGCTAAACTTTCGACTTGTCCGATTTGGGTTTGATACACCGCTTGTTGCGCTTGCAAAACATCGACAAACCCCGTCAACCCTTTGTTGTAGCGTTCTACAGCCAAATCTAATGCCGTTTGATTGGACGACATCGCCAACGTCAACGCCTCAACACGTCGCGCTTCATTCCGATGCGCGACTAGCGCGTTTTCCACCTCTTGAAATGCCGTCAACACCGTCGTTTGATAGGCTAAAAACGTTTGTTCGTATTGCGCGTCTTTCGCTTGGATATTGGCGTGCAATTTTCCCCAATTAAACAGCGGCATCGTAATCGTAGACGCGCTTGACCATGATTTCCCCATTGGTGTGAAATCAGTAATTTGCAGATTTTGCAACCCAATAAATGCGGCTAAATTTACTTTCGGATACAGTTCCGCTGTTGCAATCCCAACTTGAGCGTTCGCCGCCGCCATTTGCCGTTCCGCCCGGCGAATATCAGGACGACGTTGCAATAATTCAGACGGTAAATTGGTCAGTGCAAGCGTGACATTTGGAATAGGTTTGGCATCGAAAAACCGTTTCGCCAACGCATTCGGTTCTCGTCCCAATAACACGCTTAACGCATGAATTGCGTGTTTAATTTCAGTTTCATAACGTGGGGAATTTGCCGCTGTATTATCAAATTGCGCTTGAGCTTGTGCGACTTCCAAGGCGTTCGCTAAACCGCTGTTCTGGCGAATTTGCGTGAGTTTGACGGTTTCAGCTTGCGAGGCTAATAACGACTGATGCGTGGCGGCAAGTTGTTGATTCGCCCGCAAGTTAATGTATTCACGCGCCACATCGCCTTGCAACGTCAGCAAAACGTCGCGGCTATTTTCCACTTCTGTATCAATCGACGCATCAGCAGCTTCCACGGCACGTTGAATACCACCAAAAAAATCTAATTCCCATGCCGCGTCGAAACCAAGTTGAAAAATGTTTATTGCTTGATTTCCTCCAGGCGTTCCACCGCCTGCGGACGAATTATTAAGCCGTCGGCTCGCTGCATTTCTACCGCTCAAACTGGGTAAACCCGAAGCAATTGTTTCGCTGCGTAAAATTCTCGCTTCTTTTACGCGCGATAACGCTTGTTTTAGATTCAAATTCGCCGCCACCGCTTCATTCATCAAACCGTTTAAAGTCGTGTCATTAAAGATTCGCCACCATTGGTCTGGTATTTTTTTTGCCGCAACATTTTCGCTCCATTTCGTTGGCACAGGCATTTCGGGCGTTTGATAATCGCGTCCCACCACGCACGCCGATAATGCTAACGACAATATAAAAATTAACCGTTTCATGAGCCAGCACTCTCGCCACGGGCTTCAATAAAAATGTCCATTTGCTGCCCAATATAAGACGATAAATCTTTGGGATTAAATTGATACAACACTTGCAATACGCGCGTATCAACGCTCTCTGTGCTGTCGCCGGTAAGAGACTTTTTCGGCACTACGAGTGGTTCAACGTAAGCAAGCTGTAAATTCACTTTGAAATTCCGATTCCCTCGCAAATACGCGACGGCTTTGGCATTTTTATCGAATCGCCACGCATCGTTTTCATCAATATCAACGCGAATATGGAATGTTTCTAAATCGCCGATGATTAAAAGTGGTTTTAATAATGCGCCTGCGCTGGCAAATTCACCCGCACGAACATTGACTTGCAACACTTCACTGTCGATAGGCGCACGAACACACAGCCGTTCTAACGTTGTTTCGGTTTGCACAATAGCGGCTTGCGCTTGTTGAACGAAAGCGAGCGCACTTTCTAATTTCGCTTTGGCAATTGCTAAAGCGTTACGACGTTTTAAAACTTCTTCACCGCTAATCGCACGAGAATCACTGACGGCGTTGGCTAAATCAAACAACGATTGTGTATCCGCTAACGTGGCTTTGGCGACCAAAACATCAGCTTGTGCTTTAGCAAAATCTGCGTGTCGCATGGCAAGTTCCGCACGATTTTCGCGGTCGTCCAAATAAAATAACGGCGTACCCATGCTTATTTTATCGCCTACTTTGACCGTCACTTTGCTGACTAATCGTGCTAGCGGTGAACCGATGGCGATACTTTCATTTTTGGCTTCAATGATTCCTGCACCCGCAATAAAATTCGTGAACGGAGCCGATGCAGGTTCAACTAACGCAGGAGCAATCGGGACGGATTGATTACTGCTCACAACGGTATAAGACGCAAACAAAAAACCAGCGGCGGCAAGTAGTGGAAGGGTGTATTTCATTTAATCGTCCTCAAATAATAAATAAATATCCTCTAAAACAAGCAAGGCGTGTTGAAAATCTAACTGTTCAAGCCACTTGTCTAGCTCTGCCACGGCAAACTGTAAATGATGTTCTAACAAATACGGCTTTAACTCCGCAAACATATCAATCGCTTTAAAATGATTATTTGATAATGCGTGCTTTAATTGCGCCAGTCGCTCATTCACTTCATCGGCTTTCAAAATGGATTCGACCGATTTTTCAAAAAATGGCGGTAACGATGCCACTGCAGCCAACGCGACACCGAGTGCCGTCATCAAATTATCTAGCAACGGGTGAAGGTTCTCGAGTTGTGACAAATCCAGCGCAATTTCAAATGCAGCCGCTGCATTTTTTAATTCCGTCGCTACTAATGTGCCAGCCGTGCCTTTAATCGAATGCGCTAAATGTTTCGCTTCTAAAAAATTTCCAGCATCGATTAACTGCTGCAATTGTGTGGCGACATCCGCATATTGCTGTTGAAAACTAATGAGCAAACGATGTAATAACGTTGCATTGTGATTAGTGAATTCCAAGGCTCGTACTAAATCAAACGGCGGAAGGTGTTTCGGCAATAAAGCCACGACATCTGTCTGTAATTGGCGCGATTGAACCCGTTGAATGTCATCATTTAGCCAGTGGTTCAACGTCGCGACTAATTCCCCCTCATCAATGGGTTTCGTTAAATGAGCATTCATGCCGGCCGCTAAACTTTTTTCTTTATCGCCGGGCATCGCGTGAGCAGTCATAGCGATAATCGGTATATTTTTCAATTCCGGTTCCGCCCGAATTAACCGTGTTGCCGTTAATCCATCCATATCCGGCATTTGAATATCCATCAAAATTAAATCAAACGGTTCGGCTAACGCCAATGCCACGCCTTCTTTGCCATTATTCGCAATTTGAACGTTTAATCCTCTCGATGTTAATAATTCCATAGCGACGAGCTGATTGATTTCATTGTCTTCGACCAACAAAATGCGTTGAGCATCGTAATTGGAAACTGGGAGAGTCGTGATTGAATTAACCAGAATCGGCGCGACGGTAAACGGTAAATTAAATTTAAAAGCACTGCCTTCGCCGTAAAAGCTCGTGACATGAATTTCGCCTCCCATCAATTCAACTAATTGCTTACAAATCGACAATCCCAAACCTGTGCCACCATATTTCCGCGTAATTGACGTATCAGCTTGTGAAAACGGTTTAAATAATTTGTCGATTTGTTCGGTGGTCATACCGATGCCGGTATCCCACACGGTAAAACATAATTCAATGCTGTCATTAACACGATTTTGAACTTCGACCGTCGTGACGATTTCACCTTGCTCGGTAAACTTTTTAGCGTTGCTCAGTAAATTTGTTAACACTTGTTGCAGCTTGATTGAATCACCCACTAATCCGCGTGGCACATCAGGTGCGACAATCATTTTAAAATCGACGCGCGTTTCTTCGGTAAGATTGACGAATAAATTATCGAGATTAGCCATGATGACATCCAAATCGAAAACAGCGTGATTATACTCAAAGCCCGCTGCTTCTAATTTCGAAAAATCGAGAATATTATTAAGGATATTCAGTAAATTACTGGAAGAATTGAAAATCTTATCCAAATAATCCCTGACTTCTACAGAAATATCTTTCTTTAATGCCAACCGTGACAATCCAATAATCGCATTCATTGGCGTGCGAATTTCGTGCGACATGTTAGCGATAAAGTCTGATTTTGATTTCGCCAAATTGTATTCGGCGGCTTTACGCTCGCTGATGTCGGTATGCGTGCCAATTAAACGTAGGGGGTCGCCATTATCATCACGTTCAACAATCATGCCGCGCCCAAAAATCCATTTATAATGTTCATCCTTGCAACGCAAACGGTATTCAACGACATAATTTTCTGTTTCGCCTTGCAAATATGCCTGCATTTTTTCCGATACATACTTGCTATCATCAGGATGAATGCGCGTTACCCATTCCGCATTTGTGGGCAAAATATCATTTTCGGCATAACCCAACATTTCCTTCCATTTTTTGGAATACAGAGCCTCATCAGTTTGTACATTCCAATCCCATACACCATCACCTGCGCCCTCAATGGCGAATTTCCAACGAAATTCACTCTCTAAAAGTGATTGTTCAATTTGTTTTCGCTCGGTGATGTCTTCAATAACAGCGTGGTGACAGGGTTGACCCAGTTGTTGAATACTTGTTTTGGCAACAATTAGGTTAATCCAAATAATTGACTTGTCAGCATGAATCAACCGTTTTTCCATCGTAAAGCCATTGGTATCACCTGCATTCATTAACGCCATGTTATCCAAATCGGCTTGAAGATCATCGGGATGACTCAATTGCATCCAGTTAATTTGTTCCAGTTCACTAATAGTGAAACCCACAATATCCGCGTATTTTTGATTCACTTGATAAAGCTGTCCTGTTAAAGAATCAACCAAACCAATGCCGACAGGAGATTGCGTGAATAGTGTCCGAAACCATTCTTCGCTGGTTTTTAACGATTCTTCTATTTTTCTGCGAGCCGATACATCCCGTGCAAAACCAACCGTTCCCAACGTTCTACCACTGTCATCTAATACCGGTGCTTTGAATGTTTCGACCCAAGTAATTACGCCTAAATAATCAACGACTTGTTCCACTACCATTTTTTTTTGATTGGACGCTAAAACAGCAAAATCATCGCTTCGATAACCTTCTGCCATTGCTTTCGGTGCGTAATCAAAATCGCTCTTACCCAACATATTGTCGCAATTATCTTCGTTACAACTTGTAGCAAACGTTCGATTCACGGCCAGAAATCGGCTTTCTGTATCCTTGAGCCAAACCCAAAATGGAAAGTTATCTAACAATGCTCGCTGGTAATACTCTTTCTGTTTAAATTCGTTAACGTAAATCGTTAACGCCATCCCAACGATAGATAGCGTCACGATGTAAAGCCAATAATGTTGTAGATTTAAATGAGCGTCTTTATTGGAAAAATAACCAACGTTCAAATATGCGCCTGATAATGCCTGCACCGCCACCATATTCAGTGTAAATGTGACGGCTCGCATATCCAGTCGAATAGCAATCCAAGTAATCGGCAAAAATATTAAAAAACCTCTGGAAGAGGTGTTAATCATTTCACTGATCCATCCAAAAAAAATAATTTGTCCGACAACGAACGTGCCACCAATCAACAAAATCGTTTCAATCCATTTCATGCGTGAAGTTCGGACTGATTTCATGTGCCACCACGTCAATATCAGTGGCACAACTAAAATCACCCCCAGCGTGTCGCTAATCCACCAAATTATGACGGTTTCAATGTAATTGATGGGCGTAATAAAACCGGTGAACAGTAACGTAATCACTGAAATGTTAGCACCAACGAAACAAGCAATTGCACCGCCCCAGAAAATCAATCGCAAGTAATCGTGTAATGTTTGTAAGGACATAAACCGGCGGTTGTGATTGAGTAGCCAAGCACCCAAAGCAACTTCCACGATATGTGCCAACGTGATACCACCGTTAAATAAAATCGATTCGTTAAATGACAGATTAAACAGAAGCGGCAGCATTATTAGCGAAGCAAAAAATATGCTCCACAGATAACGCCAGCCACCAACCAGTACGGTGGCTAATGCCAATCCACTCCCTAGCCAGATAGCACCAGAGAAATAATGGTGATCAATCAGACCTAGCAGTATGTAGAGTGTAGTAACACTGAGTTGCTTTGCCGTTTCAATCTGGTATCGTTGTTGTCTGTTAGATGGATTATCGCCTTTCACTGTTCACCTCATTTTTGTAGATTAGGCACTTTATCAGTTGCCCACCGAGTTACCGATTATTTTTTATACATGAGAGCATTTAATGATTACTGAAATTCAACTATCACGCAAATTAACCAGTCAATTATTACATCTGGCGCAAATTTCACCTGATGCCGAAATTTGTGGCTTAGTGAGCCGTAAAAACAATGTGCCGGTGCAATGTTATCCGATTGAAAATATAGCGGAACAACCGCAAAATCGTTTTACGCTCGATCCCAAACAACAAATTGCCGCCATGAAACAAATGCGTGAAAACGGCGAAGAGTTATTTGCCATTTATCATTCGCACCCGACCGCCCCGGCGTGTCCATCAACGTTAGATTTAGAGGCGGCAACTTATCCCGAAGCGTTGCATTTTATTATTTCGTTAAACACAAAAGGGATTTTAGAATTACGCGCTTTTCACATTGCGAATCAACGTGCGACTGAAGTCCGCGTTACACTATCACTCACTTAATTTTTCAACCTACTCAAGAAACTTTGCCTTAACTCATGAAAAAAATTTTATTACTTTCAGTTGTTGCCTTATTACTTACCGGCTGTAGCGACAAAAACAATTATACCGCTGCTGTTTTAGCCGAGTTGGAACTCGACAAAAAAACAGCAGGTGCAAAAGATTACAACATTCCGCAAGACAAAATGGCAGATTGTATTGTGGCTGCCTCATCGAAAAATATGGATGGAGTTTTCGCCTTAGACCCCGCACGACTAACGGCATATCGCAACTACACTAAAATGCTGACATTGGCGCAATCCGCCGATCCGAAAAAAACGTTAGAAGAATTGCGTGAGGGATTTGGTTCAGCACAAAAATTGATGGAAGCTCGCAGTAATTACACTGAAAGTGAATTGGAATGTTTGACGCTCTTTGTGGCAAATACAAACAGCGAAGATACAACGAAAACCGACAAATAATCGACGTTAACAGGTGGCGAAAATGAAACGATTACTACTCATTATTTCAAGTGCATTGTGCTTAGGTGGCTGCGTCTCTCCCAGCCCGTATGGTTATTCGCGCTATTCTACAGTTACGCCGATTTACCCGCAGACGTATCATGAACATCATTACTATGTACCGGAACCTTCGCCACCGCGTTATCGTTATTCAGAGCGGGGCGAATATCGTCCGTATTTTCAACAGCGTCGCCGTAATTGGTAGACCACAAAAAGGGGTGATTGCTTTCTCAGCAATCACCCCTTTTTTTCTAGCTTGAAAATGGTACGTTATTTCAAAACGCGCAATGTCGGTTTAGTTTTTTTAGGTGGTTCAGGGGGTTTGGGCGGTTCATCATTTTGAGATTCTTCCGCTTCAAATACCATGCCTTTGCCATTTTCTTTCGCATAAATTGCCAACACCGCTGCGACAGGCGCGTAAATGTAAGTCGATTTACCGCTAAAACGGGTATTAAACTCGATCGAGTCATCGCCTAACGACAAGGCATCAATCGCGGACGGACGGATATTCAAAATAATCCGCCCATCTTGTGCGAATTGTTGCGGCAACATCGCGTCTGGATGATTGGCATCAACCAACAAAAAAGGCGTGAAATCGTTATCTAAAATCCACTCGTAAATCGCGCGAATCAAATACGGTTTTAACGAGGTCATTTTGGCAAATCCGCTAAGTCTTTTTCAGCTTCACTGAGGCTGCGTCTAAATGCCGGACGATTAAACATGCGTTGTGCGTAATTGTTAATTACGTCATCCTGTGCCTCTTTCAAATCAATACCGACACTCGGCATCCGCCACAATAATGGCGCAACCACACAATCAATCAACGAAAATTCATCACTCATAAAATACGGACGTGCAGCAAAAATAGAAGCCGCGTTTAACAAACTTTCACGCAACTGCTTTTTCGCTTTCGCCGATTTTTTCTCACCTGTGTGCAACACGTCATCCAGTAATACATACCATTCTTGATCGATGCGTTTAATCAACATCCGTGCGCTGGCACGCGAAACAGGATCCATTTGATGCAACGGTGGATGCGGGAAGCGTTCGTCCAAATACTCCATGATGATACGCGAATCGTAAAGCACTAAATCACGTTCAATTAACGTCGGCGACACACCGCTAGGATTATCTTCTAATAAATCTTTCGGTGGATTTTCGGGGTCGTAATATTCAATTTCGGCAGCAATACCTTTTTCTTGTAACACAAATCGAGCGCAATGGCTCATGACACAAAGTGGGGAAGAATAGAGAGTCATAACAGATTTACGAGTAGCTATATTGGTCACAAATAACAACCTCTTAAAGAAGGGAAAAAACCATAAAAACAAGCTGCATTATACACGATTGCCACATTTTCGGGACGGCGAAAAACCGGAACGTTTCTCGCCGTAAAATGCAGACTTAATGCACGTCTTTCCAGTATTCTTTTTTCAACAAATACGCGATAACTAAGAAAATCAGCAAGTAAAACAACACATATTTACCCATTTGTTGACGTTCAAGTTGTACTGGCTCACCGACATACACCAAGAAATTCACCAAATCATTGACGGTTCTGTCGAATTCTTCAGATGATTGTGTGCCATTGCCGACGCTTGCTAACTTTTCAAGCACCCGTCGTTCACCATCGTTTGTAAAAACCGGTTTTTGTTCACCTTGTAATTGCCACAATGGATTTGGCATACCGACATCTTCAAAAATAGCGTTATTCACACCAAACGGACGAGTTTTATCAACATAAAAACCTTTCAAATAGCTATAAAGCCAATCCGCACCGCGTGAACGGGCAATCAAAGACAAATCGGGCGGTTGTGTACCGAACCATTTTTCAGCATCGTGCTTGTTCATCGCTGAATGTAATTGGTCATAAATGCCCGCACCTTCTGGCGCAATATCCGTTAAAACGTGCTTTTCATCCAAGCCCAAATCGTTGGCAATTCGCAAATAACGAATTTGTTTTGCTGAATGACAGCCCAAACAATAGGTCACAAAATGTTTCGCGCCACGTTGCAATGAAACTTTATCGGTTAAATCAACGTCTGCGTCTTGCAATTCCACGCCGCCCGAAGCAAATACATTAACCGACAACACTAATAAAAACAGTGAAAGTAATTTTTTCATCAGTCTAGGCTCTCTTTCAAATTTTTCGCCGTGCGAATCAATACATTTTTCGCACCTGTGGGATTAAAGCCGCGTTTTGAGACTTCACCTTCTGTTTTAATTTCAGTCACTTCTTCAAACAACGCTTTCAATTCTGGAATACGTTCTTCCAAAGTTGGCTGTATTGTCAGATGATTCGGTACGGGTTTAAGTTTTTCCCAGCGCGTGTAAATGGGCATCAATAAGAAAAAGCCAAAATAACAAGCGGTGAAAACTCGCGCCATCATCGTCGCTAAAGGCGTGACCGGTTGTGTGCCTAAATAACCTAAGGCAATGAAACTAATCACAAACAACATCAACGCTTTTTTGTAAATGCCACCGCGATAACGAATCGATTTCACTTTGCCACGATCCAACCACGGCAATAAAAACAACACCACAATTGAACCACCCATACCGATGACACCGGCGAATTTGTCCGGAATCGCCCGCAAAATCGAATAGAACGGTGTGAAATACCAAACGGGCGCAATGTGTTCAGGTGTTTTCATCGGATCAGCAGGAATAAAATTAGCGTGTTCTAAAAAGTAACCGCCCATTTCGGGCATATAGAAAATCACTGTCGCAAAAAATAATAAAAATACCGCCACGCCGACTAGGTCTTTCACGGTGTAATAAGGATGGAACGGAATACCTTCAACGGGATGACCCCAAGGATCTTTTGATTTTTTAATATCTACGCCGTCAGGATTATTCGAACCCACTTCGTGTAACGCCACGATGTGCATAAATACGAGTAAAACTAAAACCAATGGCACCGCAATAACGTGAAACGCAAAAAAACGGTTCAAGGTTGCATCAGAAATGACGTAATCGCCGCGAATCCACAACGACAAATCGTCGCCAATCACAGGAATTGCGCTGAATAACGAAATGATTACTTGTGCGCCCCAATAGGACATTTGTCCCCAAGGCAACAAATAACCCATGAACGCTTCTGCCATTAACGCGACAAACAACAACATCCCGAAAATCCAAATCAATTCGCGTGGCTGTTTAAACGAACCGTAAAGTAAACCTCGGAACATGTGCATATAAATCACGATGAAAAATGCGGATGCGCCTGTTGAGTGCATATAGCGCACTAACCAACCCCAATTTACGTCGCGCATAATGTATTCAACCGAATCAAACGCTAATTTTGCATCAGGTTTATAATTCATCGTGAGCAAAATGCCCGTCACAAATTGATTCACTAAAACCAATAACGCAAGTGAACCGAAGAAATACCAAAAGTTAAAGTTTTTTGGCGCGTAATAATGCGCCATGTGTTCATTCCAAACTTGTGCCAGCGGGAAACGGTCTAAAACCCAGTTGCCACACATTCTTAAACGAGTCGGTTTTAAATTCATGCCGCTTTCTCCTCTTCGCCAATAATAATTTGCGTGTCCGTAATATAACGATAAGGCGGAACTTCTAAATTGGTTGGCGCAGGCACGCCTTTATAAACTCGCCCTGCTAAATCAAACCATGAACCGTGACACGGACAAAAAAATCCACCTTTCCAATCTGCGCCTAAATCATGTGGCGCGACTTCAGGTCTAAACGTTGGCGAACAACCCAAATGTGTACACAAACCCACCGCGACAAAAATTTCTGGTTTCATTGAACGCGCGGAATTTTTACTGGATTCGGGTTGGCTCGATTCGTTCGATTGTGGATCACTTAATTGACCATCTAATGTCGTCAAAGTGGCTAAAATTTCGGGTGAACGTTGCAACACCCAAACTGGTTTGCCGCGCCACGCGACGCGAATCAATTGACCTACTTCTATTTTACTGATGTCCACTTCAACCGGTGCGCCTGCGGCCATTGCTTTTACACTCGGCTGCATTTGCGATAAAAAAGGAACCGCTAAATAGCCTGTACCGACTGCACCCACTACGGTCAATGCCGTAGTGAGGAACTGCCTTTTTGACTTATCAACACTTTCGTTAATCATTAAGAACTCTCCTGTTAGTTACTGTGTTTTTCTTATTTTTATCATCGTCAATATACCATTAGAACGCTGGTTATTTGAAGTGTTCGCGTGGAATTATGTCGGAAATCTAACAATTCTTTACTTCAATGTTTTCAAAATGACATAACCTGTCGTCGGTGTGTTTATAATGCCCAAACATCTAAACCAACAACTACAAGGAAACTATTTTGAGCAAAGAAGCCTACAAAGATTTCACAAAACGATTTGGGCTGTTCATAAAGAAACATCCAACGTTGATAACCATGACATTGAGCAACATTTTCACCATGCGTTTAATCGGCAACAAAACGCACGGTGATTTAGCTGAAATCGCCATTTCGGAATTCATCAATCAATATATGTACGATTTCAAATCGATACACGTCGGCAAAGATTTGTATCGGGCAAAATCAAAAGAAGAAGACATCACCGTTGAAAATGAAGTCACCAATGAAAAATTTCCAATTAGTTTAAAAGCCTATGGTGATGGCCCGTTGCAATTATCGACGGATAAAAATTTTCAAATGTATCCCATGTTGGAAAAATACGGAGATTTGATTGATAACGCCGAAGAAATTAAAAATCTATTTAATCATGTAGCGTTTTCATGTTTCAGTGACATTAACGTTTTGCCACTGATTTACGATGAGAAAAAACAGCGTTGCAACATTTTAGTTTTCGATGCAGAACTTGCCAGACATTCAACTGTTTCGATTAAGAAAGAAAGCGAAGGTTCAGGACGCAAGCATCCTGTTTATCGATTTTTTGATAAAAATAATCAATACATTTGCGAAGTTCGATATGGTGGCGCGAATGCAAACGCGCTTCAACGTGGACTTTGGACAAATACTAAAAACGCATTGCCTTATTTCAATAGCGTTACCAACGGCTGGATTGATTATTCGCACAATCACATTTTAGTTCACCTTTTTTCGCACGCGCTTATTTCAAGTTCAAAAGGTCATGAGATTGCGCTTGCCGAAATCAAACAAGATATTTTAAGGCTTAAACAAGAGAGTGGCGTTCGTGGGTAATCAAACGTTATCGTTGTTTAATAATGCGATTATCGATAATCCGAATACGCAAGGCGTGAAATATGCGGGTTCAAAATTAAAACTGATTCCTTACATTCTTTCGCTTTTAGAAGGCATCGAAGTCGAAACGATATTGGACGGATTTGCAGGAACAACGCGTGTTTCACAAGCCTTTGCTCGCTGTGGTTTTACTGTGATTAGCAATGATATTTCAGAATGGAGTTATATTTTTGGTCTGTGTTATTTGAAAAATAAACAGCCGCCCAATTATTATCAGGAACTCATCAATCAATTGAACGCGGTGAAAGGTTACGACGGTTGGTTCACGGAAAATTATGGTGGTTTGGATTTTAACGGTTCTGCGATTCAACTCGATGGTTCAAAAAGAATTTGGCAACGTCATAACACTCAAAAATTAGATGCAATTCGGGACGAAATTGACACGTTGAATTTATCAGAAATTGATAAAGCCGTTGCGCTAACGAGTTTGATTTTAGCAATGGACGAAGTCGATAGTTCGCTTGGGCATCATGTTTCTTATTTAAAAGATTGGTCGCCGCGTTCTTATAAAAAGATGAAATTAAAAGTCCCAAATGTTTGGGTGAATGAAAAAGAGAATCACGTTTTAAAAAGGGATGTGTTCGACGCGCTAGAAAATACGGGGGTTGATTTAGCTTATTTTGATCCGCCTTATGGCTCTAATAATGAAAAAATGCCACCGTCACGAGTACGTTACGCCAGTTATTACCATTTGTGGACAACGATTATTTTGAATGACAAACCGACTGTTTTTGGCGCGGCAAATCGCCGAACCGATTGTTCTGATAAAGTGGTTAATTCGGTATTTGAAGATTTTAGACGCGACAATGATGGATTTGTTGCTGTGAAAGCCATCGAACGTTTAATCGAATCGGCAAAAGCAAAGTACGTTGCTTTGTCTTATAGTTCGGGTGGAAAGGCGACAGCAAATGAATTAGATGCGATATTGAACCGCCACGGTAACGTTATTAAAACCATTGAAATTGATTACAAGAAAAACGTCATGGCTGAAATGAAATGGACAAATGAATGGCTAAGAGAAGCTGAAAAACAAAATCGAGAGTTTATTTTTTTGATTGAGAAATGAAAATTAAGCACTTAATTTACCTTAGCACACTCCTGTTTTCGCTTACTGTGCAAACTGACAAACGCATTTATTCAACCGACGATTCAATTGGCAATCGTCAATACAATAAACCGTCTTACACGATTACAGATAATGGGCGAATTTATGAAACGGACTCCATCGGCAATAAGCGTTACGATAAACAAAGTTATCGAATTGAAGGCAATAAAATTTTGCCAATGGATTCGATTGGAAATCGTCAATACGACAAACCTGCATTTGAAATAAAGTGAACCCAAAAGAGAAAAAACCATGACACACGGTTGTTAACCGATGATGTCATGATTGATATGTTAAAAAATAACGGCGAAATCTATACTTGCTAGCTGAATTCGCCTATTCCTTTTACACCTTTCTTACGCAATGTTAGACTTAGCCACATAACATCCGCTTTCAACACTTTAATTTTACCCGCATGGACAATCTCAATCCCACTCAAGACAGTTTAGTTAGCGTTCACAACTTGACGTTTTCCCGTGGTGAAAGGAAAATTTTTGATGATATTTCACTCGAATTTGAACGCGGCAAAATCACCGCCATCATGGGTCCCAGCGGCACAGGCAAAACTACATTATTAAAAATTATCGGTGGACAACTTTTTCCCGCACAAGGTTCGGTGACTGTGAATGGGCGCGACGTGCATCATTTAAAACGCGACGAACTTTATACCTTACGAAAACGCATGGGGATGTTGTTTCAAAGTGGCGCGTTGCTGACGGATATGAATGTTTTTGATAACGTCGCTTATCCGGTGCGCGAACACACGCATTTGCCTGAGTCGATGATTCGCTCGTTGGTGTTGATGAAATTAGAAGCGGTTGGTTTGCGTGGCGCACGCAATTTAATGCCGAATGAATTATCGGGAGGTATGGCACGACGAGTCGCATTAGCACGCGCCATTGCACTCGACCCAATGATGATTATGTATGACGAACCTTTTACGGGACAAGATCCGATTTCAATGGGCGCGTTGGTATTATTGATTAAATCGTTAAATACTACGTTGGGTTTGACCAGCATTATCGTCTCACACGATGTTTACGAAACAGCGGCAATTGCCGATTACATTTATGTACTTTCAGAAGGTAAAGTTGTTGGACAAGGTACGCCCGAACAAATCAAACATTCGTCGTCCGAATGGGTACAGCAATTTATGAACGGTGCAGCAGATGGTCCCGTGCATTTTCACTACCCCGCCAAAGAATATATGGATGATTTATTGCACTCTGAAAAGTCATTCCAACCCTTGTTTTCGCGCCAACGTCCGCCGAGTGATAGAAACGCCAAACGGAAACGGTATTCGTAATGGAATTTTTTCACTATTTAGGCGCAACGACACGGGCTAGTTTTACTAAACTCGGACGTAGCAGCTTTTTTCTCATCAGCATACTTGCGGGGATTTCTAGCGTTTGTGTTCGCCCCCGTTTGTTGCTGAAACAATTGCATTCTGTCGGCGTACTGTCGTTTTTGATTATTACCATTTCGGGTTTATTCGTCGGCATGGTTTTAGGCTTGCAAGGCTTTTACCTTTTGTCGCGTTTTGGCGCGGAAGAAACATTAGGCGTAATGGTCGCCACCTCGTTAGTGCGTGAACTCGGCCCTGTCGTTGCCGCATTATTATTCGCAGGGCGAGCAGGTTCAGCATTGACCGCAGAAATCGGTTTAATGAAAGCCACCGAACAATTATCAGGCATGGAAATGATGGCGATTGACCCCATCAAACGCATTATTTCACCACGTTTTTTAGCAGGATTTTTGTCGATGCCATTACTCGCTGCCTTGTTTAGCGCGGTGGGAATTATTGGTGGACAAGTCGTTGGCACAGGATTATTAGGCGTTGACGACGGGGCTTATTGGTCACAAATGCAAGCCAATCTCGATTTTCGCGGCGACATTATTAACGGTGTCATCAAAAGCATTGTGTTTGGTTTTGTGACTTCGTGGATTGCACTATTTGAAGGTTACGACGCGATTCCAACTGCCGAAGGCGTAAGTCGCGCCACCACGCGAACTGTTGTAAATTCCGCGTTTAGTATTTTAGGATTAGATTTTATTTTGACCGCGCTTATGTTTGGAGATAATTGAGTTATGCCGCACACACACACCCACACTCAAGACACATTAGTTGGGCTATTTGTTGCCGCTGGAATTGCCAGTTTGTTTTTTCTTGGTTTACAAGTCAGTAATTTAAGTTCGTTTTCGCACAGCAACACGTTTGAAATCACCGCCCGTTTTTCAAATTCGGGCGGCTTGAAAGTAAAGTCTGCTGTTTCGGCGGCTGGTGTGAAAATTGGCAGCGTGAAAGCCATTACGTTCGACCAAAAAACGTATGAATCCATTGTGAAAATGGACATTGATGACCAATATAAAACCTTGCCTGATGACAGTTCGGCGAGCGTTTATACCGCTGGTTTATTGGGCGAACAATATGTAAGTTTAGACGGTGGCGGTTCAAGTGATTATTTGAAAAACGGCAGCAAAATCGAAATCACTAATTCTGCAATCATTTTAGAAAAAGCCTTGGGGCAATTTTTGTTTAAATCTGCCGAAGAAAAAAAAGCTCCCGCTGAAGAAAAGAAAGGCAAAAAATGAATAGTAAATTAAACATCGTTTCCAAAGGCAACGGACGGTGGTTGATTCACGGCGAACTTACTTTTGCCAGTATTCACGGAAAATTAGTCGAATCACCGCCCTTCTTACGCGGTGGCAAAGATATTATTTTAGATTTCGCCCAAGTCACTAACACAGACAGCGCGGGGCTTGCGTTGATGATTGAATGGATAAAAATCACACGCCATTATCGCATTCAATTACATTTTAAAAACGTGCCAAAACAACTGCTCAATTTAGCTAAACTCAGCGGGTTGGATAAAACCCATTATTTTTCACTCAAATTACAAAAAACAACTGAAACTCATGGATAAATTGATTATTACTGGTGGCGCACGACTTGACGGTGAACTGCGAATTTCTGGAGCAAAAAATGCCGCGTTGCCTATTTTAGCGGCGACGTTGTTGTCACATGCGCCCGTTAGCGTTGGCAACGTTCCGCATTTACACGATATTACCACCACGATGGAATTGCTTGGACGCATGGGAGTAGGTTTGACGGTTGACGAGAAAATGAACATTCAAGTTGATACCAGCACGATTAACAGTTTTGTCGCGCCATACGAATTAGTGCGGACAATGCGAGCGTCGATTTTAGTGCTTGGACCGCTACTTGCTCGATTTGGTGAAGCACACGTTTCGTTACCAGGCGGTTGCGCGATTGGTTCACGTCCCGTCGATATTCACATCAACGGGCTGATTCAAATGGGTGCGGACATTAACCTCGAAGGCGGTTTTATTCACGCCAAAGCGAAACGCTTAAAAGGTTGTCGCCTGATGTTGGAACAAATTACGGTGACGGGAACGGAAAATTTATTGATGGCAGCGGTTTTAGCCGAAGGCACAACCATTATGGAAAATGCCGCAAAAGAACCTGAAGTCACTGATTTAGCGCATTTCCTAAACAAAATGGGGGCGAAAATTACCGGAATCGGCACAGATGTTTTGATAATTGAAGGTGTTGAAAAATTAGGTGAAACAACGGTGCATTACGATATTTTGCCCGACCGCATTGAAACGGGAACGTATCTTTGTGCGGCGGCAATTACGGGTGGACGAGTAAAATTGAAAGATACTCGCCCTGATTTGCTTGATGCTGTTTTGGCGAAATTGGTTGAAGCAGGTGCAGAAATCACCACGGGCGACGATTGGATTGAACTGAATATGCACGGCAAACGTCCGAAAGCCGTTTCGGTTCGTACGCTGCCCTACCCTGCTTTTCCGACTGATATGCAAGCCCAGTTTTGTGCGATGAATGCCGTTGCAGAAGGCGTTGGCATTGTGACGGAAACTGTTTTTGAAAATCGTTTCATGCACGTTAATGAACTGCAACGCATGGGCGCAGATATTCGCCTCGAATCTAATACCGCGATTTGTACAGGCGTAAAAAAATTAACAGGTGCGCCAGTCATGGCAACAGATTTACGCGCTTCAGCGAGTTTGGTGATTGCAGCGTTAGTGGCTGAAGGTGATACGGTCGTGGATCGGATTTATCACATCGATCGCGGTTACGACCATATTGAAGAAAAGTTAGCACAACTCGGCGCGACGATTCGTCGTGTACCGAAATAAGGCGGTCACGATGATTACGATAGCCGTTTCAAAAGGGCGAATTTACGAAGAAGCCTTGCCGTTGTTGGCGAAAATGGGGATTCAGCCGATTGATGATCCCGAAACAAGTCGGAAGTTAATTTTACCGACGACCCGTGAGGATGTTCAGTTGGTGATTATTCGTGCCACCGACGTACCAACTTTTGTGGAATATGGCGCGGCAGATATGGGCATTGCCGGAAAAGATGTATTGATTGAACACGGTGCAGAAAATTTGTACGAACCGATTGATTTGAACATTGCTCGCTGTAAATTGATGACGGCGGCTCACAAAGATGCGCCCGCCATTTCTGGACGTGTGCGTGTGGCGACGAAATATGTCACGATTGCCCAATCGTATTTTGCGAGTTTAGGTATTCAAGCCGAAATTATTAAACTTTATGGTTCGATGGAACTTGCGCCACTCGTGGGTTTAGCAGATTGCATTGTTGATTTGGTGGATACGGGCAATACGTTACGCGCTAATAATTTAGAACCGCGCGAGTTAATTATGAATATCAGTTCACGTTTGGTGGTTAATAAAGCAGCAATGAAAATGAAAAATGCGGCGATTAGTGAATTATTGACGCAGTTTGAAAACGCATTGATTGAAAACGGTTAAAGACCAAACTCACCAAAAAAAGCCGCCATTGAAGTTATTTTCGATGTCGGCTTTTTTACGCCTGATTATTTTTGTTTCATATTACAAGGTGAAGTGGTGGAAATTTTGTGATAGCATTCCAAGTGCTTGAGTGCATGACGGATTACGCTCAACACAACGTACTGATTAGATGCTAGTAGCATATAGCTTCTTTTCCACTTTTGTCCTTTATTTGAATTTAGGAGAATACCATGAGCATTTTTGATTCGATATTTGATACCATCGGCGACGCAGTAGATTTTGTAGCTGAAAATCCAATAAAATCATTGACCGCAGTTGCTGTAACTGTAGGAACGGGAGGTCTTGCGCTTGCATATGCCCCAGTAATTGCAACGGCAGCTGGAGGGGCTGGTTTGCTTGGTGCTACAGCCACTACAGGTACGGCAATTAGCACATTAACAGGTGCTGCTCTAACGAACGCATCCTTAGCAGCTATTGGAGGAGGTGCATTAACTGCTGGCGGTGCGGGCATGGCTGGTGGTGCAACTGTTATTGCTACTACGGGTGTCGCCACTGGAGCGGTTGTGTCAACAGGTGTAGTAGCCGCGACTAGCTAATTTATATATTTCATGCTGAAGCCGTTTGGTCATCAAACGGCTTTTTAGTTTTCCAAATAAATTCAAACCGTTTTCTTGCTATTCCCCGCTGTCAATCAATCTGCTGTCATAAATCCATCTTTCAAATCGGCGGCATTAACCGTAGAATTCGCACATTAAATTTACTTTTAGACTCAATCAAACAATAACGAAATAACTTTAGGAGTTTGAAATGCAAAGACAAGAAATAGAAAGAAGCCTTTATCAACAAACCCACGAATTACCAACTGAAGATTTAGAAGACGTGTTGCGATTTGTCGAGTTTGTGCAATTTAAAAATAAACGTCAGATTGATTCTAAAACGCCTAATCGTGTGACGATTGAAGCAATGGAATCCGCTGAACGAGGTGAATATGAAACGGTGAGTTTAAATGATTTACGTCAGCAATGGGACGCAACGTGAAAACGGTTGTTCAAACTTCGCAATTTAAACAAGATTTGAAACGTGTGAAAAATTCGGGACGTTATGCTATCGATGATTTGTTGGTTGTCATCGATTTACTTTTACGAAATCAACCGTTGCCTGAAAAATACAAAGATCATTATTTAACGGGCAATTGGAAAAACCATAAAGAATGCCACATCAGACCCAATTGGTTGCTGATTTATCAATCGACAGTGGACAAGATTGTTTTAACTCGAACGGGTTCGCACAGTGAGTTATTCTGAAAGCATGTCTATCACGCTCGATTCGATTTCATTCGCGTATTAAATGAATCCATTTTTAAATCCACTTTTAGACTAAAAAAATTATGACAACTATCACAGTTAAAAAACTCAACGCAACCGACACAAATTTCAACGCACAATTAAAAGATTTACTCGCGTGGAATGAAACCGACGATTTAGCCATTCACCAACGTGTGCTAGAAATCATTGCTGACGTGCGTAAAAACGGCGATTCGGCAGTGATTGAATATACCAACCGTTTTGACCATTGCGCTGTTTCTGAAGCGAGCGAATTAGAAATTCCAAAAGAAAAATTAAAAGCTGCGTGGGATAATTTACCCGCTGAACAAGCACAAGCTTTGGAACAAGCAGCACAACGCATTCGTGCGTATGCTGAAAAACAAAAAATGGAATCGTGGCAATACACCGAAGCAGACGGCTCGATACTCGGTCAAAAAGTTACACCATTAGACCGCGTGGGCTTGTACGTTCCAGGTGGAAAAGCGGCTTATCCATCGTCTGTTTTAATGAATGCGATTCCTGCAAAAGTCGCTGGCGTGCCAGAATTGATTATGGTTGTGCCTACGCCAAATGGTGAAACCAATGAATTAGTTTTAGCGGCGGCATATTTAGCGGGTGTGGATAGCGTTTTTGCGATTGGTGGCGCACAAGCCGTTGCCGCCTTGGCTTATGGAACCGAGACGATTCCAGCGGTGGCAAAAATTGTTGGACCAGGCAATATCTATGTGGCAACCGCGAAAAAAATGGTTTTTGGTCAAGTCGGCATTGATATGATTGCAGGGCCGTCGGAAATTTTAATTATTTGTGACGGCAAAACGAATCCTGATTGGATTGCGATGGATTTATTTTCGCAAGCCGAACACGATGAAGACGCGCAATCTATTTTGATTAGTGACGATGCGGCATATTTGGAAACTGTCGAAGCAAGTATTAACGCGCTGTTGCCGACAATGGAACGTGCTGAAATTATTCGTACCTCACTCACAAATCGTGGGGCGTTAATTTTGGTTCAGAATCTGGAACAAGCCGCTGAAGTCGCAAACATTATTGCGCCTGAACATTTGGAATTATCGGTAGAAAATCCCGAAACCTTGTGTGAAAAAATTCGGCACGCCGGCGCGATTTTTATGGGACGTTATACAGCTGAAGCGTTAGGTGATTATTGTGCTGGGCCAAATCACGTTTTACCAACTTCAAGCACCGCGCGTTTTTCGTCACCGTTAGGCGTTTATGATTTTCAAAAACGGTCGAGTTTAATCAATTGTTCAGCAGAAGGTGCGAACACGTTGGGCAAAGTTGCCTCAATTTTGGCACGGGGTGAGAGCTTAACGGCTCATGCGCGTTCAGCAGAATATCGATTGAAATAACACGATTTGTAGCGAAAATGTCCAGTTTGAACACAAAAAGTAGATAAAATTCAAATTTAAACTGGACATTAAACTCAAAACCTGTAGAATTCGCGTCTCAATACGGGGCTATAGCTCAATTGGTAGAGCGCAACACTGGCAGTGTTGAGGTCAGCGGTTCGATTCCGCTTAGCTCCACCAAAAAGTATTAAAAATCTAAATCTAGTCCCCATCGTCTAGTGGCCTAGGACACCGCCCTTTCACGGCGGTAACAGGGGTTCGAACCCCCTTGGGGACGCCATTTTTAGATTTACGTTTCAAAAATTTTCAGAATATCTAGTCCCCATCGTCTAGTGGTCTAGGACACCGCCCTTTCACGGCGGTAACAGGGGTTCGAACCCCCTTGGGGACGCCACATATCTTCGCTATAACTTCTCGCTTTTCTTAAACAAATCCAATTTTTACCACGCAGGAATTCTGTTATGAGTCTTTTGCCTGAACATTTAAAATACGCTTTATCCCACGAATGGGCGCAAATCGAAGACGATAATCTCGTACGCGTTGGTATTACTGATTTCGCTCAACAAGAATTGGGCGATTTAGTTTATGTCGAACTTCCCGATTTAGGTCGCAAAGTCAGTGCAAACGAAAGCTGTGCAACTATCGAATCCGTCAAAACTGCCTCCGATATTTCAAGCCCCGTTTCAGGTAAAATCATTGCTATCAATCAAGTCGTCATGGATGATCCTGAAAAAATCAATGATTCGGCTTACGAAGCGTGGCTTTTTTGCGTGAAAGCTGACGATTTGAGTGAAGTCGAAAAACTTCTCTCACCTACTGCTTACGAAACCATGATTACTACCTAAATGGCAAATCAGCACGTAAAAGGTTTTGAACGTTTACGAAATGCAACACGATTTTCAATCGCGGGCTTTAAAGTCACTTGGCAACACGAAGATGCTTTTAGGCAAGAAATTTTACTGTTGATTGTCGCTTGTCCAGCGGCATTTTTTTTGGCTAAAAATTCACTCGAAATACTGCTTTTAATTGGCAGCGTCATTTTAATTTTACTGGTCGAACTACTGAATTCAGCGATTGAAACTGTGGTCGATCGAATCGGTTTAGAACAACATGAACTTTCAGGTCGAGCCAAAGACATTGGTTCGGCGGCGGTAATGCTCTCGCTCATTTGGGCGGCAATTACTTGGACAGTTATTTTATTTTTTAGTTAAGGATTTTTATGAGCGCACTGATTTGCGGTTCAATGGCTTACGACACCATCATGGTGTTTCACGATAAATTTAAACATCACATTCTGCCCGAAAAAACGCACATGTTGAATGTGTCTTTTTTAGTGCCAACGATGCGTCGTGAATTCGGTGGTTGCGCGGGTAATATTGCTTACAATTTAAAATTACTCAACGAAGAGCCGTTGATTATGGCAACCGTTGGACATGATTTTGAACCTTATGCACAATGGCTCAATCAACATAAAATCAGCGGTCAATTCATTCGCACGCTTGACAATCAATACACAGGTCAAGCCTATATCACAACCGATGAAGACGATAATCAGATTACGGCGTTTCATCCAGGCGCAATGAATTTTTCACATCTAAATTCAGTTCCTACTGTTGAAAATAATATTCGTATTGGCATCGTTTCGCCCGATGGCAAAGAAGGCATGGAACTGCACGCTAAACAATTCGCCGAACTCGAAATTCCATTTATTTTCGATCCAGGTCAAGGCATGCCGATGTTTAACGGCGCGGAATTATTAACGTTGATTGAGCAGGCGACGTGGCTCATGTTGAATGACTATGAAGCGGAATTGATGCAAGAAAAAACGGGTTTATCGTTAGTGCAACTTGCTGGAAAAATTGAAGCGTTAATTGTTACACAAGGTGGCGCAGGCTCAACTATTTACGCAGGCGGTAAAGAAATCAAAATTCCTGCCGCACCTGTCGCAAATCTTGTTGATCCAACGGGTTGTGGCGATGCGTATCGCGCCGGATTGTTATATGGTTTATTGAATGATTTGGATTGGGAAATCACCGGTCGCATAGCTTCACTGATGGGCGCAATTAAAATTGAACATCACGGCACACAAAACCACACGTTTAATTTAGATTCATTCAAACAACGTTACCAAGACAGTTTTAGCAGTAGTTTCTAAGTCATGCTCAAAAATACTCAAAATTTGCTCGACATCATGGCGCAATTGCGTCATCCCGAAAACGGCTGTCCGTGGGATGTCAAACAGGATTTTGCCAGTTTAATTCCTTACGTTATCGAAGAAGCCTACGAAGTTGTTGATGCCATTGAGCGCAACGACTTAGATGATTTACGCAGCGAATTGGGCGATTTATTGTTACAAGTTGTGTTTCATTCACAAATTGCAAACGAGCAAGATTTGTTTAGTTTTGACCAAGTGGCGAAATCCATTTCAGATAAGTTGATTCGCCGTCATCCTCATGTTTTTGCCGATGCACTTTTTTCCAGTGATGCCGAGCGTCATGCCGCGTGGGAACAGTCGAAAGCCGATGAACGTAAAGAAAAAAGCAAAACACCTGAATCAGACAGTGTTTTATCAGGCGTTGCGCGTTCACTGCCAGCGTTAATTGAATGTGAAAAAATCCAAGATAGAGCCGCGCAACATGGTTTTGATTGGAAAACAGTGCCGCCAGTTTTTGAAAAAGTTGAAGAGGAATTAGCCGAAGTCAAAGAAGCGTGGGAATCGGGTAATCAAGCGCATATTCAAGAAGAAATTGGCGATTTGTTGCTGGTTGTGGTGAATTTAGCGCGGCATTTAAACGTGAATCCAGAAATGGCGTTAAAACAAAGTACGCAGAAATTTTCTAAACGTTTTTATTACATTGAAAAACAAGTGGCTGCCGCTGGACGAGTTTTAAAAGAGTGTGAATTAGAGGAATTGGATGCACTTTGGAACGAAGCCAAACGCGCTTAATTTTTAAAATATACGTCGTAACGCAATAATTTCCCCGAAAAACTCTCGCTTGGTTTGCCACCTAACGGCTGTGCATAATCAGGACTTTTAACGACAACTCGTTTTCCCGTCGCAGCAAATGCGGCTTCAAACAGTTCGATTTTATCCAAATCTTCACCTACTAATTCTTGCAAAATCGTCATTGATTTTTTGCTCAATGCGGATTTTTTGCGTTTCGGTGGAAACATCGGGTCTAAATAAATGCAATCGGGCGGTGTTTCTAAATTTTGCAACAATTCAATCGCATTGCCTTTCATTAAAATCGGTGGTGCAAGCTCTAGTTTTTGCACCCATGATTCCTGCTCTAAACGTACAAACGCATCGGCTAATAATTCCGCCATCATCGGCGAACGTTCAATGCAACACACTTCGTAACCCATCCGAAACAAACACAAACTGTCTTGCGCCCAGCCTGTTGTGGCATCAACAACCGTTTTTGTTTTGCGACCAATCGCTTGTGCGAATGCACCTTCTTTTGGCGCGGGATAGGAACGTTGTTCACCATTTCGCGGCAAAATATCTACGCTCAAACCGCCTTTTTTCAACAATTCTTTATCGAGTAATTTCAAACAACCGTCGCGCCACGTTAAAAAAAACGTTTCAGGATTTGAATCTGTGGATTGTCGAACTGGAACGTTTAAACGCTCGGCGAGGGCTTGAAAAATTTGGCAATCGCCATGTCCTTCAAAAAGTACCGCCAGTTTATTTTGATACGACACGTTATTCGGTCGAAATGGCTTGTTGTTCATTTTTTAACGCAGCATCTAACGTGTGCCACGCCAATGTCGCACATTTCACACGCGCTGGATATTCTCGCACACCTGCCAAAACGGCGAGTTTTCCAACCGCTTCGAGTTGTAAATCTTCACTTTTTCCCGTGGTGATTTTGTGGAATGTGTGAAATAGTTCTTCTGCTTCAGTTTGCGTTTTACCTTTAATAATTTCAGTCATCAACGAAACAGAAGCTGTTGAAATCGCACAACCTGAACCTTGAAAACTTGCGTCAGTAATTACGTCACCGTCGAGTTTCAAAAACAAGGTTAAACGGTCGCCACAAAGCGGATTGAAACCTTCAACCATCCGGTCGTAATTTTCCATCACATGAAAATTACGCGGGTTGCGGTTGTGGTCAAAAATGACTTCTTGGTATAAGTCGCGTAAATCTTCAAACATGATTATCCTAAATAAATTTGTTTTGTTACTTAAATAAAATCAAGCCCCAGTTTTTACCTAATTTTATATCTGTATACATTTTTTTCGCATTTTCAATACCTTCACGATCTGGTTTGTTTCGTATTGACATATAGCCCACGATTTTGTCATCTTCACGAATAGGTGTAATGACTGCAATAACCCAATAAAAACCGCCCGATTTAGTTTTATTTTTAACATGACCGCTCCATAACACGCCTTGTTTTATACTTCTCCATAAATATGCAAAAACCTCTTTTGGCATATCAGGATGGCGGAATATGTTATGCGGCGCACCGATAAGTTCTTCTTTTGAAAAACCAGAAACTCGAATTAAATCATCGCTTATATGTGTGATGTTACCCTGCAAATCTGTCTTAGAAATAAGTAAATCTTGTTCCGTTAAAACATATTCTTCATTGTTGTCTACTGTCACGTCCATTAAAAATACCTTACTTGTTAAAAAATCATTCCTGTAAAAATGAGTATTTTAACCAAACATCTCAATTAAATTCCTAATTCCTGTCACAAATTGTTAAAACCTAAAAATTACCTTCATCTTGGAAACGAACCATTATTTATATCAATTACACTTCCGTTAATATATTCGGGTGATTCGGTTGCTAGCCAGACAATCGTTTTAGCGACCTCTTGCGGATAGGCGAACCGTTTTGTGATAACAGATTTTAAAAATGTCTCTTGCCTCTCTTTGGGTATTATGTCCAGCATATCTGTATCTACTGGGCTTGGGGCTACGGCGTTGATTATGATTTTACCCTCAAAAATTTTTGAAAAGCTCTTAGTCGCATTGATTAGCCCAGCTTTGGTAATACCGTACCAAATGTCTGGATGCCCAATTTGTCCAGCGATGGAAGCATTATTAACGATACGACCACCTCTCAATAGCATGGTTTTAGCGACTTCTTCAATCAATTTTATCGGGGCTTTAAGGTTGAGATTGAGCATGGAATCTATCTTATCGTGAGTGTATTCATGATAAGGAATCGAATACATCACGCCTGCATTGTTGATTAAAATATCAATCTGAGGAAGCGAATCAATAAGTGCGGGTATTCCATCCAGTTGTGTCAAATCAAATGTAACTTGTTTGATTGCATCATTTTTCTCGAAATGGGTAAAATCTCTCGCCACCACGATAATTTCATATCCAAGAGCCAAGAAAGCCTTAGTAACTTCTAGCCCTATTCCTTTGTTACCGCCTGTTATCAAAATAGTCTTTTTCATTTTTACCCAAACATCTCAATTAAATTCCTAATTCCTAACATCAACACATCAATTTCAGCTTTGGTGTTATACATCGCAAACGAAGCACGCGCCGTCGCTGGAACTTTATAAAAATCCATTACAGGCATGGCGCAATGATGACCTGCACGAATCGCAATCCCTAAACTGTCGAGCATTGTGCCAATATCGTGCGGGTGAATTTTATGAAGCGTAAAAGATAAAATGCCGCCCTTTTCTTTCGCTTCACCGATAATTTTTAAACCATCGATTTGCAAGGCTTGCTTGGTCGCATAAGTCAATAATTCAAATTCATGCGCCGCAATGGCTTCCATCCCAATCGAATTTAAATAATCAATCGCCGCCCCTAAACCAATCACTTCGGCAATACTTGGCGTGCCTGCTTCAAATTTATGCGGCAAACCTGCGTAAGTGCTTTTTTCAAAAGTCACGGTGCGAATCATATCGCCACCACCTTGATACGGCGGCATCGCTTCGAGTAACGCTTGTTTGCCGTACAAAACGCCCACACCTGTTGGTGCATAAAGTTTATGACCTGAAAACACATAAAAATCACAATCCAACGCTTGTACATCCACTACCATGTGTGGAATCGCTTGTGCGCCGTCGAGTAAAACAGGAATGTTTTGCGCGTGGGCGAGTTCAATAATTTTTTTGACAGGGTTAATTGTTCCTAATGCGTTCGACATATGAACAACAGAAACCAGTTTTGTTTTTGCATTCAGCAACGCCTCAAATTCAGGCATCAACAATTCGCCAGCCAAATTCATCGGCGCAACTTTCAAAATTGCGCCTTTTTCTTCACAAAGCATTTGCCACGGCACGATGTTCGAGTGATGTTCCATCGCGGTGATAATAATTTCGTCACCTGCGTGGATATTGGCTTTGCCGTAAGTTTGCGCGACTAAATTCACCGCGTCCGTCGCGCCACGCACAAAAATAATTTCTTTTTCACTTTGCGCGTTGATAAACGTTTTCACTTTTTCACGCGCCGCTTCAAACAAATCCGTCGAACGCACACTTAACGTATGCACGCCGCGATGCACGTTTGCATAATCGTGGCTGTAAAGATGGACGAGGCTATCAATAACAGCTTGCGGTTTTTGGCAACTCGCGGCGTTGTCTAAATAAACCAGCTGTTTATTGCGAATTTTTTCGTTGAGAATCGGAAAGTCAGCGCGGATTTTTTCAATCGGATAAGTCATTAGCGTTCAGCTCCTTCTGGAAAGCGCGTGAGTAATAAGTTAAAAACAGCATCGCGCAAACTGGGAATTGTGATTTTATCAACCATTTCGTTGGCAAACGCAAACGTTAAAATGTGTTTTGCTGACACTTCATCAATGCCGCGTGATTGCAAATAAAAAATCGATTTTTCGTCTAACTGCCCAACCGTTATGCCATGAGCGCATTTCACATCATCAGCATAAATTTCTAATTGCGGTTTCGTATCAATTTCCGCTTCATTCGATAACAACAAATTGCGGTTGTTCATTTGTGAATCAGTTTTCTGCGCGTTTTCTGCCACGACAATTCGACCTTGAAAAACACCTCGCGCTTTATCGTTCAAAATGCCTTTGTAAAATTCCCGACTAATTCCGTGCGGTTGCAAATGGTTTATTCGCGTGAAATTGTCGAGATGTTGATTTTGTGAACCCAAATAAAGTCCATTTAATTCACATTCTGCTGCTGTTTCTAAATCGCTGATAATATCGCTACGCGCCAGCAAACTGCCTAACGCAAAATTATGATGTTTGAAACGCGCGTGTTTTGCTTGCTGAACATAAGTGCCGCCAAAATGGTAAGCGTTTTCGCCTTCTTGTTGAACTTTGTAAAGCGTTAAATCGGCATTTTCTCCAACAAAAATTTCTACCACGCTGTTTGTTAAATAAGCCTTTTTTTCAGGGCTAACAAACATTTCAATTAACGAGGCTTTCGCATTTTCGTCCAAAATCACAACGTGGCGCGTCGGCAAAATCGCTTCTTGCGTAGCGATATGAATAATTTGCAACGGCTTTTCTAAAATCGCATTTTTCGGAATATGAACAAACAAACCATCAGTAAAATTGGCTGTATTGAAATCAATAAAACCGTGTGGTTGCTTAATTGCTTGATTGAATTTTGATTGCAACAAATCCGCGTGATTTTTCAGTGCGTCGTTAATCGAACAAACCGTGATTTTTTCGGGTAAATTTGATAATTCCTCACGAAAATAACCGTCCACAAACACAAAGTGAAATGCGCTTCCACTTTCGACAGCATCAAAATCCACATCTTCAACAAATTTCGCAATCGAAAATTCTTTTTTCGCAATCGCCGAAACGTTGGTGTAACGCCAATTTTCTAAATTCGACGCGGGAAAACCTGTTTTTTCAAATTGTTTTTTGGCTTGGCTACGGATGTCGTTTAACCAATCTGAAGTTAATTGCAATTTATTCATTTGATTCCTGTTGTAATGCTATTTGCATAGCATTTAATATAATTTTCGCAGCTTCAACAGCTTTTTCTAATTCACGAAAGGTAACTTGACTCGGCGATGGTGTGTGAGCGATGGAATGTCTACATATTACGACACTGGAATAAGTGGTAATTGCTTGGTCATTGTTTTGTAATTGATCATTGAATCTCTCTTTAGCCAAATTGCTAAAATTTTCTATGTGATTTGATATATCGCCTTTTTTAAGACTGCTTGATTTCAGTCTTTTAAGTTGATTATCAATGAACTCTTTTAGCTCTATATCAGCTAAATAGACAGTTCTTAGTTTGACAGATTTATCAAATAATTCTTTAACCGTTGCTTCCATTTCAGCACAAAAAATAACAGCAATGTACTGAGTTAAATAATTTGCAATAGATGAGTCCATATTATCAGTGTCGTGGAGATGTTCTTTACAATCCTCAAGAACTAGCTCTGTTCTAAGTAAAAAATTATCCATTGCTAAAAGCATTAAATACATTTGATGCAATTTGGAAACGATTTTTTAATACCTCTACGTCACTGGTATTTTGCGTAACCAAAATTATGTAGTTAGGGTGTCGTCTTAGCTCTTCATAGGCAAGTTTTAGCTGGTTTTCGTCCTTATTTAAATTTTCGCTAACTGCATAAAAAATAGAGTCCATGACTGCATAGTTAATACGACCACGCAAATGAAAAGGTTCTGGATTTAAGCACATCAATTTTTCACATATTTTTGTAAATTCTTGTTCAATATGTGCCAATTTACTAGATTCAAATTTTTTTGCGGATGCCATGTAATCGTTAAGAAAACCTTTCATTGGTTTTTTGTAATTTTGCCAATTTTCCTTTAACGACAGGCAACGCAGAATAAATTCTATATCTTTTAAACGTTTGTCAGGCAGACTCTTCCCTAAAAGTACACGCCATGTTGGCAATTTATTTAATCTTTCTAGCAAATCAAAAAAATCCCCTGAATTAACACATTTTCTGATTTCCATTGGACTCAAGGCAACCGCACCAGTATTTAAGCGTTCGAAAATTTGATAAATACTAGTCTCGTCATTTGGATCAATCTGTTGAATAATGGTTGCTCTTAACACAGTATCATCAAGCTGATTTTTATCTACCTCATCTAAAGTTTCATAAGTTTTCCCATCCCATTTCGGCAGCACATTTTTCAGCTTTTTGAACTTGTCGTCTCCCATGAAAAACATTACAACAGAACGGATACGTTGTTGACCATCAATAATCAACAATTTTTTGTTTTCTCTCTTTTGATATAAAAATGTATTAGGAACTGGTAAACCTATTAAAAAAGATTCTATTAACTTACTTGCTCTGACTTGATCCCAAACATAATCACGTTGGAAATTAGGGATAAGAATTTGCTCTTTTTGCCATTTATCTACATAGCCTTGCAAAGTTATATCTGCAGGATAGGAATTGATTTCATACGACACAACATCGGCTTCATCTTCTTCACGTTCTTCTGTTTCTTCAACTAGAAAATCACCCTCTTCCGTAACTAAATGATCGCCTTCTTCTGTAAGAAGAAATCCAGTCTCTTTTTTCATTTTACTTGCTCCAACCAACCATAACCTTTTTCTTCGAGTTCTAACGCTAAATCTGCGCCACCTGATTTCACAATTTTGCCGTCGGCTAAAACGTGAACAAAATCGGGTTTGATGTAATCGAGCAAACGTTGGTAATGCGTGACCATAATAAACGCGCGGTTTTCAGAACGTAGCGCGTTCACGCCATCGGCAACAATTCGCAAGGCATCAATGTCTAAACCTGAATCGGTTTCGTCCAAAATGCAAAGTTGTGGTTCGAGCATCGCCATTTGTAAAATTTCGTTACGTTTCTTTTCGCCGCCCGAAAAACCTTCGTTTACGGCGCGATATAAGAATTTTTCGTCCATTTCGAGGGCTTTTGTTTTCGCTTTCACAAGCGTTAAAAAGTCCATTGCATCGACTTCGCTTAAACCTTTGTGTTTGCGAACCGCGTTTAACGCGGCTTTGAGTAGATAAACATTCGTTACGCCCGCGATTTCGACAGGATATTGAAACGCTAAAAATACACCTTCACGAGCGCGAATTTCAGCCGGCATTTCAAGCAAGTTTTTGTCGTTGTAAGTGATTGAACCGCCCGTAACTTCATAACCTGCTTTGCCTGATAAAACGTGCGAAAGCGTACTTTTCCCCGCGCCATTAGGTCCCATGATGGCATGAATTTCGCCAGCTTTCACTTCGAGGTTTAAGCCTTTGAGGATTTCTTTATTTCCGACATTGACGGTTAGGTCTTTGATTTTTAGCATTTTGATTCCAATGGATTCGTTGTTTTTTTATAAATTCAGTTTGATATAAAAGCAATTTTTGTTAATTTTACACGAATTATTTTTCGATACGGATGATTTAGTAATCGGCTTTACTCGCACACGATAGCACGCGATTATAAAAATAAAACCCCAATAATTTTAGGTTATAAAAATTCGATAACCGCCATTCTCACAAAATAATTGGTGTAAAATCAGCGCAGGCGGTTTTTTTAAAATCTGCTTTTTATTCAGGTTGATGTTAATCAACTATTCATTTAACAAAAGAGAAAACAATGAGCAACTTACCAAAATGTCCAAAATGCAGTTCAGAATTCACTTACGAAGACGGTGAAATGTTTATTTGTCCCGAATGTGGACATGAATGGGACAAAAACGCCGCCGCTGAAACTGACGATGTAAAAGTCATTGTTGATGCCCACGGCACGGTTTTAAACGATGGTGACATGATTACAGTCATTAAAGATTTGAAAATCAAAGGTTCATCTAACGTTGTCAAAGTCGGCACAAAAGTCAAAATTATCCGTCTTGTCGATGGCGACCACGATATTGATTGCAGAATCGAAGGCATTGGCGCGATGCAATTGAAATCAGAATTCGTCAAAAAAGTAGTGTAAAAAAATTTTAGATTAGAGAGTTCAAAAGAAATGGCACTTTATGTTTATAAATTCGGCGGCACGTCGGTGGGTTCAATTGAACGCATCAAAGCCGTCGCCGAACGTGTTAAAAAAGTTCACGATGCAGGCGATTCGCTCGTTGTCGTATTATCTGCAATGAGTGGCGAAACCAACCGTTTAATCGGTTTAGCCAAAGAAATGCAAGTGCAACCTAATGAACGTGAACTGGATGCAATGATTTCGACGGGCGAGCAAGTGACCGTTGCGTTGCTCAGTATGCGTTTGAACGAAATTGGTTGCCCAGCGTGTTCGTACACAGGAACGCAAGTTAAAATTTTAACGGACAGCAGTTTTACCAAGGCACGAATCAAAGACATCGACGATGCAAAAATTCGTTCTGATTTAGCTGAAGGAAAAGTTGTCGTTGTGGCGGGTTTTCAAGGTGTAGACGAAGACGGCAATATCACAACCTTAGGGCGTGGCGGTTCAGATACAACAGCGGTAGCATTAGCGGCAGCGTTGAAAGCAGACGAATGTCATATTTACACCGACGTAGACGGTGTTTATACAACCGATCCGCGTGTTGAGCCAAAAGCACGGCGTTTGGATAGAATTACGTTTGAAGAAATGCTCGAAATGGCGAGTTTGGGTTCAAAAATTTTGCAAATTCGTTCAGTCGAATTTGCGGGAAAATACAATGTTGCATTGCGCGTGTTGTCTTCGTTTGCAGAAGGTAACGGCACGTTAATTACTTATGAGGAATCACAAATGGAAAGTGCGTTAATTTCAGGTATTGCTTTTAATCGTGACGAAGCGAAATTAACCATTACGGGCGTCCCTGATTTACCTGGAATTGCCTATAAAATTTTAGGTCCAATTGCAGATGCGAATATCGAAGTCGATATGATTGTGCAAAATATCGCCGACGATGCGACGACGGATTTTACTTTTACGGTGCATCGTAATGATTTTTCACGCGCAAAAACGATTTTGGATGCGATTTGTGCTGACTTGGGTGCGCGAAAAGTAAGTGGTGATAACAACATCGTGAAAGTATCGATTGTCGGTGTAGGAATGCGTTCGCATGCAGGAATTGCTAGCACAATGTTTAAGACCTTAGCTCATGAAAGTATTAACATTCAAATGATTGCAACATCTGAAATCAAAATTTCTGTCGTGGTTGATGAAAGGTATTTAGAGCTTGCAGTACGTTCATTGCACAAGGCGTTTGACCTGGAACAAATATAAACATGATTTGAGCTTTATTATTTTTTTAAATTTGTTATAATTTGCTGGTCTTGATTGTTCTTCGCTGTATCGCACAGCGAAGAGTTCAAATTATTAGAGGGAGTTAGTTATGCTTATCTTGACTCGTAGAGTTGGAGAAACGTTAATGATTGGTGATGAAGTGACAGTCACTGTTTTAGGCGTTAAAGGCAATCAAGTTCGCATTGGTGTAAATGCACCGAAAGAGGTTTCCGTTCATCGTGAAGAAATTTACGATCGAATTAAAAAAGAGCAATCTTGTCCCGCTTCATGCCTCATCGAGGATTAGAAGCATCAAGTTCCGGAGAGTTGGCCGAGCGGCTGAAGGCGCTCCCCTGCTAAGGGAGTATGGGCTTTAACTCCCATCGAGGGTTCGAACCCCTCACTCTCCGCCATTATGACAATTAGCATAATCCCAAAATTTCCCCTTAGTGAAAACAAAATAAATCACAAAAATATCGGCAGCAATGTTAGCTAAAAAATCGTTATAAATCCCACGTCATATATTCGTCATAAACGTCACAACTTTGTCATAAAAATACCCTATGCTGGCCTCCATCATTTATCAGCACAGGCACTTTTCCCATGTCGGCATTGCAACAAGAACTACTTTCTATTCTCGAACACAAAAAACTCACGCCCCACTTTCAGCCCATTGTGTCATTGAAGCAAAAGAAAATCATGGGCTATGAAGCTCTGATTCGCGGACCCTCAAATAGTCCATTACATAGCCCCCTCAATTTATTTGATATTGCTGACCGTTACGGTTTGAGTTCGCAACTAGAATTTGTCTGCCGTGAAATCAGTATTCAACATTTTGCAGAATTTAATTTAGATGCCAAATTGTTCCTTAACGTTAGTCCGCACGTTTTATTACAACCCGAATTTAAAACAGGTGAAACGTTGCGCTATTTAGACCAATTCGGTTTAAATCCACATAACGTCGTCATCGAACTCACTGAACACAAGCCTATTGATGATTACGAACTGATGCGCGAAGCGGTTATGCACTATCGCGGCATGGGTTTTGAAATTGCGTTAGACGATTTAGGCGCAGGCTATTCAAGTTTGCGGTTATGGTCAGAATTGCTGCCGGAATACGTCAAAATCGACCAGCATTTCATTCAAGGACTACAAAACGATTCGATTAAACTCAACTTTGTTCGCTCAATTCAAGGGATTGCCAGCTCTCTAAATTGCAACGTAATTGCCGAAGGAATTGAAACTGAAGCAGAATTTAATATCATCGAACAACTCGGTATCACGCATGGACAAGGTTATTATTTTGCACGACCTGCCGTCATTCCATCAGCCGAACTCGATATAGAAATTTTCTCGCAGAATAAGTTACCCGAAGCAAAACCTGCGTTGATAAATTCAACTTCCGTAGAAAGTATTAGCCGATTTATTGCGCCTATTTCAGCCGAAACACCAATTAGCGACGTGATGAATCTGTTTCAACAACACAGCGAATTGACGATTTTGCCGTTAGTAGATTACGAAGTGGCTTCGGGTATTATTTTTCGAGATATTTTCCTATCGAAATTATTTTCCAGTCGTTTCGGCATGGAATTACACGGAAAAAAACCGATTAAAACCTTTATCGATCAAGTGCCGTTAAGTATTGATCACCACACGCCGATTGAATTGGTGAGTCAACAATTAACCTCGACCATGCGCCATGAACAGGCGTTTATTATTACCCGTGATAACAAATACATCGGCGTGGCGACGATTTTGTCACTGCTAGAAAAAATTACGATGCAGCAAATTGACAACGCTAAACACGCGAATCCGCTGACTTTATTACCGGGCAGCGTGCCGATGAATGAACAAGTGAATCAATTGCTCGCCAGCAAAACTCCGTTTGCGTTTGGTTATTTTGATTTGGATAATTTCAAACCGTTTAACGATATTTATAGTTACAGCGCGGGCGACGATATTATCAAAGCCGTTGCCACAGCGTTGACACAGTGTGTACCGCCTGAAAGTGGACGCATTGGACACATTGGCGGTGACGATTTCATCGTGATTTTCACATGCGAAGATTGGTTAGAATTGTCGCAGCAAATTTTAACGACTTTTGAAGCAATGGTGCCGAGTTATTACACGCCTGCTGATGTGAACGCCGGCGGTATTCGGGCTGAAAGTCGCACGGGCGAAAAATGTTTTTTCCCAATGACCAGTTTATCGGTGGGTTTGGTTTCGCCCATGACCACCGCACATTGCCAATCACACGTTGATATTGCTGATTTAGCATCGGAATCTAAAAAAATGGCGAAGAAAATCGATGGCAATAGTTATTTCGTTAACCATCGTCAAAGCCCTAAAACTTTAGAATCCATTCAAGCGGTCAACGATAACAACACCGATTTTCATGAACAGCACAGCACCGGTACCGTTGTAAAATTGCACGCGATACACTGAGTTCCTTTATTGAGATTCTGAAAACAAAAAAACCGTCTGATTTACAGACGGTTTTTTTTACGTCCGAGGTTTTTAATCTCGCGCTAATTTCGCTTCGGTGTCTAACACCAATTGCGTCGTTTTCAACACGGTATCAGGGTTTAAACTCATGGAATCAATGCCAATTTCCACCAAAAATTCTGCCATTTCAGGATAATCAGATGGAGCTTGTCCGCACAAACCACAATGTTTACCGTTCCGTTTTGAACCTGTAACCGCCAATCGAATCATCTCTTTTACGCCGTCGTCACGTTCGTCAAAATCTTCCGCCAAAATTGCTGAATCTCGGTCAACACCTAATGTCAGTTGTGTTAAATCATTCGAGCCAATTGAAAAACCATCGAACTGTTCCGAAAACGCATCAATCGAAATCACGTTGTTGGGAATTTCGCACATCACATAAACTTGCAGCCCATTTTCACCGCGTTTCAACCCCAGCTGCTCCATGTAATCCAACACTTTTTTGGCTTCTTGAACTCGACGACAAAACGGAATCATCAAAATCACATTCGTCAAACCCATATCGTCACGGACACGTTTCATTGCCGCACATTCCAACGCAAACCCTTCGGCATAAGCAAGATGCGTATAACGTGATGCACCACGAAAGCCAATCATCGGATTTTCTTCGTCAAATTCAAACCACCGTCCGCCTAAAAGTGTCGCGTATTCGTTGGTTTTAAAATCCGACATTCGCACCACGACAGGTTTGGGATAAAACGCTGCGCCAATTGTGCCAACACCTTCGGCTAATTTACTGATGAAAAACTCTTGCGGAGTCGCGTAATTCGCCGACAATTGCGCGAGTTGTTCACGTTCTTTAACATCTTGAACACGCTCAGGATGAATTAACGCCATCGGATGCGCTTTGATGTATTCGGTAATGATGAATTCCATCCGCATCAAACCCACGCCATCATTCGGCAAAAAGCTGGTTTTGAATGCCACTTCGGGATTTGCAATGTTGAGCATGATTTTAGTTTTAGGACGTTTCATGCCCGCTAAATCCGTGCGACTCACGTCAAACGCTAACTTCCCGTCATAAACTTTACCGACATCACCTTCCGCGCAAGAAACCGTCACCATCGCATTATTTTTAATCATCGTGGTTGCATTTTCACAACCCACAACAGCAGGAACGCCTAATTCACGCGAGATAATTGCCGCGTGACACGTCCTCCCCCCACGATTCGTCACAATCGCCGAGGCAATTTTCATCACAGGTTCCCAATCGGGCGTGGTCATGTCAGCAACTAAAATATCGCCTGCTTTAAAATTGCCGAGTTGTTGGGCGTTTTCAATAATCCGCGCATTGCCCGTGGCAATTTTACTGCCAACGGAATGCCCCGTGATAATCGGCACAGCGGTTTCTTTGAGCGTGTATTGTTCCAGCATCATGCCTTGTAATTGCGAAACCACCGTTTCAGGTCGCGCTTGAACGATATACAACACGCCATCAAGTCCATCTTTTGCCCATTCCATATCCATTGGTTTGGCTTTGCCAGCTTTGGCACTGTAATGATTTTCGATTTTTATTGCATAATCCGCGAGCGTCAACACGTCAGCATCGGTAATACAAAACCGATTTCGTTCTTCATTCGAGGTGACGATATTATGTATGGATTCGCGTGTGCCTTGGTCGCTGTAAATCATTTTGATTTTTTTCGCACCCAAGGTTCGACGCAATACCGCTCGATGACCTTGGTTGAAAGTCGGTTTATGCACATAAAATTCGTCGGGATCCACCGCTCCTTGAACGACGTTTTCACCTAAGCCATAAGCTCCCGTGATAAACACCACGTCGCTAAAACCCGATTCCGTGTCTAATGAAAACATCACGCCGCTAGCCGACAAATCGGAACGCACCATTTTCATGATGCCGATAGAAAGCGCAAGTTTGAAATGATCAAAGCCTTGATCGACACGGTAATGAATGGCGCGGTCGGTGAATAAACTGGCAAAACAGCGTTTGCACGCCTCGAGCAATTCAGATTCGCCACGAATGTTAAGATAAGTGTCTTGTTGTCCCGCGAAACTGGCGGTTGGAAGGTCTTCAGCAGTCGCAGAACTGCGAACAGCAACGCTTAATTCTTCACCGTATTGCGCTTGTAATTGTTTGAATGCCGCAAGAATTTGTTGCTGCAAATCTTCGGGAAGTGGCGCGGTATAAATGACCTCTCGAGCTTTTCGGGCGCGTTTGGCAAGGTCATTCACGTCTTCAGGATTCAAGTCGTCTAACGCTTCGTGCAATGCTGCCCAGCCATTCGCTTTATCCAAAACATAACGATATGCCTCCGCTGTAATTGCAAAACCGTTGGGAATTTGTACACCTTGTGAACCGAGTTCGCGGTACATTTCACCCAACGAGGCATTTTTTCCGCCGACGAGTGGCACGTCATCAAGGGTTAATTCATTAAACCATCGAATGTAATTGGCTTGTTCTGTCATGGTGTTCTCCTTAGGATAAAAAATAAATTTTGAATTCAAAACATAACGATCTCTTTACACACTACTCAAACGTAGCTACCGCACTTTTCACTTGAATCACTTTATTTAATTCATCTATTGTCAACGGTTGCGCGGTTTTAATCTGTTGTTGCAACACGGCTAATGTGGCTTCAGACGGGTCATTACCAAGTTCTTGGCGTTGAATAATGCGGTTGCTTAATTCTTCCTCTGCCGCTTGAAAATCTAAAATTAAAAACTTCACCTGCATTTCATCGGCGAGTTTTTGAAACAACGTACGTTGTTCTAATTTGAGAAATGTCGCATCAATCAACACCGAAAAACCAGCTTTAAGAATCATGGCGGCAAAATCAGCGAGTGTTTGATAGATTTGCTGCGTGTGTTCCGCACTATAAATATCCTGATTTTTCGATTCCGCAAACAAACGTTGTCGCTCAACGTCTGAACGCAAATGAATCATGCTGAACGTTTCCGCCAATTTTGCACTGACGGTAGATTTCCCTGAACCCGAATAACCGTGCGTAATCAACAAGGTCGGCGGCTTAGGAATTGTGAAACTTTCCGCCAAACTTGCGTAGCTTTCCGCTTCAATAAAGTCGTGCAGATTTTGATGTTGTTGCCAACGTAATAACACGATTTTCGCTCGCACCAAAGCGCGATAAACCAAATAATAACGCAGTAAACTCACGCCTGAATAATCGCCTGTTCGGCTCAAATAGCGATTCAAAAATCGATACGCGAACGGTTTCAAATCACGTTGCTCTAAATCCATGACGATAAACGCTACCTCGTTCATAACATCAATCCAACGCAAAGCGGGATTAAATTCAATGCCATCAAACGGCGTGACCCGATTTTCAAACAATGCGATATTGCCCAAATGTAAATCGCCGTGACATTCCCGAATAAAACCATGTTGTTTGCGTTGTTGAATTAACGGTGTGATTTTCGACAATTCTTGTTCGCCCCACAATTCTAATCGCGTCATATCAAAAAACAGACGAATATGCGCGAAGTTACCCAAAAACCAACGGTGAATTTCTGTGACTGAACCGTAACAACTTTCTGACGTGTCCATATTCGCGTGCTGGTGAAAATCCGCCGTGAGGTCTGCGAGTTGATCGATAATTGTCGCGTTTAACGACATTTTGTCTAAAAGTTGGTTCGCGGAAAGTTGCCGCATTTGCACGGCATATTCAATTACTGCACCGTCGCCATTGATTTTTGCATCCTCCATCGTGCCGTTAATTGGCACGACTTTCAAATAAAGTTCTGGCGCGAAACGACGATTAAGGCGTAATTCTTCGTCACAAAAAAAATGCCGTTTTCCCAACGTAGAAAAATCTAAGAAATCGAATTGAACCGCTTTTTTAATTTTGTAAGCGACTCGCCCCGTTAATAATATCCACGAGATGTGCGTTTCGATGACTTCAATCGCGCTCACGGGATGCGGATAGGCACTTGGTTTTAGTAACGATTGAATCAAACTCATCAAAACATCTCGTTTTTATGATTTCAAAAAATCACAGGTTTGCGCGTGCAGCCTTTTCAATGCCGATACACTGCTAGTTTCATCCCACTCTAATTCCGAAAGTTGTTTATAAAAATGATAACGATGCTTCACTTCTTGCTGCGCTTGAGCGAGAAAACGTTCCGCATCGTCGGGGTGTGTTTGCCACAACAAACTAAAACGAGTTTCAGTTTCCACAAATTCACGATAAGAAATCGATGGCTCGGCAGAATCCAAGTGCATCGGATTTTTTCCCTGTTTTATTTTATTAGGATCAAAACGAAACAGTGGCCAATGCCCACTTTTTACCGCCAGATTTTGCTGATGATGATTGTTCGACAAATCAATTCCCTGTGCGATACAAGGCGCGTAAGCAATTATAATCGACGTACCTTCATGCGCTTCGGCTTCCAAAAACGCATTCAACGTTTGCGTATCTTTTCCCGCATAAGCGACGTGCGCGACGTAAACATTTTCATAATCCATCGCCAATAAGGCTAAATCTTTTTTATTTGTTGATTTACCACCCGCTGAGAATTTCGCCACTGCGCCTAACGGTGTGGATTTTGAAGTTTGTCCGCCGGTGTTGGAATAAACTTCCGTATCCAAAACCAAAATGTTGACGTTGCGACCGCTCGCTAAAACGTGGTCAAGTCCGCCATAACCAATGTCATACGCCCAGCCGTCGCCACCAATAATCCACACGCTTTTTTTGCACAAACTGTCAGCGAGTTGCAGCAGCGTTCGAGCGGCTTCGCTGTCTAACAATTCCAACGATTGTTTCAATACTGCCACGCGCTCACGTTGTTCATAAATCCCCGCTTCGTCGGATTGGTAGGCGTTCAAAATCATGTCGATAAATTCGCCGCTCAACTCTTCGCGCAAGGCGGTTAACAATTCTTTGGCATGGGTATTTTGTTTATCGAGGGCAACGCGCATTCCTAAACCAAATTCTGCGTTATCTTCAAATAGCGAATTGCTCCATGCCACACCACGTCCTTCGGCATTTTTTGTCCACGGTGTAGTCGGTAAATTACCGCCATAAATCGATGAACAACCTGTGGCATTCGCGACCAACATTCGGTCGCCAAACAATTGCGAGGCCAATTTAATGTAAGGTGTTTCGCCACATCCTGCACACGCGCCTGAAAATTCAAACAATGGCTGTAACACCATCGCACCTTTGATGGTATTGGTTTTCAACAAGCGGCGGTCATATTCAGGAATCGACAAAAAGAAGTCCCAATTTTCACGTTCGATTTCGCGCAACGGCGGTTGCGGTTGCATATTTAAGGCTTTGCGGCTGGCGTTGGATTTATCTCGAATCGGACAAATATCGACACACAAACTACAACCTGTGCAATCTTCAGGCGCGACTTGATAACTCATTTCTAAACCTTCAGGAAAATCTTTGCCGAGCATCGGTGCGTGTTTGAAGGTTTCGGGCGCGTTTTTTAATTCAGCCATTGGATAAATTTTGCTACGAATCACCGAGTGCGGACAAACCATCACGCATTTGCCGCATTGCGTACATAAATCGGTTTCCCAGACGGGAATTTCTAACGCTAAATTACGTTTTTCAAATGCCGCCGTGCCTGTTGGAAATGTGCCATCAATCGGCATTACACTGACGGGCAAGGCATTTCCACGACCCGCGATAATTTCGCCCGTCACTTTTTTCACAAAATTGGGCGCGAATTCATCAATTGTCGATTTAAGTAAAATCGGAGTACAAACTTTGGTTTGTATCGGCACAGAATGCAGTGCCACCAACGTTTCATCGATAGCGTGCATATTCAGTTCAATTATCGGTTGCCCTTTTTTGGCATAGGTTTTTTTGACGGTATGTTTAATAGAGGCAATCGCTTGGGCTTGCGGCAATACGTCCGAAATCGCAAAAAAACAGGTCTGCATAATGGTGTTAATCCGTCTACCCATGCCTGTTTTTTCAGCCACGGCATACGCATCGATAACATAAAAACGAATTTTTTTCTCACGCATTTGCTGCTGCATTTTCACCGGCAACGACTCCCAGACTTGTTCAACCGGTTCTGACGAATTCAATAGAAATACTGCGCCATTTGCTGCGTTCGCAAGCATATCGTAACGTTCGAGAAAAATGGTTTGATGGCAGCCAATAAAATTCGCATCGTTTTCAGCAATCAAATAAGTGGCGTGAATTGGCTGCGAACCAAAACGTAAATGGGAAACGGTGATTGCGCCCGATTTTTTCGAGTCATAAACGAAATACCCTTGTGCGTTCAATTCCGTTTCTTCGCCAATAATTTTGATGGTGTTTTTATTTGCACCGACCGTGCCGTCACTGCCTAAACCGTAAAACATTGCTTGGAATGTATCAGCAAGCGCGTCGGTACGATAATTCGCATCCCACGCCAAACTGCTGTGCGTGACATCGTCGTTGATACCGATGGTGAAATGATTTTTGGGGTGCGCGTGTTTGAGTTCGTCGAAAATCGCTTTAATCATGGCAGGCGTAAATTCTTTGGACGATAAGCCATAACGTCCACCGACTACTTTTGGCAATTCCGAAAAATTCGACGTGCCACTGAGATAATCTTGTGCGAGGGCAGTTAAAACATCTTTGTACAACGGTTCGCCGTCTGCACCAGGTTCTTTGGTTCTATCTAAAACCGCAATTTTGCGACACGTTTTCGGTAATGCCACGAGTAAACTTTCAGCATCAAAAGGACGGTATAAACGCACTTTCAACAATCCCACGGATTCGCCTTGTCGATTGAGATAATCCACCGTTTCAGTCACGGATTCTGCGCCCGAACCCATGATGATAATCACCCGTTCCGCATCCACCACCCCGACATATTCAAACAAGTGATAAGCCCGACCTGTTAATTTAGCAAAGCGATTCATGGCATTTTGTACGATGACTGGCATCGCATCGTAATGGGAATTCACAGATTCACGCGCTTGAAAATACACATCAGGATTTTGCGCGGTGCCACGCATCATGGGTTTATCAGGCGTTAATGCACGGTTTCGATGTTCAGCAATCCACGCATCGTCAATCATGGCGCGAAATACGTCATCGTCGAAAGTTTCGATTTTAGCGACTTCGTGAGAGGTTCGAAAACCATCAAAAAAATGAATTAACGGAATCCGACTTTCCAATGTTGCAGCATGAGCAATCAGCGCGAAATCTAAAACTTCTTGCGGCGAATTAGAACAAAGCATTCCAAAGCCCGTCATTCGAGCTGCCATGACATCACTGTGATCTCCGAAAATGGATAATGCCTGACACGCCAACGAACGCGCCGCAATATGAAACACGGTCGGCGTTAATTCCCCAGCGATTTTGTACATATTTGGCAGCATCAATAATAAACCTTGAGAGGCTGTGAATGTCGTGGCAAGTGCGCCCGATTGTAACGCACCATGAATCACGCCTGCTGCACCTGCTTCACTTTGCATTTCGATAATTTGCGGAACTGTTCCCCACAAATTAGTTTGACCGTTAGACGACCATTCGTCTGACCATTCGCCCATTGGCGTGGCGGGAGTTATGGGGTAAATTGCGATGACTTCGCTGAGTTTATGCGCTACCGTAGCGGCAGCTTGATTTCCATCGATGGTAAGCATTTTCTGATTTTGCATAGTACAACCCTCATGATGAACAAAAAGAAATGTGACATTTACCTTGCGTCCTGAGTTTACAACGGTAATCTAAAATTACGTTAATTTTTAGGAGAAATTTATGAATATATCAATGAGATGGTTTATTTTCGCCACGGTTTTAATCTTAAATTTTGTTTTTAATTTTAGTGTGGCAGATTCGGTGGCAATTCAGTCGAATCAAATCGTAGAACCGATTGATGTAGAAGCATTTGTGCGTTCAAATTGCCCGCATTGTGCGGCAACAGAAGAATTTTTAAAAACCTTGCAACAAGAACAACCCAATCTGCGAATCGTGATTCACGATGTCACGCAAGAACCGTCAGCTTTGGAACGTTTAAAATCACTCGCACAACAGCAAAAAACGCCTGTTCGTGTCCCAACAATTCAAGTCAACGGGCAATTGATTGTCGGTTATTCCGACGAAACAACGACGGGGAAATTGATTCGCGGTATTTTGGCATCCACACAAAAATTGCCACTTCAAAATGAAGCGGGAAGTTGTGAAATTCAAGCTGCTTCTTCGTGCGAGACCAAGCCTGAAAAGATTCCCGAATCATTTGAATTAGATTTTTGGGGGCAGAAAATCACGCTTGCCGAAATCGGACTGCCAGTATTTACATTGGCAATGGGGTTGCTCGACGGTTTTAATCCTTGCTCAATGTGGGTTTTAATTTTGATGATTTCGTTGCTTGCACCGATGCACAATCGGTGGCGAATGTTGACGATTGCTGGCACGTTTGTCGCTGTCGAAGGCATCGCTTATTTTATTTTTATGGCGGCATGGCTGAATCTGTTTTTATGGATTGGTTTATCGCGTGTTTCTGAAATTATTATTGCGCTGATTGCGTTACTTGCTGGTGCGATTAACCTCAAAGACTTTTGGCGTTTTGGCTGGGGCGTGTCATTGTCAATTCCGAATGCGGCAAAAACGGGGATTTACGCGCGTATTCGCCGCATTCTTACGGCTCAAAATCTGACGGGTGCAATGATTGGCACCGTGATTTTAGCGATTCTGGTGCAAGTGGTGGAATTCATGTGTACGTCAGGATTTCCCGCGCTTTATACGAGAATTTTGACGTTACAACATTTGAGCAGCGTTAGTTATTACGGCTATTTGTTGTTATATAACGTGGCGTATATGTTCGATGATTTTGTGATTTTAGGCATCGGCGTAGTCACGCTTAGTCAGCGACGTTTACAAGAAAAAGAAGGACGTTGGCTGAAATTGATGAGCGGTTTGGTGATGGTAGGATTAGGCGGGTATTTGTTGGTTTTTGGGTAGCTTCACTTTACCATCATCATTTTTCAAAAATTAGGAGAACAACTTATGACAGAGACATTCCACAAAGGTAATCTTGAATTACAAGAGCATTTTGATTCACGCAAATTAGCAGACCGTGTGCATGAATTGATTGTGCATGAAGAAATTACCGACGAAGAACGCGCATTTATTGAATCGCGCGATATGTTTTTTATCAGCAGTGTCGATGACCAATGTCGTCCGACGGTTTCACACAAAGGTGGCGCGACGGGTTTTGTGCGTGTGATTGATGAAAAAACCATCGCGTTTCCTGATTACGATGGCAACGGGATGTTTTTAACGACGGGTAACATTGCGTTAAATCATGAAGTCGGATTGCTGTTTATTGATTTTGAAAATCCACAACGTCTGCGTTTGCATGGCACAGCAAACATTGTTTTAGATGACCCGCTTTTGGATGAATACATTGATGCAAAATTTATTATTCGCATCACGGTTCGGAATTTATTTTTGAATTGTCCTCGCTACATTCATCGTTATAAAAAACTCGAACAATCCGAATATGTCCCGAAAAAAGATTGTGTTGCGCCCATTCCTGATTGGAAAAAGTTGGATGCGGTGCAGGATGTGTTGTAAAAGTTAAAAAATTGCCTGAAAAGCGACGAGTTTTCGCCGCTTTTTACTTGTAATTTAGATGTTAAAAGTAAAACATCGCCAACAATACCACGCCTACAATAACCCCATAAAATAGTCGTAACGTTTTAGAAAAAAACACACTGCATAGTGAATCTACATAATCTTTTACTGGTGTTGTATCCATAGTAAATACATTACTTGAAATTTCACCTTTTGCCACACACTCATAAAGTTTTCTGAATAATTTTTCTTGGTGCAGAAAAAAAGCATCAAGCGTCCAGAACACAATCACAGGGAAATATGCCAACAAAAGAAATTGATGGTTAGCATCCTTAGCTGAAAGTGCAAATATCGCCGCAACAAGCGTTACACTCCATCCCTTCAGCAAAAACGAATTTCCACCCATACGGCTAATAACAGCTTGAATAAATCCCAAATGAGCTATTTTATTTTCCATGCGATTCTCCAACATTTTTAATTTGGTAAAGTAAATCTAAATTATTAAGTGGTTCATTTGTTCTTGATTTTGTCATCCAAGTTTCAAGGTCTGTACCATTCAATTCAACTAAATGTTTTAAATTTGCTGGATACTGTACAAGCAATTTTCTGTCTTCTGCTAATACGCTTTCCATTTTCTCTAAAGAAATTTGAGTTTTTATTCTTTCAGGAATGTTTTTTCGTAATAAATCAGAAAACAAAAGTTCACCATATATCCAAGGTGAATAGGTGGTATGCCTGTCAGTGATTGCGTCTTTAGTGTTAATTGATTCTGGTGTATTCAAAAAAATAACGCATTCTGTTTTGTCCATCATTTTTACAAGCGCACTCATCAAAATCATGTGTATATGAGCCGTTGATATATTCCGTTTATCGTAATTGTAGGTTTTTCCACATGAATTCAAGCAAAAATTTTTATCAATTTTTTTTAAAAGCTCATCAGCATATCCCCAAACAGTCGAATCGATAAAAGACTTAATTCCAAAATTTTGATAAAGCCATTGAGCAAATGTTTTAGCATCGTCCTCATTTCTGTGAGAGTGTGAAATAAAAACATGACAAGATATTTCAGGAAACCATTGCTCCCACATTTTTGTGGCTGATAAATCTCCGTTATTTAAGATTAAATCTTTCAATTTAAGTTTGAATTTGTCAACGCTATCGGTTACAAGCGGTTGGCACGGTGTGTAATTTATATCTCTTTTTAATCTGCTTAAAATTGAATCATCCAATTTGAGTTCAAACCCTGAATACATATTTTTGTCCGTTTATGGTTAATTACATAATGGACAAATAACAAAATTATTAGTTATTTGTCCGTTTTTATTTTTTGAAATCTACTTTGAAAATCGCAATTCTCCACTATCCTCAACGACTTTTATCACATCCCCCGCGACAAATTGTCCACCCAAAATCAATTGCGCGAGTGGATTTTCAAGCTGATTTTGAATCGCTCGTTTCATGGGTCTTGCACCATAAATAGGGTCAAATCCCGCTTCGCCGAGTAAATCCAACGCAGCGTCGGAAATTTCAAATCCAATTTCACGTTCTTGCAATCGGCTACGCAAATAATCAATTTGAATGGTCGAAATCGCGCGAACTTGCTCACGTCCCAACGAATGAAACACCACCGCTTCGTCGATGCGATTGATAAATTCAGGGCGGAATTTCGTGACCACAATATCCATCACCGCTGATTTCATTACGTCGTACATCGCCTCGCCCGACAACGCTTGAATCACGTCCGAACCGATATTGGAAGTCATCACGATAATGGTATTTTTGAAATCGACCGTGCGACCTTGTCCGTCGGTTAAACGCCCGTCGTCTAAGACTTGCAACAAAATGTTAAACACATCTGGGTGCGCTTTTTCAATTTCGTCGAGCAAAATCACGGAATACGGTTTACGGCGCACTAATTCGGTTAAATAACCACCTTCTTCATAGCCGACATAACCTGGAGGCGCACCGATTAGCCGCGCCACCGAATGTTTTTCCATAAATTCGGACATATCGATTCGCACCATCGCATCGGGCGTATCGAACATAAATTCGGCTAACGCTTTGCACAATTCGGTTTTACCTACGCCGGTTGGCCCTAAAAAGAGGAATGAACCATTCGGACGATTCGGATCAGAAAGCCCTGCGCGTGAACGACGAATCGCATTGCTCACGGCTTTCAACGCTTCTTCTTGTCCGATGACGCGCTGTTTTAAATGCGCTTCCATTTGCAACAATTTTTCTTTTTCGCCTTCTAACATTTTTGAAACAGGAATCCCCGTCCATTTCGATACAACTTCGGCGATTTCATCTTCCGTGACTTTGTTGCGTAACAAGGTCATTTTCGACATATCGACGGTTGCTGACGCAGCAATTTGTTTTTCTAAATCGGGAATAATGCCGTATTGCAATTCAGACATTCTGGCTAAATCATTAGCACGCCTTGCGGTTTCAACATCCAAACGTGCTTGTTCGAGTTTCTCTTTAATTGCCGCCGAACCTTGCAACGCGGATTTTTCAGCTTTCCAAATTTCTTCTAAATCCGAATACTCTTTTTCGAGTTCGCTAATTTCTTGTTCCAAAACTTGCAGCCGTTTTTTCGACGCGGCATCTTTTTCTTTTTTCAGTGCGACTTGTTCGATCTTCAGTTGAATTAAACGGCGATGTAATTTGTCCATTGATTCGGGTTTCGAGTCAATTTCCATCCGAATTCGACTGCCTGCTTCGTCGATTAAATCAATCGCTTTATCGGGCAATTGACGGTCTGCAATGTAGCGATACGAAAGCGTTGCCGCCGCGACAATCGCAGGGTCAGTAATATCTACGCCGTGATGCACTTCGTATTTTTCTTTCAAGCCGCGCAAAATCGCAATCGTATCTTCAACGCTCGGTTCATCGACTAGCACTTTTTGAAAACGTCGCTCTAATGCCGCATCTTTTTCAATGTATTTGCGATATTCGTCGAGCGTCGTCGCACCAACGCAATGCAATTCACCTCGCGCTAACGCAGGTTTCAACATATTGCCCGCATCCATCGCGCCTTCGGCTTTTCCCGCGCCGACCATCGTGTGTAATTCATCGATGAACAAAATTACTTGCCCTTCTTGTTTGGCTAAATCATTCAAAACGGCTTTCAAACGTTCTTCAAATTCGCCGCGAAATTTTGCCCCCGCAATCAACGCCGCCATGTCGAGCGACAAAACTTTTTTATTTTTCATCCCTTCTGGCACTTCGCCGTTGATGATGCGTTGCGCTAAACCTTCGACAATAGCCGATTTGCCCACACCAGGTTGCCCGATTAAAACAGGATTATTTTTGGTTCGACGTTGCAACACTTGAATCGTGCGGCGAATTTCGTCATCACGACCAATCACAGGATCTAGTTTTCCCTGTTCAGCACGTTCCGTTAAATTCACGGTGTATTTATTTAACGCTTGACGTTGATCTTCGGCATTTTGATCATTCACCGCTTCGCCGCCGCGTAATTTTTCAATTGCGGGTTCGAGTAACGATTTTGAAATGCCATATTTTTTGAAGATTTCGGTTAATGAACATTTTTCGTCTTCAATCGCCAACAAAAATAATTCGCTCGAAATAAACGTATCGTTCCGTTTTTGCGCGAGTTTGTCGGTGATATTTAATAAACGGTCAAGTTCATTGGATAAGCGAACATCGCCGCCCGTACCGCTGACGCTAGCTAAACGATTGATTGCAGCGAATGTGTCGGCACGCAAATCTGGGACGTTGATATTACTTTGCGCGAGTAACGGTTTGATGCTGCCGCCATCTTGGTCGAGTAATGAAAGTAATAAATGCGCTGCTTCGATAAATTGATGATCTTTACCCAATGCTAAACTTTGTGCATCGGCTAAGGCTGCTTGAAATTTGCTGGTTAATTTGTCCATTCTCATTGTGTTGCCCTCGATAAAGTAATTTGAATAGCTACGGATGTGGTGCAAAAACGAAAAATTTCAACGCCGCTTTTAATTGCATAATGCGCGTTTTAAATTAAAAAGAAAATTTAGACGAAACTGCCGCTAAAGAAAAAGCGAAAATTTAACCGTTGTAAATCATTGACCCCTGTCTTAACAATGTTGACATTCGGTTCAGAATTGTTCGTAAATTTTATTTTTTATCAACTTCAAAAAGGTGATTCCAATGATAACTGCATCAGTCAGTCCAACCATTGCACAAACGCTTATGGCGGTAAATAACCCACAACCGAATATTAGTATTGGCACGGCGAATCCCGAAGCAAATGCTGCCGCAGCCGGCAGTTCAGATGCTTCAAGCAGCGGAAGTGTTGGTTCTTGTTGTGGAAGTTCGGTTGATACTTACGCCTAATTTGATTGATGGTGCGAGTTTTTAATTCGCACCATCACGCGGCTAAACGTCGGTGAATTAAACCTATTTGAGTCGGTTGTTGTTCGAGGGCTTGTTCAGTGGTTAAGGCGTGTCATTCGGTTGAGTTTTTCATTTGTCACGCCCTATTTTTAAGTATTCAACGTTGCAGAAAATTCCGCAACAAATCGTGTCCATGTTCCGTCAAAATCGATTCAGGGTGAAATTGCACGCCTTCAATATCAAGCGTTTTATGCCTCACACCCATGATTTCGTCGATTTCGCCTTGTTCATTTTGTGTCCACGCAGTCACTTCTAAACACTCGGGCAAACTTGCTTGTTCAATCACAAGCGAATGGTAGCGCGTCGCGGTAAATGGGTTATTCAAGCCTTTAAAAACACCCGTGTCAGCATGATAAACAGGCGATGTTTTGCCGTGCATAATTTGCTTGGCATGAATGACATTTCCGCCAAACGCATAACCAATACTTTGATGTCCTAAACATACGCCAAGCAACGGAATTTTTCCCGCGAAATGCAAAATCGTTTCAACCGAAACCCCCGCTTCTTTTGGTGTGCAAGGCCCAGGTGAAATGACGATTTTCTCTGGTTTGAGGGCTTCAATATCTCTCACCGAAACTTGATCGTTACGAACGACAATGACTTCTGCGCCAAGTTCGCCCAAGTATTGCACGAGGTTATAAGTGAATGAATCATAGTTATCGACCATAACAACTTTCATGCTTGCTCTCCTTCTAAACCAGCTTCCGCCATTGCAACCGCACGAAATACCGCGCGTCCTTTATTCATTGTTTCTTCCCATTCACTTTGTGGCACGGAGTCATAAACAATCCCGCCACCCACTTGAATATGTAGTTTTCCATTTTTAATAACCGCCGTTCTAATCGCAATCGCGGTATCTAAATTACCCGTCCAACCGATATAACCCACCGCGCCAGAATAAATGCCACGTTTCACGGGTTCGAGTTCGTCAATAATTTCCATTGCCCGAATTTTCGGCGCACCACTCACTGTCCCAGCGGGAAAAGTTGCCGCTAATACATCGAACGCATTTTTGCCTTGTTTCAATTTTCCCGTGACGTTCGAAACGATGTGCATAACGTGTGAATAGCGTTCAACAACCATTTTAGCAGTGAGTTGAACGGTACCAATTTCAGAAACACGTCCCGTATCATTTCGTCCTAAATCAATCAACATTAAATGTTCAGCGATTTCTTTAGGATCAGCGAGTAATTCTTTTTCGAGTTCTAAATCTTGTTCGGGCGTAATACCGCGTCGACGTGTTCCTGCAATCGGGCGAATTGTCACTGTTTCATCTTCCAAACGTACTAAAATTTCAGGAGATGAACCGACAATATGAAAATCGTCTAAATCCAGATAAAACATGTACGGTGATGGATTCAAACAACGCAACGCTCGGTATAAATTTAAAGGTGCGGCGGTGAAAGGAATCGACAGACGTTGTGATAAAGCCACCTGCATCATGTCGCCGTTAGCAATATATTCTTTTGCTTTGAGAACAGCTTTTGCGTGACCTTCCTGCGTGAAACCAGAAATAAAATCACTTTCGTGAACAATTTTAGGATTCGGATGACGTTCAGGTTTTGCTTGTGATTCGCGTAACCTCGTTGCCAATTCTTGCAAACGTTTTTGAGCATTTTCATACGCATTCGCTTCTTCAGGATTGGCGTGCGTGAGCAACAACATTTTGCCCGACAAATTATCGAAAACGAGTAATTCTTCCGATACCATCAACAAAATATCTGGTGCGCCGATTTCATCTGGTTTTTCAACTTTGCAAACACGCGGTTCAATGTACGCAACCGTTTCATAACCAAAATAACCTACTAATCCACCGTTAAAACGTGGCAAACCTTCAACGTCTGGTACACTATAACGCGCTTTAAATTCTTCAATCCATTTCAACGGATTTTCGTGCGTTAAATCTTCGATGATTTTTTTTTCAAATGTCACGGTAATTTGGTTGCCAAAAATTTTAACAACCGTTTTACACGGCAAACCAATAATTGAATAACGTCCCCATTTTTCGCCACCGTGAACCGACTCAAACAAATAGGAATACGCGCCAGCGGCGAGTTTTAAATATGCACTTAATGGCGTGTGAACATCGGCGAGAATTTCGCAACTAACGGGAATACGATTGAAACCTTGTTCAGCGTACTGATTAAATTGTTCGGGAGTCATAATTTTAGAATATTTTAGAAGTGAAAATTATGGGCGAAAAGATAGCATAATTCACCCACTCGCGCCAAACCGTGATAAATCGACTGTAAAAGGCGCAAATCCTTGTCTAAAAATTCAATTTCGGCTACATTTACGGAATCGGTAGATGCCGTACAAAAAGAACGATTATAAAATCTTAGGAGCCGTAGTAATGAGTGAATTAAGTGCAGAAGAATTGGGACTTCATCAAGTAGGCAAGGTTTATCACAATTTAAGTTATGACGAGCTTTTTAACCACGAAGTCACTAATCAAGAAGGACAAGTGTTAAGTAATGACACTATGACTGTGGACACAGGGAAATTCACGGGACGATCGCCGAAAGATAAGTTTTTTGTGCAGCAAGAACCATCGAATCAAAATATCGCTTGGGGCAATGTGAATAAGCCCGTTTCAACAGAGATTTTCGATGATCTTTATGCCGATGTAATTGATTATTTGTCCGGTAAAGATATTTACGTTACTGACGGTTTCAGTGGTGATGGCGTGACGCGCAAATCGGTGCGTTTCATTACCGAATTCGCGTGGCAATCGCACTTCGTTAAAAATATGTTCATTCGTCCCGAAGCGAACGAATTAGAAAGTTTTACACCGACTTTTCGCGTTTACAATGCCAGCAATTTCACCAACGAAAAATGGCAGAATCACGGTTTGAATTCCGAAGTTTTTTGTATTTTCAATGTCGAAAAAAATATCGCTATCATCGGTGGTACTTGGTACGGCGGGGAAATGAAAAAAGGCATTTTCACCATGATGAATTACTGGTTGCCGTTGGAAGGTATTTTGTCGATGCACTGTAGCGCAAATGTCGGCAAGGACGGCGATGTCGCGTTATTTTTTGGATTATCAGGAACAGGAAAAACCACGCTTTCAACGGATGCGTCGCGTAAATTGATTGGCGATGATGAACACGGTTGGGATGATAGCGGTGTATTTAATTTTGAAGGCGGTTGTTACGCGAAATGTATCGGTTTATCACAAGAAAATGAACCCGAAATTTTTGCCGCGATTCGCCGTCACGCGCTGCTTGAAAACGTGGTTTACGATGATAACGGTGAAGTGGATTATCACGATAGTTCGAAAACTGAAAATACCCGTGTTTCGTATCCGATTGAACATATTGAAAATCACGAACCCGATTTACGCGCAGGACAACCGCAAAACATTATTTTCTTAACCTGCGATGCGTTTGGCATTTTGCCGCCCGTTTCAAAGTTATCGAAAGAACAAGCGATGTATTATTTCTTGTCGGGCTACACCGCGAAAGTAGCTGGGACAGAGCGTGGCGTAACTGAACCACAAGCGACATTTTCAGCGTGTTTTGGCGAAGCCTTTTTACCCTTGCATCCGACAGTTTATGCGACGTTGCTTGGCAAAAAAATGGAACAAAATGGCGTAAACGCTTATTTGGTCAACACAGGTTGGACAGGCGGTGATTATGGCGTGGGCAAACGCATGAGTATTAAAGGCACTCGCGCTTGTGTGAATGCGATTTTGGACGGCAGTATCAATAATTCCGATTTTGAAACAATGCCGTATTTTAATTTGAGCATTCCGACGACGTTGGCTGGTGTAGAAACTAATTTATTAAACCCGCGAAATGCGTGGGAAGACAAGGCGATTTTCGACGAAACGGCACAAAAATTAGCAGGAATGTTTGTCGCAAATTTCCAAAAATATACCAGCGCAAATAACGATTTCGATTTTACCCAAGCTGGGCCGCAATTGTAATTTTCCCTCCAAATTGTGCGATACAACACCCGTGTCGCACTTTCGAATTTTTCAAATGAAATCACTTATAGTCCTCGCTTTATTACTTGTATTGATGACGAGTATGTTTTTTAGTTTCAACAAAACTGTTCCGAATATCTCTTTTACCACGTTAAATAGCGAAAAAATGTCGCTGGAAAAATGGCGTGGTAAACCTGTAATTGTGACATTTTGGGCGACTGATTGTGAAAGTTGTCTCAAAGAAATTCCGCTTTGGCTCGATTTGTATTCACGTTATCACGCGCAAGGACTAGAAATTATTGGCGTATCGATGTATTACGATCCGCCGAATCATGTGATTGAATTTAATAAATTGCACGCCCTGCCCTACCTGATTACGTTGGATATTGAAGCGAAAATTGCGAAGACATTTGGCGATGTGAAAGTCACACCGACCACGTTTTTGTTGAATCTAAAAGGCGAAATCGTGTGGCAAAAAGTCGGTTTGATGGAATTGGCTGAATTGCAGCCATTGATTGAAAATTTTTTGAAGGAAAAATGATGCTCTGGTTAAAAGCGTTACATTTAATTGCGATGGTGTGTTGGTTTGCAGGATTATTTTATTTGCCGCGATTGTACGTTTATCACGCAATGAGCGACGATACGGCAAGCGATGAACGTTTTAAAATCATGGAGCGAAAACTGTTTTTTGGCATCATGACTCCGTCGATGATTGCCACGTTTGTGTTTGGAATTTGGCTGTTAATGGCTGGTGCGTGGCAGATGTATTCGCACGCGGGTTGGTTGTACGTCAAATTAGCCTTGTTACTGGGACTGGTGATTTACCATTATTTTTGTTGGCAATGGTTCAAAGATTTTCGTGCGAATGAAAATAAACGTGACCACATTTTTTATCGTTGGATGAATGAAATCCCCGTACTTTTTTTAGTGGGCATTGTTATTTTGGCAGTCGTGAAACCATTTTGAAAAAACGGGCAGAAAATCTGCCCGTTTTTTAACGCAAACTTACGCGCTAACTTGTGCAATCCAATTTTGAAGATTGTAATAGTTGGTGATACGAGCAACTTTGCCGTCGCGAATTTCAAAAAATGCACCCGCTGGCAAACGGTATTTTTGACCTTGTGCTTCAGGTAAACCATCGTCAGTTTTCAAGTATTCACCGACAACAATGAATTCTGCTGCAGCACGTTTACCATCAGCATTCGCCATGATGACCATATCGACGAGTTGTTCTTTGTAATTTGAATTCATGCACGCCATAAATTGCGTGAAGGCTTCTTTGCCGATGTCACGTTTACCTTCGTTGATGTCATGAATTACGTCATTGGTCAGCAAGTCTAAAAATGTGTCCATGTCGGCGTTGTTGAATGCGGCATAGTAGTTTTCGATTAACGTCAGTGCGGCTTGTTGGCTCATTTGATTTCCTTTTGAAAGTTAGAATTTAAGAGTGTTTATTCTAGCGGATTTAACAAAAAGTCAGTAATTCCCCTTAGCAATCGAAAATAGAAAATGAAAACCATCGCCAAAAACCAACTTGCCGACTTTTTTACGCAAATGAAAGTCGAGCAGCGCGTGTCGATTCACACGCTAACCAATTACCAACGGGATTTGCGCCACTTAACCGATTTTTGTGTGAAACAAAAGTTTGAACATTGGTCGGAATTACAGCCAAATGATATTCGTCAACACGTTGCGAATCGCCATCGGCAAGGCTTAAGTAGCGCGAGTTTGCAACGTGAATTATCGGCAATGCGGTCTTTTTATCAGTATTTATTAAAAAATGATTTAGTCACACTCAACCCCGCAAAATACGTCAAAGCTCCCAAATCCATTCGAAAATTACCCAAAACATTAGACGTAGATCAAATCGGTGGTTTGTTAGATGCCGGCACGGATTCGGTGTTAGAAGTCCGCGATGTCGCGATGTTTGAATTATTTTATTCGTCAGGTTTGCGGTTGAGTGAATTGGTCGATTTGAATTTGCCTGATTTAGATTTGAGCGATAAATCCTTACGTATTCAATCTGGAAAAGGCGGTAAAGCCCGCATTTTACCGATTGGCAGCAAAGCGATTTTGGCAATTAAAAATTGGTTAAAGCACCGCGTGGCGCGAAATGAAACAGAATTAGCGGTTTTTTTATCAAAAAATGGCAACCGACTTTGCCAACGCAGTGTTCAATATCGACTTAAACAATGGTGTATTAAAAAAGGCGTGGCTCAACACGTTCACCCACACGCTTTACGCCATTCGTTCGCCAGCCATTTATTGCAATCCAGTCAAGATTTACGCGCCGTGCAAGAATTACTCGGACACAGCAGCATTAGCACTACGCAAATTTACACCCATTTAGATTTTGAGCATTTGGCAAAGGTCTACGACAACGCGCATCCGCGAGCGAAAAAAAAGCCCGTTTAGCCGCGCAAAAAACACTCAAAACCTGCTACTATGCGCCACACTTTTCAATCTCAATCACGCAAAATACATTTCCTTAAAAGGTTCAAATTATGGCGGCAAACGAAAAAATATCAGACATCAAATCAAAAGGCACCGTTTGGATACTCAGCGTTTTAACGTTGATTGTTGCCGTGGTGATGTTTACGTTAAGTCAATGGTGGGGGCGCGAACCCGGTCAGTTCAACATTTTAGAATCGGCAATTTCCCAGGCAGGACTTACGCCGGCGGCAATTCCTGAAGACGAAAATGCAAATGCTGAACATGGCGAAACCACCGCACCGAGTTATGAAGTGTTAGCCGCCGAATTACCGCTCGGCTACACTTATACAGCAACGTTGGCGCATATTGCTGACACGTTGCTGAATAAAAGCGGCGGCTATATTACCAACGACGTGGCTCCGCCAGGCGTGTTACTCGATAACATTACCAGTTGGGAATTTGGCGCATTAGTGATGTTGCGCGATGCAACCACCGCGTTACGAAACCATTTTGCCCGCGATCAATCACAATCTGAACAAGATCCCGATTTAGCAATTGCCGAACCATATTTTTATTACGAGCCGAATTCGTGGGCATTGCCTGCAACCGAAGCCGAATATGAAAAAGGTGTTCAAGCCTTGCACAAATACATGGCGCGTTTACAAGACCCAAGTGCCGGTAAAAAAGCCCAATTTTATTCACGGGCAGATAACTTGTGGCAATACACCGAGGTCGTGATTAAACGGTTAGGTGATTTGTCTACACGATTAAGTTCCAACGCTTCCAGCAGCAACTTTGCACCAGGTTTGACTAATTTAGAACTCGAAGAAGCCAGTGGCAAAGTCGCTGCCAAAGTCACCTGGTTTGAAATCGATAACGTATTTTATGAAGCACGCGGCGCGAGTTGGGCGTTATTGCACATTTTACGAGCAATTAAACACGATTTTCACGATATTTTGCTCGATAAACGTGCCATGCGAACCGTCGATGTCATGATTCGGGAACTCGAAAACAGCTTAACGCCAACATTAAGTCCAATGGTTTTAGACGGTAGCGGCTATGGTTTATTCGCCAACTATTCATTATCGATGGCGAACTACATTGCGCGTGCAAATGCGGCAGCTCTCGATTTACGCGACATTATGAACAGAGGTTAAAATGATAGAAGAGCAAGTTAATATCCATTTATCGCAAGTACAAATTTGGAAACGCATTTTTTTAATGCTGTTGTTTGCTGTGGTAATCACGTTGGTTCGATGGATTGCGTGGATACCGATTTTATTGCAATTATTTTTCATTTTAGTTTCAGGTGAAAAAAATCGTCATATTTTGAGTTTCGGACGAGGTTTGGCAATTTACGATTATCATCTTTTATTGTTTTTGGTTTTCGGTACAGAAACGTTGCCATTTCCATTTTCACCGTGGGCAATGTCGGCAGAATTGAAATTGCCTGACGAAAAGTAAATCGCTTTTTTATCATCGTAAAAACGCCCTAAAACTGTTAAGTTTTAGGGCGTTTTTATTGCGTTACAAATAACCATTGACATCAAAAATACCGCCAACACACTATTCTGATTGATTGATTGATTGATTGATTGATTGATTGATTGATTGATTGATTGATTGGAGACGAGGCGTAGAATCGTCACCCTTGGTTGCTACGATAATGTTTTTACCAAATTGCAAAAAAATCATAAATTAACAAAAAAACGTAACCAATTGAATTTTAAATAATTTCTAGTTTTTAGTAAATTACTATACCCAAAAACAATTATGAAATGTTTTTACCTTGTTAAAAATTCACAACACTCGAATTATGAAATCTTTTTACCTTTTACACTCGAATTATGAAATCTTTTTACCACTTTTATAATCACTTTAGAAACAGAATACCTAATAATTTTTAATCAATAACTCACAAGATTTACCTGCACGTTTTCCATCTTTGACCTTCCCGAGCGTATAAGTAATTTCCAACTGCTCAATAGAAAACTCACTAAAGCATTCACGCATTTCAGGAATATCATTGACCGTCACAATCATTTTTCCTTTCATTGAGCGCATTATTTCAGCCATATTTTCATAATTTTCAAAGCCAAAATCTACGCCATAGCCCGTTGTATTCCAGTAAGGCGGATCACAAAATACCAATGTGCCATCACTGTCATAACGCTTAATGCAATCAAACCAGCGTGTATTTTCGATAAATACACCGTTTAGCCGTTCGGTCAGTAGGGCAACATCTCGCTCAAATCGTTTTGAAGACAATCCTGCCTTAGCTGTTCGTGCATAACCAAAACTTTGCCCAGATACTTTTCCACCAAATGCCATGCGTTGTAGTGCGTAAAAGCGTGCTGCACGCTGAATATCAGTCAGATTTTTTGTGATCGATTCTTGATGATTTAAAAATAGCTCTCTGCTATGTAGCATCAAAGCGGATTGCTTTGCTATTTCTTCGGGATGATGCTGAATACAGCGATAGAGATTAACCAACTCGCCGTTGATGTCGTTAATAACTTCGCAGTGAGAGCGTTGTTTTTTTAGGAATACTGCTGCACCGCCACAAAATGGCTCGACGTAGCAGGTGTGTTGCGGAAATTTATTGATTATTGAATTAGCCAGTTTTGATTTGCCGCCACACCAGCGAATGATGGGTTTTAGGCTATGGCTGGCTGGCTGGCTGGCTGGCTGGCTGGCTGGCTGGCTGGCTGGCTGGCTGGCTGGCTGGCTGGCTGGCTGGCTGGCTGGCTGGCT
>CAINHO010000005.1 GCA_903848935.1 uncultured Pseudomonadota bacterium | reverse complement strand
TCGTCAATCGCAGCGGAATCAATGCTAACCGTGTAATGACTGTTAAAAAGTAAATCATCGGTTGGATTGATGGTGACAGTTTTGCCGCTGATGGTGACTTGTTTGTCTGTGAGAGCGATTTTGTGAATATCTTTGCCACTGCTGATCGTGACATAGCCGCTGCTTGCTTTGACGGGTTCGTCAAACGTCAGCACGATATTTTGATGGGGATTTATTGCACTACTGTTTACTTCGGGCGTTGAAGACACCAGCTTTGGAGCGAGTTTTATTGACGTAACTTTATTAAATATCATGAGTATCTTATCTGAAAGTGAAAGTGAAAAAAGCGGGGAAGTTTACACTAACCCCCTCCTTCCGATAAGCATACAACATGGCAACGTGCGAACCTTGCAGATTCTTGCAGTCATTACATAAAATTAAATCCCGTTCACAGAGGCAACCCATTCGTAAATCTCAACCAGCGTGCTGTCACATTTACAGCAACTCGTGCCGCACGCTTCTTTTGCTGAAATTTTTTGGACGTAGCCTTTCGTGATTAAAATTTGCAACATTCCACGCAACGCTTCGGCATCGGTGTCGAAATGCAACATCAAATCGCGCAACGCCACGCTTTTTCGTTCTTTCAAATATCTTCGTAATTCAGACAAAATCATATTGTTTTTGCCTCGTTTCGACCTTGTAACCAAAATTTAAAAATCACCGCAATCAACACACTATTCAACCCCAAAATCCATAACAACGAACTTTCGGGATGTTGTGAAAACGTCGCGGTTTGATAAAAAAGCGTTGCCGTTATGTATGCAATTCCCGTTGTCCACGCCACGGTAAATGCCGCCCAACCTGCTGATGTTTCACGATAAATGGCTGCCGTCGCCGCAATACACGGTGTATAAAGTAAAATAAATAACAAATAGGCAAACGCACCTGCTTGCCCGTCGAAACTATGTTGCATCGCGGTGAACGTCGCTATTTTCACATTTTGTGCGCTTGCCGCTGCTTCGGCATTATTCAATTCGCCGACATTCAAACCGAGTGGGTCAAGCAAACGATTTGCCACACCACTCAAATTTTTTGGCACCGTCAAAACAGCTTCCGTCAGCCTGTTTTGCAAATCGAATTCCGGTTTTTCAGCATCGGTATTTGGCGTTTCGAGTTGCCCATAAAGCGCGTCCAATGTACCAACTACCGCTTCTTTTGCTAACACGCCGGTGAAAATTCCCACCGTCGCCACCCAATTATTTTCATGAATACCCATCGGTTCAAAGGCAAATGTCAGTTTGCGTCCGATTTCACTCAACACCGATTGATTAGTATTTTCACGTCCAAAACTACCATCCGTTCCCAGCGCGTTTAAAAAGTTCAACACCAAAACCATCGGCACAATAATTTTGCCCGCGTTCAAAATAAACGATTTCAAACGCTCACCCGTGCGAATTAACACGCCTTGCAAAGTTGGCAAATGGTAAGCGGGCAACTCCATAATGAAAGACGAGGTTTCACCTTTGAAAAGCGTATTTCGCATAATCAAACCCGTCAAAACCGCCACGCCAATGCCTACTAAATACAAACTGAACACGATATTTTGCCCGTTAATTGGAAAAAATGCCGCTGCAAAAAGCGCATAAACAGGCAAACGTGCGCCGCAAGACATAAATGGATTCATCAAATTAGTGAGAATGCGGTCACGGGGATTTTCAAGCGTTCGAGTTGCCATAATCGCGGGAACATTGCAGCCGAAACCGACAATCATTGGCACAAAGGCTTTCCCTGGCAAGCCTAAAAAACGCATAAATCGATCCATCACAAATGCAGCGCGTGCCATGTAACCTGAATCTTCGAGCATCGACAAAAACAAAAACAAAAATCCCACAATCGGAATGAACGTTGCCACAACTTGAACACCGCCGCCGATGCCTTGCGTAAGCAAAACATTGAGCCAATCGGGGCAAGCGTAAAACGTCAAGATTTCATTCAAACCGTCGATTAAAAACGCGCCGACGACTTGCTCGAAGAAATCGACAAACGCGCTGCCGATATTGATGGTGAACAAAAACATCGTGTACATCACGAGCAAAAAAATCGGAATCCCTAAAAAGCGATTCAATACGATACGGTCGATTTTTTCGCTGGTGTGACGACTCACTTCGCTGAGTTTGCAAACGGTTTTTTTCGTCAATTGATTCACGAATTCATATCGCGCATCGGCGGCTAAAATATCGATTTCGTCGTCGGTTTCGGTTTCGACTTGTTGCTGTAAATCTGTGACCAAAGGCAATAAATCCACGCCTGTAATCGTTTGTGCCAGCGTGTCGCTTTCCAATAAACGCATCGCCAACCACCGACAATCGCAGGGATAATTTTTAGCGATTTCAAATACTTTAGGAATCAGTTCCGCAATTGCATTTTCAATTTCGACGCAATAAAAAATTTGTGTATTTGGAATCGGTTGCTGAATAGCGGCGTGATTTATCGCGGTTTTTAATGCAGGAATACCTTGTTTTATTGCTGCCGAAATTGCAATCACCGGACAACCAAATTGTTGCGCGAGTAGCTCGAGATCAATTTTAATGCCGCGCTGTTTGACCGCATCCATCATATTTAATACGACGAGCATCGGCACGCGCATTTCGATGAGTTGCGCGGTGAGGTATAAATTGCGCTCGATGTTCGAGGCATCGACGATGTTGATAATTAAATCGGCTTCGCGGGAAGCGACGTAATCACGGGCAATTTTTTCATCAAGCGACACGTTGTCATCGGACGATTCGAGCGAGTATGTCCCCGGCAAATCGACGCATTCAATACGTTTGTTTTCGAAATGATATTCACCAGTTTTTTTTTCGACCGTCACGCCCGCCCAATTGCCAACGTATTGTTTTGAACCAGTTAAGACATTGAATAACGTAGTTTTGCCACAATTCGGGTTGCCGACAATGCCCACAATAAAATTGGTTTTCATGGCACGAGTTCCGCCAATATAAAAGCGGCTTCTTCTTTTCGCAGAGTCAGGGAAAAGCCACGCAATTTGATTTCAATCGGATCACCTAATGGGGCAAAACGGGTGATTTGAAACTCTGTGCCGCGTGTTAAACCCATAGCCAATAAGCGTTTTCGGTAAGCCTTTCCGGCAATATCAAAACCGGTGATTTTTCCGGTGTCGCCAACAGCGAGATCTTTTAAACAGGTAGTCATAAAACACGCCTCAATGTGAAAAAATCAAAATAAAATAGCTGATTATCAATAACCATTCTCATTGGAAGTGACTATAACACACTGATTTTGTATTGTTCACGTTGAAATGTGACTTTTGAATCTCAACTACAATAAAAAAGATTAGTATCATCGCAAAAACCGCCCTGTGTCACTTAATCCGCCGGTGTGTTAAAGTTTACCGCACCTAAAACGCGCGTCGATATTTTGCGTAACGGGTTTTTAATATTAAAAATAAAAATGATATTTCATTCGGCAGATGAGGTCGGATGTGGATTGAAACATAAGATTTAGGAGAGTTAAAAATGTTTAAATTTCGTTCATTAGTGACCGCATTAGCGTTGGTCGGTTCAATGTCAGTTGCACAGGCATGGGAAGTCTTGCCAACCCAAGCTCCCGAACCTGCGGACAATCCCAGCACGCCCGAAAAAATCGAATTAGGACAAATGCTTTATCACGATCCACGTTTGTCTTCGACGGGTACGGTGTCTTGTGCGTCTTGCCATAATACGATGTTGGGCGGTGAAGATAATCGCTCGCATTCGATGGGTGTACAAGCGCAACTCGGTGGACGTAGTGCGCCAACGGTGTGGAATTCAGCGTTTAATAAAGTGCAATTTTGGGATGGACGCGCCGCAAGTTTAGAAGCACAAGCTGCCGGCCCGGTGACGAGTCCGGTTGAAATGGGTATGAAAAATTGGGACGATGTCGTGGCGAGATTGAAAGCGATTGACGGTTATCAGACGGCATTTGAAAAAGTATATGGCAAAGATGCAATTTCAAAAGATAACGCTACCAAAGCCATTGCCGCGTATGAACGCACCTTGATTACGCCAAACAGCCCTTATGATAAATTTGTCGGTGGCGATAAATCCGCGTTATCTGCTCAACAAATTCGCGGCATGGACAAAGTTGCCGAACTTGGTTGCACGAGTTGCCACAGTGGCGCAGCGTTTAACGGCGCAGGTGTGTTCCAAAAATTCCCAACGAATGCCGACGGTTATTTGGAAGCAAAATTCCATTTCACCAAGGACAAAGGCGTTGCCGAAGTCTCTACAAAAGCGGAAGACGAACATTTTTGGAAAGTGCCAACCTTGCGAAATATCGCTTTAACCGCACCTTATTTCCATAACGGTTCAGTTGCGACGTTAGATGAAGCGGTAAACGTCATGGCGAAAATGCAATTGAACAAAGAATTGTCGAAAACTGAAACGGCAGACATTGTGGCGTTTTTGAATGGTTTGACGGGTGAATTCCCAAAACAAACCATGCCGACTTTGCCAGCGACAACAGGTAAAACAGCCAACTAAAAAATCGAACGGTGGGCGCGACAAATTCGCACCCACCTAGACGATTCCCGACTTTTTTAGTGTAGAATTACACCGTCGTCTTAAGCGGCAGTTTTAGCCATTTTTTTATTTTCATTTAGGAGTTTTTCATGAGTGTTTTAGTTGGTAAACAAGCCCCAGATTTCACCGTCCCAGCAGTTTTAGGCACCGGCGAAATCGTCGATTCATTCAATTTTGCCGAAGCTACAAAAGGCAAATATGCGATTATCTTTTTCTATCCGTTAGATTTCACTTTCGTTTGCCCAAGCGAATTGATTGCGTTAGATCACCGCATGGAAGAATTCACTAAACGTGATGTTGAAGTTATTGCAGTATCTATCGATTCACATTTCACACATAACGCATGGCGCAACACGCCGATCAACAAAGGCGGCATCGGCGCAGTGAAATATACGATGGCGGCTGACTTAAGCCATTCAATCGTGAACGCTTACGACGTAGCTGTTGAAGGCGTGGGCATTGCATATCGTGGCGCATTCTTAATCGACACCACCGGCAAAGTACGTCATCAAGTTGTCAACGATTTACCATTAGGTCGTGACATAGATGAATTATTGCGGATGGTTGATGCGTTGCAATTCCACGAAGAACACGGCGAAGTTTGTCCAGCTGGTTGGAAAAAAGGCGATGCAGGTATGAATGCCAACCCAGCAGGTGTTGCAGAATACTTAGCGGACAATGCGGCTAAATTATAATTGAGCGGCAAAACGAAAGGCGCAAGGTTGAAGAATCTTGCGCCTTTTATGTGTTAGGCGTTATCGCGTTTCGCATCGAGTAACAATTTTTGACGAACAAACCATGTTGCCGCAATGCCAATAAAGGCAGGTGCCGAAGCGGCAATTGCACGATTTTCAGTCACCGCATCGGTGATAAGATGCGCGATTTCCCATGTGATGCCGAAACCGATTAAACCAATAATTGCCCATTTAAACGGGGATTCACCATTCTCTTTCGCGCTGTGAAAAAACCAAACCAAAACCGCTACGGCTGCAAATTTTGCTAATAACATTGTCGTCTCCTTTTTATTATTTTTACGAGTTGAAAATCATAGCATGACGCTAGAAAAAATCCCCGCTGAGTTTGATTTTGCCGCCGCTTTATTGACGTGGTTCGACACGCACGGGCGAAAAGATTTGCCGTGGCAACAGGATAAATCGCCGTATCGCGTATGGTTGTCCGAAATTATGTTGCAACAAACGCAAGTCACCACGGTGATTTCGTATTTTGAAGCGTTTGTGGCGCAATTTCCAACCGTTGAAAGCCTAGCTGCTGCGCCGCTTGATGACGTTTTATTACGTTGGGCGGGGTTGGGATATTACGCTCGCGCTCGAAATTTACACAAAGCTGCACAAGTCATTATCCAACTCGGTTATTTCCCGAATACATTGCCAGAATTATTGGCGTTATCGGGAATTGGTAAATCGACGGCAGGCGCGATTTTGAGCATTGCGTTTCAACAATCGCAACCGATTTTAGATGGTAATGTGAAACGGGTTTTAGCACGATTTTATGCCGTTTCGGGCTGGACAGGTTTGCGTGAAATCGAAACGAAATTGTGGGCGATGAGTGAAAAAATCACTCCGATAGAACGTTGCGACGATTACACGCAAGCGATTATGGATTTGGGTGCAACGCTGTGTACACGCAGCAAACCTCGTTGTCACGATTGTCCAATGTCAAAAGCGTGTGTGGCATTTTTGACGCAAACCGTCGCCAATTATCCGTCACCAAAACCGGCTAAAAAATCCCCCGTTAAACCGATTATTTTTTTAGTGATTCGTAATGAACAGCAACAAGTTTGGCTCGAACAACGTCCGCTGAAAGGGATTTGGGGCGGCTTATGGAGTTTGCCTGAAGTCGAAACGCTGGAAAACGTGCAAATTTGGTGTGATGAACGATATTTAACGATTCAAAATCAGCAGTTTTTAGCGACACAACGGCACACATTTTCACATTACCATTTGGATTACACGCCGTTGATGCTTGATGTTCATTCGGCAGCAACGGTGAATTTTCACACGCGCCAACAAGTGCAAAACCGCGCATTACCTGCGCCCATCAATACACTTTTAAGTCAATTAACAGAGGATTTTTTATGACACGCATGATTCATTGCGTCAAACTCGGCACCGAAGCCGAAGGTTTAGACACGCCGCCATTTCCAGGTGAACAAGGGTTAGAAATTTTTGAACACATTTCAAAAGGCGCGTGGCAAACGTGGTTGAGCCAACAAACGATGTTGATTAACGAAAATCGATTGGCGAGTTTTGATCCGAAAGCGCGGGCATTTTTAGCCGCCGAACGGCGCAAATTTTTATTTGAAGGCAGTAACGAAATGCCAGAAGGTTACGTTGCTCCTGTGAATTCTTAACCTGCTATAAAAGAAAAACCGCCTGATGATTACTCATCAGACGGTCTTTCCCCACTTTCTTAACACAAAAACAACACTCTTTTTACAACAACACACTCAACACACTTTTTACAAACTAAACACCGGTTCCAACTTGTAACGAATCAAACCAATCCAAAAAGCGTTTAACATCATCGCCTTTGAACATTCGCCCATGTTGTGGAGCCAAAATATCAATATCTAAATTTCTTACGCGATCAATCCAAGCGCGTTTGGCTTGATTCGATGGCATCATGCGTTGATGATAAGCTCGCATTTTTTCGACATGAACATCGAAACGTTCGACAAATACGGGTGCATTTGCCGCTTCAAAGGCTGAACCGACGCTCCCACACATTAAAATTTTTGCTTGCGGATCATAAACATGAAAGTTACATGGAGAATGCAAATAGTGTGCCGGAATAATTTGTAATTCCACAGATTCTATTTTAATCGTTTCCCCATTGTCTGGAATCGGCACATATTCAATCGATTCACAACCGAAATTACGAATATAACCTTCCCAAAGTGCAGGTGCATGTAATTTTGCATTTGATAACGCTTGATCCCACAAACCCAACGACGAAATTACGTCTGGATCTTGGTGTGACGCAAATAAATCGGTAATTTGATCGACCGGGGCGTGGTGTAAAACCGCCGCCATCATTGGGGCAAATAATTCTGTACCACCGGGTTCGAGTAACAAACATTTGTTGGCTGTTCGCACAATGTATTGATTACTGTCGATAATGTTATCGGGTTTGTTTTCATCACGTCCGAACATCACCCATTGATGCGCTCCTTCGTAAATCTTGGTCATTTTCATGAAAATAATGCTCCTGTTTTAACTATTGCGATAAATCGATAATGCGATCCGGCAACGCTGCACATTATCATGAATGGTATGTGCCGCTTTATCGACGCTTTCGGCAACGGCTTGTAAACTTTGCAAATACTCGCCCGCTTGAGACGCTTCAATACGCGAGTTCGCCGCAATAACGCGAGCGGCCCGTGCATGGTGCATGACAGCTTCTAATTGCCCCAATAATTGCGTTACGTCGCGTTTAAATTGACGTTGGCAATCTTGCATCATGGTTCTTGCATGAGAAATCGGCTCTTGCATTGAATCCGCATAACGCGCTCCGATGGCTAATTTTGCCACCTGCTCAAAACGATTGTAAGCGGCGGTGCGGCGATATTCATTGACAGTCAACCGATACAACAACAACGCATACACGTTGATGTTTGTAACCAACTCGATGGTTTCTTTGGCAAGCTCGTTAATAAAATCGGTAATAGGTTGAAAACCTTTCGCTTTGTCGCCTGCCCGAAACGCAATCGCTTTTGCATTGGCAGCAGCCAACGAAATTTCTTTTGCTACGACCATGACGGCACTCAACTCCGAAGTAATCGAAGCGACCGCAATAAATTGTGATTTTGTCTGACTGTTCATAAGGTCTCTTTTCGCATAAAAATAATGGCGTTTGTCGGATAAATCGAGCAGTTTCTAGCGTAACGTTTTGACTAATGCCAAAATTTTAGCGGCAATATCATCTAATGGTACGACGTAATCGGCACACCCTAATTTAAATGCGGCACCAGGCATTCCCCAAACAACACTCGAAGCTTCGTCTTGGACAATAGTTTTTGCACCAGCCTCTTTCATAGCTTGCATACCGACCGCACCATCTGCTCCCATTCCTGTAAGCAAAACACATACCGCATTGTCTTTCGCGCATTTTGCTGCCGTGTGAAATAACACATCAACCGCTGGTTTATGACGATTTACCGGTTCGCTGTCGTCGATTTGAATAATGTACTGATTATTCACTCGTGTCACGCCCATTTGTAAACCACCCGGTGCAAGGTAAATGTTACCCCACTCGACGACTTGTCCATTAACAGGAATGCTCGCGGTCATTTGGGTGATGGCATCAATATGTTGTACAAAAGACTCGCTGAACGCTGCCGGCAAATGTTGTGTAATTAAAATCGGCGGACTGTCCGCTGGCATATTTTTCATTACCACTTTAATCGCTTCCGTGCCGCCAGTAGAGGAGCCTAACGTAATAATTTTAGTGAAGCCTGTCGTACTCCGTGTCGAACGAATACTCTGCATCGCATTTGTCATTTTAACAACGTGCGGAGGGTCTTCGTGTGGCGTTAAGGCTTTTACATTCGTATTTGCTGCCACGCGAACTTTTGAAATAATTTCTTCCGAATAATCAGCAAGCGTATTTTCAGCATTTATTTTCGGTTTCGACACAAAATCTATCGCCCCTAAAGACAGGGCATTCAATGTCGCTTCTGCACCGTGTTCTGTGAGCGTCGAAATCATGACGACTGGCATCGGACGTAAGCGCATTAAATTACGCAAAAATGTAAGACCGTCCATGTGCGGCATTTCAATATCTAACGTTAATACGTCAGGATTTAATTGTTTAATCATATCCCGCGCAACTAAAGGATCTTCCGCCGCACCAACAACCTCAATATCTGGAGCCGTACTCAGTACGCTGGTTAATACTTTTCGGATTAACAAGGAATCATCGACAATTAAAACTCGTATTTTTTTCATGCGTACTCTGAAAATTGGGGTTATTTGCCATTTGAATGATAAAAATCAAAACAACTCAACATCGCCTTCAACAGGCAAATCTTTGATATTCCTTGAGTATTGACGTTCACGTTGTGCAATAGTGTCATTATGTAAATCTTGAATTTTCTTCATTCCGACTTTTCCTGTTTTCGGAAAATAAATTACTTTTCGCGGATAAATGTCACCCAAATCTTGCGACAATAATAGCAGTCCTTCTTGTTCAATATAATCCAAAATAAAACTGATATTGCTCTTGCCCACGTCGCTTAAGGTCGGAATAATTTTACCGCCTCCAAATACCTTCAATTCCAAATTTTTACGCTTACCACCATTCGTTAAAATAGTATTGATTAAATGCTCCATCGCAAAATTTCCGTAGCGGGTCGCATTACCAATCATGGCATTACTGCCTTGTTGCATTTTCAATTCTGTGGTTTCAGGCAACATAAAATGGTTCATGCCGCCAATGCCCGATTCTCTATCTCGCACACACGCTGAAATACACGAGCCTAACACGGTTGTAATCAGCTCATTTTCGGCGGTAACGTAGTATTCCCCAGGCAGTATTTTTGCTGCGACAATGCCGTGATCTCTGTCTAAGTAACGATTGACATGATCAAAACCTCGAATCGAGGGTTTATCAATTTGACTAGAGCTCATTTATTTATGTGTTTTTTCGATAACTGGTAGTCGCCACTAATTCGAACTCATTGCAAATTTGATTTAATGACTCTGAATGCCCGATAAATAACCAGGATTTGCCGACCAGCATTTTAGCATATCGTTTCGCCAAGGTAGCTTTTGTTTCACGGTCGAAATAAATCAGTACATTTCGGCAAAAAATAACATCAAAAGGCGTTTTCATGGGCCAATCTTGCATCAAATTTAATTGCTTAAATTGAATAATGCCCTGCAATTCTGATTTCACTTTGACATGATCTGGCGAAGATTTACTTTTCATAAACCAACGCTTCAAAATATCCGGTGATAAATCCGTCACACGATCTTGCGTATAAATGCCATCCGAAGCCGTTTGCAACACATTCGTGTCTAAATCCGTCGCTAAAATTTGAGCATCCCAACCGGCTGGCAAATTCTCCAATAACGTCATGGCGATGGAATACGGCTCTTCACCTGTCGAACAACCGGCCGACCAAATACGAATTTGTTTTGTGCCTTTATTTCGTACCAATAATTCTGGAATCACTACATTCCGCAAATAATCAAAATGATGCTGTTCACGAAAAAAAGACGTTAAATTTGTCGTAATCGCGTTAATAAATTCAGTAAATTCATCGTCGTGATTGTTGCGTAAATACTGACAGTATTCCTTAAAGTCATTCAATCCCAACTTTCTGACACGCTTTGACAAACGAGAATAAAACATATCGAAACGTTCATCCGGTACTTGAATACCCGAATGATCGTTCGATAATTTCCTCAAAATATTGAAATCTTCAGCCGTAAATTTAAATTCGCGTTCTTTTTCTACAATAGCCATATCAGCAACGCATTCCCTTTGATGTTATCAATCAAGTGTTTAAATTTCAGTTACTTCAAGCACATCAAGCAGATTCAACAATTTTGCAGATTCGATAAACCGTGTTGACGGATAAATGATGTCTACGGTTTTATTCGATTGCAACGTATCTTTTTTCAATGAAACTAATAATTGCAAGGTCGCGGTATCAATTGTCGTGACATCCGAAGCGTTGATTTCAATGGTATCGTGTGCAGCTAAAGCACGTTTTAACGTGTCATAAAGTGCGGCGATATTTTTAATCGTCGCCTCTGAATTTAACTCAATTAGCGGTTCGACTTTTGTTTCAGGTTCGCTTTCGCTTACTTTCGCTTCCGACTCTTCTGTAGGCATTTCAGTGACTTCTTCGACAATTTCATCCATGACATCGTCATCCATTTGCGATGTTTCAACCGCAATTTCGATGGCAACCTCAGCGTCTTGGTCAGCTTCAACCACAATTTCAATGTCGCCGTCTTTATCAACCGTTATGTCTATGTCAATTTCTTTCGCCGCCGATTCAATTGCGTCATCGTCTACTGTGACGACGGGAATATCGGACTCGGGTTCTTCCACCTCAACAACTTCAGCAGCTTCTTGTACAACAGATTCTTCATCGACGACCTCTTCCAATGCCGCCGGTTCTTCTGGTTCTGGCTTATCAACGACGGGTGCAGCTTTTGCCTTCGTTTTAGTTGCTTTTTTAACAGGAGCGGGAGGAAGTGTTTCTTCAAGCGTTTCGCCATCCATCCACGCCAACGGATCGTAACCAATTAAATTATTTGTTGTCATCTGTCATTACTCTATCTTCAAGAAAATCATTGGCAAGGTTACGGAAATCGCGGGCGGAACGACTTTTTGGGCTATATTCCAAAATAGTTTGCCCAAAACTCGGACATTCCGCCAATAACGCCGTTTCACGAATTACTGTCGCCAATATCTGATTAGGAAAATGGGACAATAAGATATTTAGAACCTGACCGGAAATGCGGCGCGTGGACATATAACGCGAAATCACGACCGAAAGTTTGTATTGCCGTTTTAATGCACCTTCAAAACGTTTAATTGTTGCCATTAAATGCGACAGTCCTTGCAACGCCAGAAAATCACCTGCCATCGGCACTAAAATTTCTTGTGTGGCAATTAGCGCATTCGCTACCAGCAATCCTGATGATGGGGGACAATCAATGAAAACGAAATCTTGATCCACCAATTGACCGCGTAACGCATCACGCAACATTACGCCACGCGGTGCGCCGGTATTACTCATTTGTTCCACGTCTTTAAGTTTCGAGCCGGCGGGAATGAGTTGCAAATTTTCGCGTATCGGCACAGCTTGCTCTTCGATGGTTTTTTCTTTGAGCAAAGCCAAATCAATCCCACTCAAATCATGAGAAATGATGCCAAATGAAACGGCTAAATGTCCTTGTGGATCAAAATCAATGACCGTCACTTTTTTGCCCAATTCAGCGAGTGCATGGCACAAATTCGCTGTGGTCGTGGTCTTTCCGACCCCGCCTTTTTGGTTAATAATGGCGATTATTCTGGTCATTACAGAAAATCTTCCGAGTCAGGCGAGATAGAGTCAGCAAGCTCATCCATTCCATCAAGTTCATCTGGATTGAGCAATTTGTCCACGTCCAACAGCATAATCATATTTTTTTTATAAACGTGCATGCCACGCATATAACGAGTGTCTAATTGTGAGCCAAAATTCGGGGCTTTTTTAATTTCACTGAGTTTAATATCAAGCACATCCGAAACGGCATCGGCAACAATTCCCATCACAAACGTTTCGGTACGATGATGTTTCACGCACAAGACAATCACGACGGTTTTATGAGTATATTCGCAATGTTCCAGTGAAAAACGCTCGCGCAAATCCACAATAGGAATGACTGAGCCACGCAAATTTAATACGCCTTTGATAAAAGATGGCGCATTAGGAATGACGCGCACCGCTTCCCAGCCTCTAATTTCTTGTACCTTTAAAATTTCTACACCATACACTTCGTTGGCGAGTTCAAAGGTTAAAAACTGTTCGATTTGTTTTTTATGTACATCGGTTGTCATGATTGTCATTTCCTGCGGGTTATGTGTTTGGCATTATCGATTAAAACTCTTCCCAATCATCACTGCCTCGGCTTGTTACCGAAGCAGGTGGGGCAGGCGATTTCATTTTCGCGACAGATTTCTTCATCGGTGCCGAACTCGGGCTATGTGACGACGAAGATTTGTCACTCACTTTAAAGAAATTGAGTAACTGGGACATTTTGGCGGATTGTTCACTCATTGCCATACTGCCCGCTGCCGCTTCTTCCGCTAAGGCAGCGTTTTGTTGAGTAATATCGTCCATTTGTGCCACGGCTTGGTTGACTTGACTAATGCCAGCCGATTGTTTACTGCTAGATTCGGTAATTTGTCCAACAATGTCACCGACTTTAATAATACTATCAACAATTTCCATCAATGCCGCACCTGTTTCATTAACAAATGCCGTGCCAGAACGTACTTTTTGTACACTGTTTTGAATTAACTCACTACTTTGTTGCGCGGCAGTCGCACTGCGTTGCGCTAAGTTACGAACTTCTGTGGCAACGACGGAGAAGCCACGTCCTTGTTCACCGGCGCGAGCTGCTTCCACTGACGCATTTAACGCCAACAAATTAGTTTGAAAGGCAATTTCGTCAATCACACCAATAATTTCAGCAATTCGATTACTACTTTCATTGATTTCTTGCATCGCGACAATCGCCGATTTCACTACGTCCCCACCTTTTTGAGCAAGTTCTGTGGCAGATTCCACGACTTTCGTGGCTTGTTGCGTATTTTCAGCGTTACTTTTCACTGTGTTTGATAAATCGTTCATGCTCGTTGCGGTTTCTTCTAAGCTACCGGCTTGTTGTTCGACACGTTGTGATAAATTATTGTTGCCGCTCGCCATTTCTTGTGATGAATTATTGACGAATTCAGCGGCTTCCCGAATTTGTACAATAAAGTGACTGATTTTAGAAATTGCGTCGTTAATGTTGTCTTTGCATTGCGCGTAAACACCTTGGTAATCCGAATGAATGCTGCTGGTTAAATCACCGCCTGCCATTTTTTCGATAACGATATTGATGTCATTAAATACATTTTCAATAACATCCGTTAATCCATTGATGTTAACGGATAATGATTTTGTGAAACCTTCCTTATCGCCCACATGAATCCGCGCACTTAAATCGCCAGCTTTAACTGAGTTAACTAAATTTTCAATTTCACGTTCGATTTGTGCTTCTAAGGTTCTGTCTTGCCATTCAGCAACATAACCGATGCGTTCACCATTATGTGAAATCACAGGTGTCGCAATGACTTGCATTGCATGACCCGCTAATTCAAGTTCAATGGTGGTCGAATTTTGTAAATTAAAAAGTAAATTACGTTGATATTGTGGATTTCTATGAAAAATACCAATGTTAGTGCCTAATAATTTATCAACGCTAAAATTAGGAAATTGTTTTTGAAGATCACGTTCGGCATCAGTAAATAATTTTTTGGCAGCGGTATTCGCAAAAATAATGGCTAAATCAGCGTTGGCAATTAAAACGCTAGATTGCACATTTTCCAAGCCACGAATAATGCGTAATGATTCCGAATTTGCTTGCCTGACTTGTGACAAATCCTCACCCAATTTCACGCCGGTCGCGTAAATCGCACGATATAAATCGCCAAATTGGTTGTCTAAACGTAAGTTTAACGGTTTGCCAAATTTGTTGGCACTCAGTTGATACAATTTATCGATTGATGATTCTAAAGAATGATGAATATCTTTCGTCACCCGATAAATAATGACTGAACTGAAAATTGCTGCTGCTGCGGTCACTGCCACTAAACCATAATTTGTATTATTAAATGCGTCATACATTAAATAGGCGTTCGGTACTAACAAAAGTGTGGAGGCAAACGTCAATTTTTTTGCCGCCGAAATTTCTTGGATTGATTTACACAGCGCAAATAAACCTGTTGAATGCAAGGTTGCTTTATTGACATTTACCTTACGATACAATTGTTCAGCGGTATCAATTTCAGCGCGAGTGGGAATATGTCGCACGGACAAATAAGAAGTGACTTGCGCGTTTTCAAACACAGGCATGACATTCGCACTGACCCAATAAAAATCGCCCGATTTAGTTCGATTTTTAATCATCCGATGCCAAGGATTACCTTTTTTCAAAGTATTCCACATTTCTTCAAACACAACAATTGGCATATCAGGATGACGCACAATGTTATGCGGTGCGCCAATCAGTTCGTCGCGTGAATAGCCACTGATTTCTACAAAATCATCATTCGCAAACGTAATCACGCCTTTTAAATCTGTGCGTGTTACTAAAATCGCGCCGGCTTTCATCACGACTTCATTATTTGTGACTGGCATATTCATTTTCATTACTACTTATCTCGTCAGAATTTTATTTATACTGAAAATCAATTTTCAGGTTGTTCCATTACTTCTAACGTCAATAATTTATCAACATCGAGCAACATCACCATACGTTCATTGACCGAAACGAGACCGTTAATAAATTCATTGCTGACTTTCGTACCAAAATCAGGTGCGCCTTGAATTTCAGATTTATCGACACTAATCACATCAGAAACTGAATCGACGACTACGCCCATAATACGGGTGTGGTTGCCACTGCCGGTTTGCAACACGACGACTACGGTGAGCGGCGTGTATTCGACTTTGCTGAGGGCAAAACGTTCGCGTAAATCAATAATCGGCACAATCGCGCCACGCAAATTTACCACGCCTTTTTCATAAAGCGGGACATTCGGGACACGCGAGACGGGTTCCCAACTACGGATTTCTTGCACGCGCAAAATATCAACCCCGTATTCTTCTTTGCCTAACACGAAACTCAAATACTGAATGGTGATGGGGGTTTCTGAATTAACTTGTGCGACTGCTTCAACGGCAGATATTTCATTTTCTTGTGACATAACGGCTTTCTGTTTAAGTAAGTTAGAAAAATTAGCGCACGGACAAGCGCACTAAACCAGGCACGTCGAGAATCAACGCCACCGAACCGTCGCCCAAAATGGTCGCGCCTGATACGCCTTCAACACGTCGATAATTGGCTTCCAGGGATTTAATGACCACTTGTTGTTGACCCAGTAATTCATCGACTAAAAAGCCACATAATGCGCCCTGCCCTTCAACTACCACGATGACACCTTCGTTTGATTTGGTGGCATTACCAGATTTCACGTTAAAAATTTCGCGCATTCGAATAATCGGTAAATACTCGTTGCGTAATTTAAAGGTTTCGCCCTTGCCCGCCACTTTATTGAGCATTTTTTCGGTGATATTGATAGATTCAATAATCGATACAAGCGGCACAATGTACGTTTCATCGCCGACAGCGACGGATTGACCGTCCAAAATTGCCAGCGTCAATGGTAAATGAATCGCAATGGTCGAACCTTTACCGAGTTCCGAAATGATGTCGATATTACCGCCCAACGATTGGATATTTCGACGCACCACGTCCATTCCAACGCCCCGACCAGAAATGTCAGTCAATTTTTCAGCAGTTGAGAAACCTGGCATAAAAATCAATTCCAGAATTTGCTTATCCGACATAATCGTCGATTCTTCAACCAAGCCTTTTTCGATGGCTTTCGCGAGCAACTTGGCTTTATCCATGCCGCGTCCGTCATCAACAATTTCAATCACAATGTGACCACCGCGATGATAGGCTTTGAGTTCGATTGTTCCCATTTCAGGTTTGCCAGCGGCAACACGCTCGGCGGGCATTTCGATACCGTGATCTAAACTATTGCGAATTAAATGCACCAACGGATCGTTAATCAATTCGACCACCGCTTTATCAACTTCGGTGTTTTCACCGACTAATTTCAGCGTAATTTTTTTATGTAATTGGGTGCTAATGTCATGCACTAAGCGCGGGAAGCGACTAAAGACGAAACTGATCGGCAACATTCGAATGTTCATAACGCTTTGTTGCAAATCGCGAGTGTGCCGTTCTAATTGCGCTAAACCCCGTTTCAATTGCCCGACTTTATCCATCGTGAAGTTTTCACCAATCAAACCAAGCATCGATTGCGTGATTACGACCTCGCCCACCATGTTAATCAACGTATCGATTTTGTCAGTATCCACACGAATCGAACTGGACGCTTTCGGTGCATTTTTTGACGGATCAGATTCGGTCGGAGCGGCTTTTTTGGCGGCAACGACAGGAGCAGATTCCGTCGCGACGACGGGTGCTGCCGTTTCAACTACTGGAGCAGGGGCGGCGGCAGGTTTTGGTTTTTTTATTTTTTTAGGTTTCGCCAAGGGTGCCAGTTCTAATGCACAATCCTCTTCAACCCAACTGAAAATTTCGCGTACGGCAGCCTCTGTTGCATCGCTGACTAATTTTAACTCCCACGAAATGTTGCATTCTTCAGGATCTAATTCAGCGAAAGGGGGTACGTCTTGGATATTAACATTCGTGGTCAATTCTCCTAATCCGCTTAATTCTCTAAATAAGCGAACGGGATCATTACCGGTTTTGAGCAAACTTAAGTAAGGACAAAAAGCAATTTTCCAACCTTGTTCTTCGTCAACGACGACCTCTTCTTCCGGCTCTGCTTCTACTACAACCACTATTGGTGCTGCATGTACCGGTGCAGCAGTATGTTCACCGCCACCCGCTGTACCATTTAATTCCATTTCCAATGCGGCTTGATGTTGTGCCGCACTTTCCATATTGACATCTTCTTCGTTTTGAATCGATGTCAACATTTCGCGCAAACAATCGACTGAACCTAAAAGCACGTCCACCGCAGGTTTTGTGACTTGTCTCCGTCCGTCACGCATTTCATCGAGTAGCGTTTCCATAATGTGTGTGTATTCAGCAACGACGGTAAATCCGAACGTGCCACTACCGCCCTTGATGGAGTGCGCTGCCCTGAAAATAGTGTTGATGACTTCTGAATCAATGTCGCCAATATCGAGCGACAACAATCCTGATTCCATCGCTTCCAAGCCTTCAAAACACTCTTCAAAGAAGACTTGATGAAATTGTGACATATCGATAGACATAACTTTACCTGTGTGCGCCTGAATTTATTTATATGAGGTTGAAGTTCAACCACTCCTAGAATCTACCTAAACTTAGAGCAAATCCTGTGCCTAAACTCGCCTAAAGCAATTTAAAAGTGCAGTAGGCGTTTTTTTAGTATTTTTAAGATGTTGCGCCGATTGCTCGGTGCGGGTGAATGTGTATTTAAACGATGGCAGCCTTCATTTTGGCGCAATGTGCCACTGCAGTGGCATCATCTACTACTTCTTTGTTTTGAAGTATCTTAATCATGGCGCGAAGAAACTCAACGGATTCCAACATAACTTTAATGTTGTCAGGATTAGTCAGTTTTGTTTTATCGCGCATTTCACCTAGAAGGTGTTCCATTTCTTTCGCGTATTCCGCAACTGTGTGGAATTCCAACATCGCACAACCGCCTTTGATGGTGTGTGCGCCACGATAAATCGTCATCATTTTTTCAAAATCAAACGCATCTAAATCAATGCTTTCAAGTTCTGACTTCATAATGTCTAAATGTTCCAAGCATTCTTCAAATAAAACATCATGAAACTGGGTCATATCAACGGACATCGTCTTTTCCTTTTAGAGGATTTAATGTACAAAATTAGGCGGCGTTAGATTCACTAACCTAACACTTTGAGTAACGTTTTTAAAAGCTGATCTGGATTGAATGGTTTCACCATCCAACCGGTTGCACCCGCTTCTTTTCCTTCCATTTTTTTCTCCATGCCCGATTCGGTGGTCAACATCAACATCGGTACATGTTTGTACTGTGGCAACTGCCTGAGGTCTCTAATTAACGCAATCCCATCTTTATTCGGCATATTGACATCGGTCACGATACAATCGAAAGTCCGCGCTTTGGCTTTTTCTAAAGCATCCACACCATCTTCGGCTTCTTCTACATCGTATCCCGCTGTTTTTAAGGTAAATGCCACCATTTTTCTCATTGAAGCTGAATCGTCAACTGCAAGAATACTCGCCATTATTTTCTCCTAATATCTAAGCAAAATACTGGGCGATATTACCGCATCTAGCACTACCTTGTTAAGCATAACGCTGTTTTTTTTGCCTAGTACAATTGAAAATTGACGCAAGTGTCATTTTATCAAAGTTTTATGCCAGTTTTTTGACAGGATTCTTATGCTTATAAGTATTTAAACAAACTCATACTTTGAACTTTTGCATACGATTGCTGTGCCGCTTGTAATGATGTTTGTTGTGCGTTCAATTGGGTAATTGCCGATGCGTAATCCAAATCTTGTACTTGAGACAATGCAGTTTGATTGTTAATAATGAAATCTTGATTGGTGGCTTTTTGACGATCGAGTGCGTTTTGACGTGCGCCAACTTCAGAGCGTGCTGTCGAAACTTGTGTCAGAGCCGTATCTAATTTTTGTAATGTTTCCAGCGTAGGTTTATCCGCTCTCAATTCAGCGGTAAAGTTTTTAACGGCATCAAAAATCGTTTGCCCCGTTGCAGCATCACCAAAAACCGCGATTCCTGTATTACCATCGGTGATAGTGCGTGAACTACCGATTTGAATGGAACGTTGAGTATTAGAACCAGAATAAACAAATCCAGGCGCAGGCGGTGTTGCGACTGTCGCAGTTGTTGTCGTATCTGTTGCTGTTCCAGTGGTTGCAACCGGTGAATCAACGTAGTTTGCTAATGATGCTGTGTAAGCATTATAAGCTGCACTTGAATCTACCGACGCGCTCGCTAAAGGTGCAATCGCGAGATGTGCCACGGCTGCAGGCGTTGTTCCTTGTTTACCTGCGGCGGTAAATGCCGTTTCAAACGCCGCCATAAAAGCTGGGGAGGTATTATCCCAAGCAGCTTGCCACGATGCGGGGATATTTGTATGTGCCGCTGCCGCCGTTGCTCCCATTGCACTATAAGTTGTCGCTTGGTCGGTCGCCCACGTCAACGCATCCGCTAATGTACCATTGGGATTAACGTTCACAATGTAATTAAGTGCATCTGTTGTCGCTTCTTTCGAGACAAACTTTGTCCAATTGTTTGCCGGCACTGTTTCAGCCGTTGAATTGTTGGCAACCGATATTTGTGACGCAACAGCTCCATTCGTATTTTGCGCTCCGAAAGGCATCACCGTTGTTTTTGTGCCAGAAAAAAGATATTCACCATTTGAATTTTTGGTATTTGCCAAGCCTAAAAGCTGTTGATTTAATTGATCGTATTCATCGGCAATCGCATTTCTGCCCACGATTGAATTTCCTGAATCACTCACACCTTGTAAGCCCAATTCTTGCAACCGCTGAATCGTATCCGTCACACTGGCTAAGGTCGTTTCTTCTAGCGATAAACGCTGACTTGCCGCATCGATATTGGTTTGATATTGCGTTGCTTCACCAATTGATTGCTTAAAACTCAGTGAATACGCCGCTGCGGATGGATTTTCAGAAGGCGTTAAATACTTCTGACCCGAAGAAATTTTTAATTGGGTGGCACTCAATTGTGATTGCTGATCAAGCATTGAATTGGTGTTGAATTGTTGCGGGAAAGCCGTTGAAATACGCATGATAATTTCCTATTTAATCGCGCCGAGCAAGCTGTCAAATAATGTCCGCGAAACAGCGATAACTTGGGACGAGGCTTGATAAGCATTTTGAAATTTAACTAGATTTGCCGCTTCTTCATCGAGATTGACCCCCGCAAAATTTGCGCGTGCTTCAACGGCTTGGTTATTTAATGCTTTTTGTGCAGACAAACTCACGTTAGCGGCACTGGCTGATGAACCGACTTGCGCTACCATTTGTTGGTAAGACTGGCTAAAAGTTTTGCCATCGATGAGCGTACTTTGAGTTTCTAAATTTGCCAATGCTAATGCGTTAGTATTGTCACCATCTGCTGCTGATGTTGATGCTGCAATCGCTTTTGGATCGGTAATAATTGTGCTGATATTTTTTGCCGCTTGATACGTTGGTCGAATAATAAAACTGGCAGCACCCGTGGGTGTTGAATTTTCTGTAATTGTCATGCCATCAACAGTTGCCGGTAATCCGCCAGATGGCAACATAACTTTGGTGTTGTCACTCAATCGCGTCAACGAATAAGCCCCGGCGTTATAATCCAAACGGTAGTCGCTTGCGTGCAATTGCGCTAAAGATGTTCGATCAAAAGTGGCACTCACACTGCCACCTTGATTTCCGTTGCTTGCATAAATAGGGATTTCAGTTTGTGAAAATGAAAACATATCTTGTCCGGTCGCGCCATTCAAATCTTGCCCTTGAGCATGAACATTGTTGAATGAAATACCGACTCCAGCAGCCACTAAACCCAATTGTTGTTGGGCAGGATCTAAGACTTGATCACGAAATTTCACCGCGCCCGCCAACGAACCACCCGAAAATTGGCTGCTGATGTCGTAACCATTCATCAATACTTCTTTTTGATTATTATCAGTCGTCGAATTAGCTAATGTTAATTTTGAACGCGAATCACCAGAAATTAACGCTTGTCCCTGTCCAATAAAAACATCCACCGATCCATCTGGACGCGCGAGCGTAGAAATATCGATATTTTCAGATAATTTTGCTAATAATTGATCACGTTGATCGAGTAATTCATTTGGAAATTGTGAGCCACCGCCCTTGGTTGCAGAGGCAATTTGACTATTTAAATCAGCAATGTTTTGAGTATAGCTGTTGATGCTATCAATGTTTGTTTGCATATACGCATTGTTTTGCATCCGCATATTTTCTAATTGTGACGAAACGCTATTAAATTGCGTGGATAACGTATTGGCATTGACTAACATCACTTGTCGAGCAGGAATTGACGTAGGATCACTCGCCACACCATTCACCGCTGTAAAAAATGATTTCATCGTATTTGCCATTCCCGTATCAGGATTTGCCATCAAGTTATCGACTTGTGCGGTCATCGTTTGAAAGCGATCCGCGTTCCCTAACGCTGATGAAGATGTGCGAATGTTATTGCTGATAAATTGATCGTAGCTGCGCGTTACGTTGGTGACATCGACACCATTGCCGACATAATTGCCTGCACTAAACGTGGTGGCGGAGGTCGCTAAATTTGTATTTTGACGACTGTAACCTACCGTATTAACGTTGGCGACGTTATTACTGGTCGTTTGCATGGAGCGTTGAAACGCCATCAATCCGGTTAACGCAGTTCCTAAAATTCCACTGGGCATGGGAATAACCTGTTTCTAAAGTGTTAAAAAATCAGTCGGCGAGATTTATTTCATCGCGACTGCCGAATTATTCGCGAATAAATTTAACGTGTTGCTTTTATAAATGTGCATGACCTTGGCGGCATAGCTCGGATCCGTCGCATAGCCAGCCCGTTGTAGTTCACGCATATATTGTTCAGTGTTACCGACTTTGGTTAATGCCGAATCATAACGCGGATTATTTTTAATAAAATTCACATAGTCATGAAAACTTTCTTGGAAAGACGAATATGCTCTAAAACCCGAATTCATTCGGCGTGGAACACCTTGATCAAATTCAAGTGTCGAAACTTGTGCCTCTTTACCGCGCCACGACCGATCCGCTTTGATGTTAAATAAATTGTGACTGCTCGAGCCATCACTATTTTTAATCACCGCATTACCCCAGCCACTTTCCAACGCAGCTTGCGCCAATAACGCATTGGGGTCGATGCCTAAACCTTTTGCGGCTTGCTCCGCAAACGGTTGTAACTGTCGCACAAAATCCACCGCTGATTGTATCGGCACCGAACGCCCGTTCTTAAATGGCTTTTCGTCGTTATCGCCGTTGTCATCGTAGCCATTGAGGATATTACCGTCAGGTGTTTTCACGAGTGAAACAGGATTATTCAAATACTCTTCCAAACTTTCGGGCTGTGGATTTTCACCTTTGGGACTGAGTTGTTTCACAATTAAATCTGCCAAACCCACGCCAGGTTTGCCCGATAAATGTACTGAAAGCTGTTGATCGTACATTTCGTTATAGGTTTTACTTTGATCACTATCAAACGCACCATCTGCCAATTTCGCCGAACGCATTCCTTTCAAAATATTATTTAAAAATAATGCTTCAAACTGTTTAGCCACTTTTTGCAAGGCGGCGGGCGAATCGGTTTTAGATTGATTTTTCAATTTTGAAAATTCACTAAAATCGTTATATACCGAGGCTTGTGAAGAGGCTGGGGTACTTAACATGGTTCTCTCGTTTAGATAATAATCAATTCAGCGTGCAACGCACCCGCAGATTTTAAGGCTTCCAAAATGGCGACCAAATCACTCGGCGCGGCACCGACTTCATTCACCGCATTCACAATCGCATCCAATGAAACGCCAGGTTTGAAGGCAAACATCCGATTTTTTTCTTCTTTCACTTTCACATTTGATTGTGGCGTAGTCGTCGTTTGACCTTGCGCCAGCGGATTCGGTTGGCTGACATTGATATTTTCATCAATCGTCACCACCAAACTTCCGTGCGAAACGGCGGCGGGTGAAACACGGACTTTATTGCTAATCACCACCGTTCCAGTGCGTGAATTTACAATGACTCGCGCAGGTTCTTCGTCCATATCTACCGTGACATTTTCAACCACCGACGCAAACATGACCTTTTGCGCCAAATCGTTCGGTGCATTGACACGCACCGACGTTGCATCAATCGGTCGAGCTGTATTTGCGCCGAGTAATTTGTTAATAGATTCTGCCATCCGATTCGCGGTGGTGAAATCGGCACGGTGTAAATTAAAAATCAACGTGTCACTATCCGAAAATGAGGTAGGCACAATTCGTTCAACCAACGCGCCATTTGAAATACGTCCAGCACCTGGGTTATTCACCGTCACACTTGAGCCATCTTTTCCTGATGCACTCATGCCACCAACAACTAAATTCCCTTGAGCAATTGCGTAAACTTCGCCGTCCGCGCCTTTCAATGGGGTCATTAAAAGTGAACCTCCTCGCAAACTTTTGGCATCACCAATTGACGATACTGTGACATCAATCGCCATACCAGGTTTTGAAAATGCAGGTAAATCCGCCTGAACGGCCACGGTCGCAATGTTTTTAGATTTCAATTGTTTTAAATCGTCTGGTGATAACGTCACGCCAAAACGCTTCAACATACTGGCTAAACTTTGTTTTGATGTTGGTGAACTGGTGCTGCTATCGCCTGATTTATCTAAGCCGACGACTAAACCATAACCCACCAATTGATTGACTCGAACACCTTCAATTGAGGCAATATCTTTAATACGTTCTGCGTGTGCAAGTGGCGCAAATCCCGCAAATAACGAAATTAAAAGTAAAAGGCGTGGGACGATTATCATGTTGTTTGCTCGTTAATTAAAATGGAAACCAAGGACTGTTTAAAACACGCGAGAGCCAACCTTTTGTCGAAGAATCTGCCAACGAACCTTCGCCAGTGTACATAAATGTTGCATCTGCTATTTTTTGCGAATCAATGACATTGGCTGGCGTAATATCGACAGGGCGCACAATGCCTGATAAACGAACAAATTCATCACCTTGATTTAACGTAATTCGTTTTTCACCGCGAATTTTTAAATTCCCGTTTGGCAATAATTCAACAACGGTTACTGAAATTGAACCGTTTAATTTGTTACTTTGATCCGTATTACCTTTGCCTTTAAATGCTTTGTTTGATGTCATTGACGTTTTCATATCACTGCCCAGCAACATCGCGCCCAATCCAAACAGCGCAGGCAATCCAACAGAAACAGAATCGTCTTTAGAATCTTGATTACTTGCGTCTTTTTTCGATGCTGTATTTTCATTTAGAGTGACAGTTAAAATGTCACCTACGCGCCGCGCGGTATGATCTTCAAATAAACGATTGTCATAACCCGCTTGATAAATACCGCCAGAACTTTGCGATGGTGGACGTAAATCTGCGGGTGCGACGGGCGAAAATGATGGCTCGCGTTTAGGCAACGGCGTTCCACACGCCGTCAAAAAAATCGGCAGTAGCACAAAAAATCGAAGGCTGCGTGGCATCATTTTATTCACTCGTTTACAGATTTTGCGTAATGTAAGACAGCATTTGATCGGTGGTTGAAATGGCTTTTGAGTTCATTTCATAAGCGCGTTGCGTTTCAATCATGCCAACCAACTCTTCTACGACGTTCACGTTTGAAGTTTCGAGCGAGTTTTGAACTAAAGCCCCGAATTCGTTCGTACCAGGTGTTCCGACAACAGGTGCGCCACTCGCCGCCGATTCACGGTATAAATTTTCGCCAATTGGCTCTAAACCCGCGACATTGACAAAGTTTGCAGTTTGTAAGGTGGCTAATTGCGATGGTTGTGCGCTACCAGGTTGCAACACAGAAACTGTACCATCCGAACCAATAGTGATACTTAATGCGTCAATTGGAATAGGTGCTGAACCTGTGATTTGCAAACCATTCGTGGTGACAAGATTGCCGTCTTTATCTAATTTCAATGAACCATCACGAGTGTAATTTGTAGTGCCGTCGGGCATGGTGACTTGTAAAAAACCACGTCCGTTAATCGCCACGTCCAAGGCATTGCCCGTTTGTTCCACGTTGCCTTGAATGTGTAGTTTTTCGGTTGCCATCACTTTCACACCGGTACCGAGTTGTAAACCAGTGGGTAATTGACTCGTTTGCGAAGTTTGTGCGCCCACTTGACGCATATTTTGATACATCAAATCTTGAAACACTGGACGGTCTTTTTTAAAGCCTGTCGTGTTGACGTTTGCCAAGTTGTTGGCGATAACCGCCATGCGGGTTTGTTGGGCATCAAGCCCAGTTTTGGCAACCCATAATGCACGTTCTGTCATGGTAAATTCCCTGAATAATCGTTGTTTTGTGTTTAATAAACAGCAGTATCTATGCCACGAAAATTACATTTGTAGCAATTTCGCACTGGCAGCAGAATTTTCTTTGACGTTTTTCATGACGTTGGTTTGCATTTCAAAATTCCGCGCCAGTTCAATCATATCAACCATTGCGCCGATTGCACTCACGTTACTACCTTCAATCACACCTTGCGAAACTTGAACTGTTGCATTATCAACTTGCGGCGAACCGTCTTTGATATAAACCAAACCGTCGGTACGTTTTTCAACATTTTTGGCATCGGGTTTAACCAATTTAATTTGATCCACGGTGGTCATCGTATTCCCGCCTGCACCAAACGGAATAATGTTAATCGAGCCATCGTCGCTAATCGTCAATTTCTCGGCGGCCGGAATGTTAATCGGTTGACCATTAACATTTAAAACTGGCAAGCCCGACGATGTGAGCAAATTGCCATCCGGTGTCATTTGAAAATCACCCGCTCGCGTGTAGGCTTCTTTGCCTTTACTATCACGAACTGCAAAAAAACCGTCGCCTTTAATCGCGAGATCCAACGGATTGTCGGTGGTTTGTAAATTACCTTGTGAAAAGTCAGTGCCTGGTTTTTCGGTCTGAGCATAAACCCGCGTCGGATAACCATCGCCGAAAACAGGCATACTGCGAAATTGTTCTAAATCCGATTTAAAACCAGTAGTTTGTGCATTTGCTAAATTGTTGGCATTTGCCGTTTGAGCGAGCAACGTTTGTGTCGCGCCACTCATCGCAATAAAAAGACTACGATCCATAAAATTCTCCGTTTTGAATGTAAAACCGTGGACGCGATTTTAATCGCGCCCACAAAACAAAAAACTACAGTCTCAAAATCGTATCCATAATCGTTTTTTGCGTGGTAATTGTTTGTGAGTTAGCTTGGTAAGCTTGTTGCGCGACAATCAATTTCACCAATGAGGCAGATAAATCGACGTTTGAATCTTCAAGTGCCGAAGACTTGATTGAACCAAAGTTATTATCACCCGCTGCCCCATAAATCGGTGCGCCAGAGTCTGAAGTCGCAGTCCACGTTGTTCCGCCCACTTTTGCTAACGATTGATTATCACTGAAGCGTGCCATTGCTACTTGACCGAGTGGTTTTGAGGCACCGTTGCTGTATTTTGCAAAAATAACGCCCGTGGCATCAACATCAACGCCTGTTAAATTACCAACTGGCAAACCGTCTTGTTTTAAATTATTGACCGAGAACGGTGTTGAAAATTGTGTTGAACTACCGAGATCAATACTGATGGTTTGTGCATCAACAAGTTTAGACGAGGAAATCGTCGCGCCTGTTGCATCTGTCGTATCTAAAAGCTGATTGAATGTTGCCTGATCAAAACCAAAATCGACCTTTGTTGATCCAGGCATTCCTGTATTAAGAGGCGTTGAACCGTCGGTTGTAATGGGCGATGCGGTGCCATTTGCGCCACTTAACAACTTTCCTGACGAATCAAATGTCATCGTAATACCATCCGGTACAACACCTGCTGCTAAAAGCGTTGCACCGGAGGCCTGTGTAATCGGTTGTGTTGTAGTATCTTCTTGTTGCCCTGGGTTAATCCCGCGACCATCGATAAACGTATATACCTTCCATGCGTTTTGGGTCAGAGGATCGTTAGCATTGTTAGGGATTTTAGCAAAATACGTTGAAACGATATGTGGATTACCTAGCGAATCATACGTTGTAATCGATGTGGTGCTGTTATACGTTTTAGGATCAGGAATAAACGGCGCATTTGCTGAAGTAAATGACAATGGAATGATTACGGGAGCCGCTCCACCATTCACGTTAACAGCCATCGTGATATTTTTTGTTGCCGTAGGTGCGCCTTGTTCAGTTTTAACCTGTACCGGAGCTTTTACACCGACGTTAAAACCTTCTGCAACGGTTGTTCCAACGGGTGCAAATGCTAATAAATAATTGCCATTGGCATCCACAACATCGCCCGCGTTATTGACATTAAAAGCTCCATTGCGCGTAAAAGCAGTTGCTTCCAATGGCTTAGTTAAATTATTGGGATCGACTAAGTTTGGAGTCGCCATAGAAAAAAAGCCTTGCCCACTAATCGCTAAATCTAAGGAGTTTGACGTTGATTCAATGTTACCTTGTGTAAATTGTTGCGCGACGGTACCCACATTAACGCCCGCGCCAATTGCAGTTTTAGCCGGTGAGCCAACGCTGTTTGCGTAAACGTCAGCGAATTCAGCACGAGACTCTTTAAATCCCATTGTTTGGGAGTTTGCGATGTTGTTACCTAAAACGGCTAAGGCTGAAGATGCGGCATTCAAGCCGCTTAATGCTGTTGAAAAACCCATAATGTGTAACTCCAGAAAGTAAAATTAAAGAATTTGTTTAACTTGTGAAAAATCGACGCTATTTCCGCCCACAAGGTTTACTTGCATATTATTTGCGCCATTTGCCATCGTGACACTTTGGACTTTTGTGTTGATGTCAGTGGTTTGCGCGACACTTGTGCCATTTACCATAGCAGAAGCATTAATATTGTAAGTTCCAGGACTTGAGATTGTGCCATTCGAATTGGTGCCGTCCCAAGTAAATGGCGCACTTCCTGCACTTTGTCCACCCAAATCAATGGTTTTAACCAATGCACCCGTTGAATCTGTAATAGCAACAGTCACATCGGTCGCACTACTAGGAAGAGTTACCGCACCAACAATATCACCGCCTGCTGCTAAAACGCCTTGCTTGCTTGTGACGGAAACATCGTGACCCACCAAACTTGTCGCTTGCATAGATTGAGCCGATTGAATCGCACTTGAGAACGTTGCAAATGATTTTTGTAAATCTTGAATCCCTGACACGGTACCAAATTGCGCCATCTGTGACAAAAAGTCGCCGTTGGTCATGGGATTATTTGGATCTTGATGTGTCATTTGTGTCGTCATTAACTTTAAAAAATCCGACTGTCCCAACGATGTCGTTGCACTTGCCTTGGCTCGTGATGCCGCCAAAGTTGTTGCATCGTTTGCGGTACTCGCGGTGAGTGCTGAGTATTGGTTAGTGGTTGCTGCACTGCTTACTGCTGTCATAAAACCCCCTCGGTTTATTGTCCCATTTTCAATGTTTGTAACATCATTTGTTTCGCGGTGTTTAACACCTCGATATTATTTTGATACGAACGCGATGCGGACATCATGTTCGCCATTTCTTCAATCGTGTTGACGTTCGGCTTGAAAATGTAGCCGTCCTTGTCTGCCATTGGATGATTTGGCGCGTACTCCATCACGGCGGGCGCACTACTTTCGACCACACCGAGAACTTCAACTTTACTGGCGGCATTTTGTCCGTCAATCACGTTTTTCAATTCCGCACCAAAAACGGGTTGACGTGATTTGTAGACTCCACCTTGGCTGCTGCTGACACTGTTGGCGTTCGCCATATTACTCGCCACCAAATTTAAACGCAGTTGTTGAGCATTCATGCCGCTGCCGGCAATATCAAAAATGTTTAACGATGACATTAGGCTTGCCCTATGATTGCAGATGTTAAGTCTTTAAAGTCGCCTCCAATCCATTGCAAACTGGCTTGATATTGCAAAGAATTTTCAGCATATTTCGCTTGTTCAATGTGTTCTTCAACAGTGTTGCCGTCGAGTGAAACTTGATTTGGATTGCGATATTTCAATTGTGCGCCCAAGAACGGTTGTTGAGGTGCAAAATGCGCGGGGTTCGTATGCGCTAAGATCGTTGGCTCGGGCATCGTTTTCTTCAAAACGTGCGAAAAATCCAAATCCCGCGCTTTATAATTTGGCGTATCTGCATTGGCTAAATTTGCCGCCAAAATCTCACCGCGTTTCTCACGCAATGCCAAGATTTTCGGGCTGTTACCCAGCGCCGCATCAAAACTAATTGCCATGTTCATGACTCCTAAAATGTTTTCGTACTCAATATAAAAGCACGCTATATGCCAGCAACATTTAACCAATAAAAATCAGATGGTTAGTATTTTTGGCACTTCTCGTCATTCGGGTTATCGTCAAAAAACGTTTAAAGTTAAGACTTTATTTTAGGAAAATTCGCTATTTTTGACATTGGCGGTGAAAGGCGTGCGTCAAAAAATTGCCGAAAGAAATGGAAATCACAAAAAAGTAGGTGTGACAAACTCACACAATTTTGCGTGAACGCATGAATTTATCGCACCCATCTGGTTAAATTTATTTTCTGGCATTGAATCTGCTTTATAAAATGCAAAGCGATTACATTAACGAATTGACCGACCTTTATGATTAGATTGATGCTAGTTTTTGCCAGCGTTTTCATGACAATGAACGCACCTCATGCCGAGTCACAATGGCAAACGCATGAATCTATTTATGAAGCGGTTAAAAGTTATGTTGCCCAAAATATCAACACGACGGCGGAATATGAAATCACCTTAGTGCCGTTAATGGATCGCTTGAATTTACCGTTATGTTCACAACCGATTCAAGCCTTTACCGCGAATCCACTCAAAACCGGACGTTCGTCAATTAACGTGCGTTGTAATGTCGGTAAGAAATGGGCGATTTTTGTCCCCGCTACGATTACGCCATTTGAACAGGTGGTGATTTTGACGCAGCCATTACAAAGTGGCGAAGCGGTGACGGAACGACAAATAACGTTGGCGCGAAAAGATGTGTCGCAACTGCATGGTAATTATTTGACGCAGATCACGCAGGTACTGAATAAACAAGCCATTCGAACGTTATCTGTTGGAACGGTGGTGGTGCTGAAAGATTTTGTCGAGCCGAAATTGGTGAAGCGCGGCGAGCGCGTCATGATTACGTCAGATCGGTCAGGTATTGCAATTAAAATGAATGGTATTGCTCAATCTGATGGCAGTCGCGGGCAGATGATTCGCGTTAAGAATCAAAATTCGGAACGTATTATTAACGCTACCGTGATTGATTCTGGGCAGGTAAGTGTGTCGCAATAACAACGTGATACAGGATAATTGTGTCATTTGAGTTAAAGAATTTCTTTGCCTTGCCGATACGAGTGTCTATCATACAGACAACTTAAAGGAGCTCGGCATGGCTATCGAATTGATTAAAAACGGAGCGGGGATTTCTGCCTCGTACAAAAATTCACCCAAAAACAACGCGGTCAACGACGGCGGTTTCACGCAGGTGTTATCGGAAGCGAAAACATCAGAAACGAAAGCGGTGGTAAGAAGTGACAGTGTAAAAATTACAAACACTGTGTTGAACATTACAAACAGCGTTGAATCATCTACGGTATCTAACGTTGATGCGGCACGATTAGCGCGGATTAAACACGCGATTGAGAGCGGCACTTACGAAATCAATCCTGACCGGATTGCCGCGAAAATGATTCAATCTTGGATATATTGATTTATGAGGCGAGAGCTAATTTATGATTGAACATACCTTTCCAATTGCAGAGCAGTTAATGAGTAATGCGTTACAGCTGACGCAACGACTTTTTCAGCAACTAAATCAAGAGGCGGACAGTTTAGTTCGCACCCCGCAATCGGGCTTTATCAGCGCGGTTGCGGGTAACAAACGGGATTTAGTTACACAATTGGATTTGTTCAACAAGCAGTTAGAACAGATTTTAGCGGCAGAACAATTGCCGCATTCGCAAATTGGCATTAACGCTTATTTTCAAATGGCGACGATTGCGAATTTATCGCCCGATACGCTCAAAGCGAATTGGGAACAGCTGATGGCGTTATGCACTGCCTGTAAAAATTTGAATGAACAAAATGGCGCGAGCATCGAAATGTTGGCGCGAAATAACAAACGCACGCTGCATATTCTTAAAGGTAAATCTGAAAACGTCACCAGTTATGGGCGTGACGGTGCGGTTATTAGTGATTTTCAAACCAATACCTTCGTTTCCGTTTAACGCATAATTCCTCGTTTCATTTATGGTAAACTTCTGCTTTGCCAGCCCCGGTAGCTCAGTAGGATAGAGCGATCCCCTCCTAAGGGATAGGTCAGTGGTTCGATTCCGCTTCGGGGCGCAATACAAGCATCCAACCAAGTCCAAAAAAGTCCAAAATCCCATAAGTTATATGACTTGATGGGTTTTTTATTGTCTTGTAGTGACCGCAGGAATTGAATACAAAGCGGTTTAACACAGTATGATGACCGCATGGCAAACGCTTAAAGTTAGTGATTTAGATAGGTTGCGCGGCATCGTGAACAAACGCCTATTACGTTTGATAACGTTATAATGACCAACCGAAACTAACTTATAAAAAAACAGACTAAATGGCATCATTTGAGCAAGCGTTTAAAAACATCGACGATATTTTATGGAAAGAGGCGGGCTGTACGACTGAACTCGATTACACCGAACAAACCTCGTGGCTGTTATTTCTAAAATATCTCGACGGTTTAGAACAAGACAAAGCCGACGAAGCCGCATTAGAAGGCAAACCGTATAACTTCATTCTCGATGAACCTTATCGCTGGGAAAGTTGGGCTGCACCGAAAGACGAAAACGGCAACATTGACCACAACAAAGCCTTGGTTGGTGATGATTTGCGCGACTTTGTTGACCGTAAATTATTCCCGTATTTGCACGACTTCAAACAAAAAGCCGATAACGCCAACACCATCGAATATAAAATCGGGCAGATTTTCAGCGAAATCAAAAACAAAATTCACAGCGGCTACAACTTACGCGGCATTATTGACCACATCGACGAGTTGCGTTTTCGTTCGCAAACTGAAAAGCATGAGTTGTCGCATTTGTACGAAGCGAAGATTAAAAACATGGGCAACGCAGGGCGAAATGGCGGCGAGTATTACACGCCCCGTCCGTTAATTCGCGCCATTGTGCAAGTGGTCAAACCCAAAATTGGCGACCGTGTTTATGATGGTGCGGTGGGTTCGGCAGGCTTTTTGTGTGAAGCGTTCGATTATCTCAAAGCACAACCAAATTTAACCACGTCCGATTTGAAAGCCCTGCAAGAATCGACCTTCTACGGCAAAGAAAAGAAATCGCTGGCGTATGTCATCGCCATTATGAATATGATTTTGCACGGCATTGAAACGCCGAATATCGTTCACACTAACACGTTGACTGAAAATCTCGCCGACGTTCAAGACAAAGACCGTTTCGATGTGGTGCTTGCCAATCCGCCGTTTGGTGGTAAAGAACGCAAAGAAGTTCAACAAAACTTCATCATCAAAACAGGTGAAACCGCGTTTTTGTTTTTGCAACATTTTATCAAAATGCTTAAAGCTGGCGGACGTGCTGGCATCGTCATTAAAAACACCTTTCTTTCAAATACCGATAACGCCTCAGTCAGTTTGCGAAAATTACTACTCGAAAGCTGTAATCTGCACACCGTTTTAGATTGTCCGTCTGGTACATTTCAAGGCGCAGGCGTAAAAACCGTCGTGCTGTTTTTTGAAAAAGGCGCACCGACGCAACACGTTTGGTTTTACTCGCTCGACGTTGGGCGCAACATGGGCAAAACCAATCCGCTCAATGATGCTGACCTTGTGGACTTTATCGAGTTGCAAAAAACCTTTGCTGATTCGCCTAAAAGCTGGCGCGTTGACGTTGCCGATATTGATAAAACGACGTTCGATTTGTCGGTGAAAAATCCTGACGGCGGCGAAGAAATCATCCATCGCAGTCCGCTTGAAATTATGGACGAAATTACGGCGTTAGATGCTGAAAGCGCAAACGTTTTAACAAAGATTCGGGCGTTGTTATGAAAGCAGACTGGGAAATTAAAACGCTTGGTGAAATTCTCCAGAAAACAGAAACAATCAACCCGCTTCAATTACCAGAAACGGAATTTAATTATGTTGATGTTTCCAGTGTTTCTAATACGACATTTGAAATTGAACAAACTCAGTTTCTAAAAGGAAAAGACGCGCCAAGCAGAGCCAGACGACTCATAAAAGAAAATGACGTTTTATTTGCAACGGTTCGCCCAACATTACAACGAATTGCTATTGTGCCAGAGCATTTAAATAATCAAGTTTGTAGCACTGGTTATTTTGTTTTACGACCTAAAAATGAAATCCATCATCGTTTTGTATTTTATTGGTTATTTTCCAATGATTTTATGGAGCAAATGGAGAACCTTCAAAAAGGTGCAAGTTATCCAGCGGTAACTGATGCCGAAGTAAGAGCGCAAAAAATCCCACTTCCACCACTCCCCGAACAAAAACGTCTCGTCACCCTTCTCGACGAAGCCTTTGAAAGCATCGCCACCGCAAAAGCCAACGCCCAGCAAAATCTAAAAAATGCACGCGCTTTGTTTGAAAGTCATTTGAATGAGGTTTTTTCTAAACGGGGCGAAGGTTGGGAGGAGAAAAAACTGGGGGATTTATGTCAAAAAATTACAAAAGGTTCTTCTCCCAAGTGGCAAGGAATCGATTATGTTGAAGATGAAGCTGTTTTGTTCGTCACCAGTGAAAATGTTGGTGAGTATCGATTATTACTAAGCAAACCAAAGTATGTAGAGTGGAAATTTAACGAAAAAGAGAAAAAATCAATTCTGCAAAAAGGCGATGTACTGACTAACATTGTTGGTGCATCAATTGGACGAACAGCTATATTTGATATAGATGCGATAGCAAATATAAATCAAGCCGTTTGTTTAATCCGTTGCGAACCTACATTACTTCATAATTCCTATTTATCTCATTTACTAAATTCACCTGTTTTTCGTGAAGTATTGCATGACAATGAAGTTGACAATGCACGGGCAAATTTGAGTCTGGGATTTTTCTCGAATCTTCAAATTCCATTACCACCAGTCGATGAGCAAAAAGAAATTGTTGTGAAACTAGATATTTTTCGTACTGAAACACAACGCCTCGAAGCCCTCTATTCGCGCAAGATTGCCGCCCTCGATGAACTGAAAAAAGCGTTGTTGCATCGGGCGTTTGCGGGGGAATTGTGAAACTGCTAGGATTAAGTTTTATTTTAATATAACAAGAGGCGGTTTTTTTATGTACACAACCAATCTTCGTAAAGTCGGTGGCTCGGTGATGTTAGCTGTTCCGCCTGCAATTTTAGACGTTTTGCATTTAAGCACGGGTTCAATCGTTGGCATTGCGATTGAAAACGGACGGTTATGGATTGAACCACAAACTAAACCGCGTTACAGCTTAGAAGAATTACTGGCGCAATGTGATGAATCGGCGGAGTTAAGTGCAGAAGATTCCAACTGGTTAAACGCCAAGCCCGTTGGCGCGGAGTTGTTGTAATGGAACGCGGTGATATTTATTTGGTTTCGCTTGACCCGACTTCTGGCGGTGAACAACAAGGCACACGACCTGTTTTAGTGGTTTCACCTGTGGCATTCAATCGTATGACGAAAATCCCAGTAGTGTTGCCCATTACGAGCGGCGGTAATTATGCTCGCACGGCGGGTTTTGCAGTTTCGTTGATGGGAACAGGAACAAATACGACGGGGGTTATTCGATGCGACCAACCGCGTGCATTGGATTTAAATTCACGTCACGCCCGAAAACTCGAAAGTGTCCCGCCATCGATTATGGTGGAAGTGTTAGCAAAGTTAGCCCCGATTTTTGAATGAAAGCCATGAACGAAGCCGAAACCAGAGCCGAACATATTGATCCCGCATTAAAAGCCGCAGGCTGGGGCGTTGTTGAAAATAGCCGTATTCGCCGTGAATATCCAATTACGCTCGGACGTTTAGAAGGTGGCGGCAAACGCGGTAAATCATTGAGCGCAGATTATGTGCTGGAATATCGCAATACAAAACTAGCCGTTGTTGAAGCGAAAGCGTGGAAATATCCGCTCACCGAAGGCGTTGCACAGGCGAAAGATTACGCAGGAAAATTGACGGTGCGTTTTACTTATTCAACCAACGGGCAAGGCATTTACGCGATTGATATGCACACGGGCGTTGAAGGTGAATTATCAAACTACCCCACGCCACAAGAATTATGGAACGCGACATTTTCCATTCAAAACGCATGGCGCGACCGATTTGCCGCGATTCCGTTTGAAGACCGAGGCGGGTATTTTCAAGCGCGTTATTATCAAGATATTGCCATCGAAAAAGTATTAGAAGCGATTGCCAATGGACAACAACGCATTTTATTGACGTTGGCGACGGGAACGGGCAAAACGTTCATTGCGTTTCAATTGGCGTGGAAGTTATTTAAAAGTCGTTGGAATTTAACCGATTGGCAATCTGAAAACGAACCCACGCGCCAGCCGCGTATCCTATTTTTAGCTGACCGCAACATTTTAGCCAATCAAGCCTACAACGCTTTTTCAGCCTTTCCCGACGATGCACTGGTACGCATTGAACCCAGTGAAATCAGCAAAAAAGGTCGTGTGCCAAAAAACGGCAGTTTGTTTTTTACCATTTTTCAATCGTTCATGAGCGGTGAAGAACCGTATTTTGGTCAATATCCCGCTGACTTTTTCGACATAATCATCATTGACGAATGTCATCGTGGTGGCGCGAATGATGAAGGGAACTGGCGCGGCATTTTGGAGTATTTCAAACCTGCGGTGCAATTGGGTTTAACCGCCACACCCAAGCGCAAAGACAACGTGGATACTTACGCTTATTTTGGCGAACCCGTGTTTATTTATTCGCTCAAAGACGGCGTGAACGATGGTTTTTTAACGCCGTTCCGAATTAAACAAGTGGCATCGACGTTGGATAATTACGTTTATTCAGCAGATGACACGGTGGTTGAAGGTGAAATTGTCGCGGGTAAAACTTACGGCGAAGCGGACTTTAACAAAATTATCGTCATTCCTGAGCGTGAAAAACTGCGCGTTGAATTGTTCATGTCGCAAATCAATCAACAGGAAAAAACGCTGGTATTTTGCGCCACACAAGAACACGCGCTGTTGGTGCGTGACTTAATCAATCAAACCAAAACCAGCAAAGATCCGAATTATTGCCACCGTGTGACGGCTGACGATGGCGCATTGGGTGAGCAATATCTAGCCGATTTTCAAGACAACGAAAAAACCATCCCGACCATTTTGACGACTTCGCAAAAATTATCGACGGGCGTGGATGCGCGAAATGTACGAAACATTGTGTTGATGCGCCCTGTGAATTCGATGATTGAATTTAAACAAATCATTGGACGTGGCACGCGGCTTTATGACGGCAAAGATTATTTCAGTGTTTATGATTTTGTCGGCGCACATCATCATTTTGAAGATAAAGAATGGGACGGTGAACCTGAACAATCTGAACCGCCCGAATCAAAACCTAAATTGCCACCGTCTGAACCTAGAGAACCACCCGTTCCCCGTGAAAAAATCAAAGTCATTCTCGCCGACGGTAAAGCGCGAAACATTCAACACACGACCGTCACCAGTTTTTGGCACGCGGACGGCACGCCAATGTCGGGTCAGCAATTCATGGAGGAATTGTTTGGCAAGTTGCCCGAATTTTTCAAAGATGAAGACGAGTTGCGGTGTTTTTGGAGTGAACCCAGCACGCGCCAAAAGTTACTCGAAGGGTTAGCCGAAAAAGGATTCGGCAACGCGCAGTTGCTCGAAATGCAGAAAATTATTGAGGCTGAAAATAGTGATTTGTTTGATGTGTTAGCCCATGTTGCGTATGCCTTGCCGACGTTGACCCGTGAAGAACGCGCCACGAAAGCCAAAGTGATTATCAGCACCCATTTCAACAGCAAACAGCGGGTATTTTTGGATTTCGTGTTGTCGCATTATGTGAGTATTGGCGTGGAAGAATTAGAAGGCGGCAAACTTTCACAATTGTTACGTTTGAAATATCACGATTCGATTGCGGATGCGATTGCCGACTTGGGCAAGCCTGCTGAAATTAGCGACGTTTTTAATGGGTTTCAGAGGTTTTTGTATGATGAACGGCGAGCGGTTGGGTGAGTGATCCAAAGAAGGAGCTGATTGAATTACCTTGTGGTATTTTGATAACTAAAATTTAGGGTGAATGTTTGATGAATGTAGACGATAACACGGGTAAGGCAAAGCGCAGTCGTGAAATTTCTGGCTTAGAGAAAATGGCTGTTATGACGACTGAAATAGTTCCATATCAAAAAAATATGTATCCTGTCGATATAGTGGAGTTACATCCAAGTCCGTTAGGAACTAAACACTTGAGGTTCATAGGAAGTGGGCGGGATGGAAAAGATTACGCAATAAAAAGGATTTCTGATGATAAGACTGGAACAATTCCAGCTACTGAGTTTTTTTGTTATGAGTTGGCTAGGTTACTGAATATTACTACTCCAGAATGGAGTGTGGTTAAGCTAGAAGGCGATGAATTAGCCTTCGGATCTGTATGGCATGGCGAATCAGAATTAGATGATGTACTACAACGAATCAAATTTTTTGATGGAAACGTTGGTGTAAAAAATTTGGGCGAGCAATTAAGCAAAATTTTTGCATTTGATTTATTTGTTAATAATACCGACAGACACTTAGGAAATTATCTTTTCAGAACGTCTGGTTACAGTAACAACAAGACCATAATCGCCTTTGATTTTGGCTTATCTTGGTGGGGATATGGACTAGGTGGATTGGATGTTTTGGATTTAGTCTGTAATACTCAGGTCAATTTTGCTGCAATCACGCACTCAAAAATAATGATTAAAACTCAAGAATCGTTAAAGATGCTAGCGGACATAGCAAAAGTAAATAGTGCAGAAATAAAAACCATCGTTGATGGGATTCCAGAGCAATGGCTGAAATTGTCGCATAGACACGAGTTAATTCAGTGGTGGGGTTCTGAAGAGTTTTTGATTAGATTAGAAAAATTAAGACAAGAGATAAAACGCCATGAATTGGTTTAATTACGCGATAATACGCTATACCCCTGATTATAAAAGAGGGGAAACTATCAATGTGGGTTTGATTGTTTTTAAAAAAAATGACGTAGACGTTAGAATTCTTGAAAATCCATCAAAAATGCGTATGTTCGGCGGGCAGTTAACGCAAGAGTATTTATTTGATTTCAAAGATGCAATAAGAGAATTATCATCAACAGTGCATACACCAGAAGAAAAATATAATTTTTTATCTGATATTGCACATGGCATTATTTCCTTGTCTGGTATGGGTAAATTTTTAATCGATGATTTACATCAATATGAAGCAAAAGTATCTCGGCTCTTTAATGAGCTTGTTAAGCCGATTCATGTGCGAGCGCATGAAGAAAAAATTCCTAGATTGACTACAGAATTGAAACATAAATTCGCGGCACTAGATATATTGGCAAAAGACGTGTCAGAACTTAGCAAGCATAAAGTTGTACCCAATTACCCAATCAATGAGGACATGGGATTACACGCTGACTTTTTACTAAAAAATGGGATATTTCATGTAACAGAAGTTGTCGATTTTAATGTGAACGATGTGCAGAGTAAGCTGAAAGAAACGTCTTTTAAAATGCTGACTTTTATGCAAAGTAAGATGATTTTAACAGAACCAGTGGCTTGCTATTTTGTGTATTCAGCAAGCGCAGTAAGGGAAAATACTATTTCTCAACATCTAAAAGTTGCTGAGGGTTACAGCGATAAGCAGTTTAATCTTGAATGTAAAGAGCAAAAATTAGCTTATTTTAGTTTGATGACTGAACTTGCAGGGACATTGATGCCTTCTCTTCACTAGGTTATGAATTATCACCTAATCTGAATTAAACCCGCTACGGCGGGTTTTTTATTTTCATGTGAATTCAAAGTCCATTAAAATCTTCCAAACACGCCTCCCACTTCAACAACGCCTCGCGTTTTTCAGGCATATAATCCCAACGGTCATAATGTTTCGCTGACACATCGTTTGTTGTCATGTGTTGCAGTGATTTTTAGAAAAAGAGGGGCAGCATTGCTTCGTTGGAGATACTTTTGGGGGTATGTTTTGAAAATAAATTTTAAAATTCCTCAAGTAATGCGGTTCGTAGAGCTTCGGGCAAGTTTTTGAAATTCCCTCTTCAATCCGGATACTTAAATCCGGATGTTCATGTAACCATTCTTTAAACGCAGAATTTATGCGTGTTTGCCAACCTTTTCCCGATGCTTTGAAAGAATTCACCAAAAAATCAAAAGACAACAATCGATATGTTTGAAAAACTCGGTGTGATTGAAAAGATGACGAAAACGATCAAACCGTTAAAATAATCATTCCCCTTTCACAAACGAGGCAATCTCATGATGATTAGCAAATACTTCAACCCTTACAGCGATTTTGGTTTTAAAAAACTCTTTGGCGAAGAAGCCAGCAAAGATTTGTTGATGGATTTTTTAAATCAACTCTTGCCGCCACAGCATCAAATCGCTGAATTGACATTCAAAAATCCCGAAAGGATGGCGGACACGAGTGATGACCGTAAATCGGTGTTCGATATTTACTGTCAAAGTGCCACCGGCGAACGTTTTAACGTCGAAATGCAAAAATCGAAAATGCAGTTTTTTAAAGATCGCTCGCTGTTTTATTCGACCTTCCCCATTCGTGATCAAGGCAAACGCGGCAGTTGGAATTTTCGCTTGGTACCCGTTTATTTCATTGCCCTTTTGAATTTTCGAGGCGACGACAATGGCGACCATAAATTTCGGCGCGACGTGTGTTTGAAAGACCAAGATGGCGACGTATTTTATGACAAGCTGCATTTCAAGTTTTTGCAAATGCCGCTGTTTACCAAGCAAGAACACGAACTCGAAACCCATTTCGATAAGTGGATTTATTTTCTGAAAAACCTGGAAAACTTTGATCACATTCCCGCTATTTTGAATGAGCCAATTTTTCAAAAAGGCTTTGAAATCGCCGAAGTATCTCATTTCAACAGCGAACAATACGACGATTATCTCAAAAGTCTTTTAGCTTTCAATGAAGCCGAAGCCTCATTTGATACCGCATTTGTAGAAGGTAAAGCCGAAGGAAAGCTCGAAGGTCGAATTGAAGGTAGACTCGAAGGCAAGATTGAAATGGCAAAAATCCTGAAAGCTCAAGGCATCGATATTTCAATCATCGCTCTTTCAACCGGCTTAACAGAACAAGACGTTGCAGCGCTTAACTGATTTCTGCCCACGTCAAAAATGAAGCGAAATTTGTTTTAACAATTGACCTTTTCGGGTTTAAACACTATTCTTTTCAACCTTGCTAACATAGCAAAAACGGGTTTCGCAGCTCGAATACATGAAAATAAAAAATCTAAATTCAAGTTATTATGACGAACTGAGTTTAGGGGAAGCCGAAAGGCTTGGCGGTTTTTTTATTTTCGTGTTCCCGCTCTGCGAACCCCTTACTCAGTCCGGTCACCCACGTTTCGCAGCGTGTTGATTGGTGCTTATATCTCAATTTAACACGGAAAATTATTATGACTATCGCAAACATCGTGCGTCCAACTTGCACCGAAAACTTCACCGTTCTCCCCAACTTCCTTTTTGACTTCAATCGTAATTTTAATGGTTTAAAACCCCGCGACAGCGCAATTTTAAATTACCTACTCACCAAACCCGCAACGTGGAAATTACGCGCCGGTGATATTGCCACCGCCATTAACGTTTGCGAACGCACCGTTTATAAAGCTCTCCGAAAACTACAAGATTTAGGTTTTGCCCGTTTTATCCGTAAAAGTTCGGGATTCACAGATTGGTTTATTTGTGTGCCAGATGCCGCTCAAATCCCTGCAAAATCACCACACGGCAAAAAGTCCAACGTTACAAAATCACACGGCAAAACCTGCCCCGTATTAACAAATACTGAAAAATCTTTAGAAAAAATTGAACATTCTTTAACAAAAATTCAAAAGACAACAAACGGTAGAGTGGAATTTGTCGAAATCGACATCGCTGAATTTAACCCACAACAAAAAATTATTGCTCAAAAATCCCTTTCCAAAATCCCTACCCTTACTCAACAAATCGTTTTGATAATGCTGAAAGCTGCATTAACCAAAGGCGGAATCAAATCCCCGCTCGCGTATTTGAATGCTCTCATCAACAAAGCCATTGTCGGCAAATTAGACACCACGCACGTTGAGACAATGTCCGCGCCAAACGTTATTTCGCGCGACGATAAAATTCGCCGACTCTTTGCTAAACACCGCGATAAAATTACAGCCGAATTAAACGCCAACGGGTTTATTTTCATCGACGGCGAAGGTTCAATCTACAAATCGGATTTTGAAAAATTAGGTTTGATTGAAAAGATGACGAAAACGGGTAGGCTTTAAAACAGACTCCTCGCTTTGCTCTCCTTTTAAAAAAAGAAAAACATACTATTTCGCATGAACTCAAAACATACAAAAACATTGCACGCTATTTTCACCAAGCCAACAATGGCGACACTTGAATGGTCACGGATTGAATCTTTGCTGATTTCATTGGGATGTCATGTGATTGAAGGGCGTGGCTCGCGAATGCGATTTGAATTTAATGGCAGAATTACTGCCTTTCATCGTCCACATCCCGCTAAAGAAGCCAAATCGTATCAAGTCGAACAAGCCCGTGATTTTTTAACTGCTATTGGAGTAAAACCATGAACACCCTTACCTTTAAAGGCTATACCGCCCGAATTGATTTTGACGACCGCGACAACATTCTCGTCGGTCGATTATTAGGCATTAACGATGTTATTGCTTTTCATGCCGATAATGTGAACGATCTGCGCGAGGCATTTGAAGAAGCGGTCGATGATTATTTAGAAGCGTGTGCGGCGATTGGCAAATCACCCGATAAAACTGTCAATGGCAAATTATTGTTAAAACTGTCGCCCGATATTCATGCGGCGGCTCAAATCAAAGCACGGGCTTTAGGGAAAAGTCTTAATCAATGGGCAAGTGAAACACTTAGTCACGCTGTCGTGGCTTAAAAAAATTCGACACAAAAATAAAATTTTTTTAAAGTTTATTTAAAGTTTTAATTTGACGTGTCGATAACTCGAGCATGGACTTACTTGCACTTCAATTTTAGGCTTGCACGATAAGCGTCATGTTAAAATTGGTATGAACCAATTTAATTTTTTCTTTCTATATCCGAGGATGCAAAAATGGCTATAACATTTACAGCAACAACAGACGTTACAAGTTTAAGCGTCGCAGATTTAAACAAATATGCAGGTTCATTTAACTCTACCCAAGTAGGTAATTTGACCAGCACTGAAACTGCAAACTTAACAAGTGCAGGACTTGCAGCAATTGGCACCAAAGTAAAAAACCTATCATCTGATGCCTTATCAGGGATTCCTGTAAAAATCATTCCAGGTTTGCCAATCTCAGGTTTGTCAAACATGGCAGGTTTGTCAGCAGACCAATTTGCGGCATTTACCGCTACCCAAGTCGGTCAATTGACAGCATCTCAATTAACCGCCGCCAGCAGTGATGAAATTGCCGCGTTGAGTCCTAAAGTTATTCCAGCCATGAAAATGGTTTATTTAGGTTCGGGTTCTAATTTTACGAATTTAACACCTGCACAAATTACTGCCGTAACAACAGCGCAAATTAACTCATTGTCGGCACCACAAGTTCAAGCATTAACAGGTGATGAAGCATCAGGTTTAACAGCGGTACAAGCCCCCGCGTTTAAAGTATTTACAAACTTTGGTCTTACAACTGCTGGTGCAACTGTGGCAAACAGTGCGCTCCAAAATTTAGATCCTAAATTTGTGGCGGCTATTCCTTCTAAAATGTTTGCGTCATTGACTGCAACTCAAGTGTCACAAATTACGGCAATCGATAAAGAAGCAGCAGCGATTACGTCTGCAGATGTTAAAGCATTGAATGCCACTCAAATTACCGCACTCCACACATTAGATGTAACGGGTGGGATTACCCAAGCGTTATCAAATGCGGCGTTGGCAGGTTTAACGAGAGCAAATATCTCGGGTTTAAATTTGGCAAACGATTTAAGCGACGTGCAATTGGCTTCTTTAACCAAAGCACAATTCGGTTATTTGTCTACTGGTCAACTGGCGGCAATTACTGTAGATCAAGCGGCTGCGTTCACCGCTGACAAAGTGGCAGGCATTACCTCACTACAAATTTCTCACTTAACTTCTGATGCCATTGCCGCGATTACACCTGCCTCATTTGCTGCATTCACACCCCTTGCAATGAACGGGTTATCGAGTGCTGCAGGTAGTCTACAAATTCAAGCTATTACGTCAGACCAAGCAGCCGCGCTATCTTCAGCACAATTGGCTAAAATTACAGCAGCAAATGCAACCGCTTTAACCACCGATACGATTCCTTCCATCACCGCAAAAGCAATTCCAGGTTTAAAAATTGCCGCTTTTGCTTCTGATGACATCGGTGTATTAACGCCAACGCAAACCGCTGCATTCACAAAAGCACAAGTTGTGACGTTGAATTCCCTCACTGCTGTGGGCGCAGGTTTAGACAACATTTCGGGCTTAACCGCCGACTCCCTTGGCACAATCGCACCTGCGGCGTTGAAAGGCTTAACATACGACGCATCGCTTATAAGTAGTGGTGCTGGTGTAACACCTGCTACAACTGCTGCAATCCCTAACATCACAACCGATGCGGTTGCAGGTATTACCACAGCACAATTAGCGACCCTTTCACAATCGCAAATTAAAGGTTTTACCCAAAACCAAGCGGCTAACTTTAACCAAGCTGACACCACATGGTTATACAACAAAGGCTATACGACTATCACCAGTACAACAGAACTATCAACAGCCCAAACATCGGGTGTTGAAACTTCAACTATTGTTGCTAGTTCAACTTCTGCAGCAACTATTACCGCTGGTAGAAAAGCGATTAGCGTTACGGGTGGTGCTGGTGCCGACACAATTTACGGCAGCCCATTAAATGACACCATCATTGGTAGCGGTGGTGCAGACAACATTTCTGCTGGTGCAGGCACTGACAAAATTGTTGTCACAACTCATGCTGAATTAGTCCTTGCAACTATCGACGGGGGTGCGGGCATTGATACATTGTTTGTTAGCGGTGCGGCTGCTCTCGTCGCGAGCGATTTCACAAATGTATCTGGGATTGAAACATTGCAATTTACAAATGCTGACGGTACTGATGGCAACAGTGCTGCTGGGGTTACAGTTGTTTTTGCCAATGATTTTGACGCATCTGGTATTACTAAAATTGTTGGTAGTAATGCAGCTAAGGCTGATTCACTCACTTTCAACTTAACCAGCATTCCTTCTGTCACCATTGACCCAAACCATGCTGAGAATGATTTATACGATGCTTCTGCTACGACAAATGGTGCTTCATTTACATTTATTGGAGCGGCATTGGGTTCTGCTTCTGGAGGTTCTGAGGCATCGATTAACGGTGGTTCTGGTGGCGATACCATCACCTTGAAATCGGGTGTGGCTAACTATGCGTCTATCGTTGGTGGTGCGGGTGTTGATAACATTAACTTGGGTTCTAGTCATACGGGTGGGGTAATCGTTGATTTACACACCGCTGCTGCGGGTTCGACCATTATCACATCTACTGCTGATGCAGATACGATTACTAACTTCATTCATAGTGTCGATCACATTCAGTTAGGTTCATCAGTAGCGGGGGCTTACACAGCTGGTACTACTGCTGCTGCCATCGCTATTTCCGCAATTCCAACTGAAAGTGATTCTATTGTATTTGGTGGGTTATTAAATGGTGATACATTCACACTTGCAGGAATCTCTGTTACCGCTACGGGTACAGTTAGTGCTGCTGCAGAAGCTGGTATTTTCGCATCTTTAGCAGCAGGTGCAGCCGGTACAGCTAATGTTAATGTTAATGCTACAATCACTGGAACATTAACTGGTTATACAACTGGTACTCTTAGTACAGCCACAGTTGTCTTCACATCTACTACAGCCCATACAGATGTAACGGATTTAGTAGCTACTGGTAGTGTTAATGGTGTGGCTTCAGTTACACCTACACCTACACAAGGCGGTACAGGTACTAGTACAGCTAATAGCATGATTATCGATACGGCGGCTAACTTAGGTACTTCTGGCGTTAGCATTGGTGATCAATCAACTGGAACATCAGGAACCGCTGTAGCAAATATTCCTTACTTTGCTGTTGCTTCTGACACGGGTGCTATTTACTACGATGCGACAGGTAACTGGACGACAGGGGCTTACCAAATCGGAACAGTTGGCGTTGTGAGTAATTTAGCTGCAGCTGACTTCTATAATTAAGTTATTATTTTGTTGTAACGCTGTAAAGTTATAAGTTGTTAGGAAAAGCCCCGCCCCTTTTGAGAGAAGGGGGTGGGGCTTTTTTTGATTTTAGAATTTTTGTGAGGAATGAATGTGATAACAATGACGGTGCCAGAACGATTTGAAAAACAATTGATACATATTGCGGAAAAAGAAAACACAGCAACGAATAATTTGATGGCAATGTTAATGGATAAAGCCTTAACTGAATTTATTGAAGATTATTTTGATGCACGAATAGGTGAAGCCGCGATTGAAGAATTACAACGTGGCGAAGATACGACTGTTTCATTAAAAGAAGCGATGAGATTATTAAATGAAATGGTCGATTGAAATTAAAAAGAAAGCACTTAACGAACTGTTTAAAATTAGCAAAAACGATCGTGTAAAAATCGAAATTTTTTTAAATGAGACATTGAAAAATCTTGATAATCCTCGTCAGTACGGGAGAGCGTTAGAGGGAAATTTAAAGGTTTGTGGCGTTACCGAGTGGGTAATTATCGAATTATTTGCGATATTCGAGATAATGAATTGGTGATTATTGCTGTTGAAATTGGTCATCGCTCGAAAGTGTATAAACAGTAAAGCGGGTGGCAGTTTTGCCCGTTTGACGTGAAAAAAATCCCTGCTTTCCAAGATAGAAGGTGGGGCTTTTTTGTTGTGTTATGATTGGGGCTTGGTTTTGAAACTAACGGGAGAAATGAAAATGGCATTATTTGATACATTGCAAGTCACAACTGAATTGGTTCAAGCAGGTATTGAACGTATGCAAGCTGAATCCATTGCTAAATCAATTGCAAAAGTTCAAGGCGATACAGTCACGAAAGATTATTTAGACTTGCGGTTGAGTGAGATGTCAGCAAATTTTAAATCTGATATAAACAGCATGAAAACAGAGCTACACGCTGAAATTCGCAATTTAAGCAAGGAGATAAATAGTATAAAAATGGATTCACAATTCACAAAATGGACAACTAAAGCAATTATGGTTGTGATGAGTATTATTGCGAGTGCGTTAATTAAAATTGCATTTTTTCACTAATCGTTTGAAGTCACAAAAAGCCCCGCCCCTTTTGAGAGAAGGGGGTGGGGCTTTTTTGTTGTGTTAATCTTTTCCCCCTTTGAAGAGGGAGCGCGAAGCGCAGGGGGATTTGCTCTAATTTCTAACATTAAAGCACATCACCCCTAACCCCCTTCAAAGGGGGAGCTAAATACGTTCTCTTCAAAAAGGGGGAAAGCAAAAGCGACTTTTTGTTGTGGTATGATTTGGTTTTAAATTGGTCAACTATGAGGAAGAAAAAATGAGTGCCGTTACTTTTGATACGTTACAATTTGTACAAACGTTGACAGAATCAGGTTTTGAGCAAAAACAAGCTGAAGCGTTGGTAAAAGCACAACGTGATTCATTGTCTCAAGCATTAGAAAATCAACTCGCCACAAAAGCGGATATTGCGAAATTGGAATTAAAATTAACAGAACATGAAGGAGAATTTAAACTCATAAAATTGATGTTAGGAATTATTATGGGTGGTGTGATTACGTTAGTTTTGAAAGCCTTTTTTCCTATTATTTGAAGTCACAAAAAGCCCTGTCCTAGTTGAGGATGGGGCTTTTTTGTTGTGTTAATCTTTTCCTCCTTTGAAGGGGGAGCGCGAAGCGCAGGGGGATTTTCTCTAATTTCTAACATTAAACCTAACCCCCCTTCAAAGGGGGATCTAAATACGTTCTCTTCAAAAAGGGGGAAAGCAAAAGCGACTTTTTGTTGTGGTATGATTTGGTTTTAAATTCGCCAACTATGAGGAAGAAAAAATGAGTGCCGTTACTTTTGATACGTTGCAATTTGTACAAACGTTGACAGAATCAGGTTTTGAGCAAAAACAAGCTGAGGGTATGGCGAAAGCATTTCGTAATGCTCATGAAGAAACTGAAGCTGTGACAAAAAGTGATTTGAAGGAACTAGAGTTGAAAATGGAAAATCGTTTTGAACAAGTTCGCGGAGAATTGAATTTGGTTAAATGGATGTTGGGTGCGTTATTGGCACTGGCAATTACGAGTTTTGCGAAACAGTTTTTGTGATGGTTTGACGTGACAAAAAGCCCTGTCCTGGTTGAAGATAGAGCTTTTTTGTTGTGTTATGATTGGGGCTGGTTTTGAAACTAACGGGAGAAATGAAATGGCAGCAATTACTTTTGATACATTGAAGTTTGTTGAAAAATTAGAAAGTGCTGGTGTAAATCGAGAACAAGCAAAAGCTGAAGCAGAGGCATTGGTCACAGCTCTTTCTGAGGTAATGGATTCACAATTAGCAACAAAAGCTGATATTAACCGTTTAGAACGTGAATTAGTTGTTGTGAAGTGGATGGTTGGCGCAGTGTTAGGACTTGCGATTACAAGTTTTGCGAAACAATTTTTGTAATGGTTTGACGTGACAAAAAGCCCTGTCCTGTTTGAGGATGGGGCTTTTTTGTTGTGTTATGATTTGGGCTAGTTTTGAAACTAACAGGAGAAATGTTGTGACAGATGAAGAATTGAAAGAGTTAGTGGCGAGTTTGGCGATTAAATCGGATAGATTAGATGCTCAACAGCGAAAAACCGATGAGCAAATGCGAAAAACCAATGAAACTTTAAAAAGTATCGGTATTCAGCTTGGCAATATGTCACGCAATCAAGGTGATGTTGCCGAAGAATTCTTTTTTAACAGTTTGGCAAATGATACACATTTGGGCGCAATTCATTTTGATGATATTGCAAAAAATGAACACAAACGACGTGGTAAAACTGAAGAAGAATACGACATTGTGATGACAAATGGGAATGCGATTGGCATTGTCGAAGTGAAATATAAAGCACACGAAAACGATTTGAAAAAGTTAGAACGTAAAATGCAAAATTTTAAAACGTTATTTCCGTGGTTTGAAAATTACAAACTTTATGGAGCAATTGCTTCGTTTCACATCAACGATGATGCAAAAGAAGCGGCATTGAATCAGGGTTTTTTTGTGTTGCAACGTAGCGGTGATTTGATTCACACGGATGCTGCTGAAAACTTGTTAGTGTTGTAACAAAAAAGCCCTGTTCTGTTTGAGAATGGGGCTTTTTTGTTGTGATATGATTTGGTTTTTTGGAGAAGGCTATATTTAAAAACACAGCCCCTTTTTTTAATTTCCTAACCTACCCAAACACGCGCATTACTAAACAACCGCAACCACGCACCCTCTTTGTCCCAATCGTTTGGATACCACGAATTTTGCAACGTTCTAAAACAACGTTCTGGGTGTGGCATCATAATGGTCACTTTGCCGTCGGTTGTCGTTAATCCCGTAACCCCAAATGGCGAACCATTTGGATTCGCAGGAAAATCGGTCGTCGGTACGCCACGCGAATCCACATAAGACAGCGCAATCATTTTCGCTTCAACGGCGGCTTGCAGATTTTGTGAAAATACCGCCCGACCTTCACCGTGAGCGACAACAACTGGCATTCTTGAACCCGCCATGCCCGCGAGTAAAATCGACGGAGATTCTTCGACTTTCACTATCGCCACACGCGCTTCAAATTGTTCCGAATTATTTCGTGCAAAACGCGCCCAATGTTGCGCGTTCGGAATGATTTCTTTCAAGCCCGACAACATTTGACAACCGTTACACACGCCTAAACTGAATGTGTCTTCACGCGCAAAAAATGCTGCGAATTCGTCACGCGCTTTCGGATTGAACAAAATGGATTTTGCCCAACCACCACCTGCCCCCAAAACGTCGCCGTAAGAAAAACCACCACAAGCGGCTAAACCTTTGAAATCCTGCAAACTGACGCGCCCGTGAATAATATCGGTCATGTGTACGTCGATGCTCGTGAAACCTGCGCGGTCAAAGGCTGCCGCCATTTCGACGTGACCATTTACACCTTGTTCACGCAAAATGGCGATTTTCGGACGAGACAAATTCAAAAACGGTGCTGCAATATCTTCGCGCACATCAAACGTCAAAAGTGCGTGCAAACCACGATCAGAATCATCAGCGATTTGGTCAAATTCTTGTTTGGCGCAAGCAGGATTATCACGCAATGCCTGCATTCGATAACTCAATTCTGACCACGTTTTTTGTAAAACCGCTCGCGTTTCGCTGTAAATAATTTCGCCCGCGTTTGAAATGTTCAAACGTTGATTTTCGTGCGTACCAACAGTTCCAATTTCAAATACGCAATCGACTAACCCGTTGTGTGCAAATAAAGTTTTTACGTCAGCCAAATCTTCGGCTTTAACTTGAACGACCGCGCCTAATTCTTCGTTAAATAATTCGCTTAAAACGTCGCCATTTAAATTCAAATTCACTTCCAAACGGCTTGCAAAAAGCATTTCTGCCGCAACGGCTAACAAACCGCCATCTGAACGATCGTGATACGCGAGCAATTTTTGTTGTTGATTCAAAGTTTGGATGGATTCAAAAAACGCTTTCAAACGTTTTGCGTCGTCCACGTCAGGACAATTATCACCAAGTTGATTATAAACTTGCGCGAGAACTGAACCGCCTAAACGATTTTTACCAGCACCTAAATCAATCAACAGCAACGCACTATTTTCAACGGCTTGTAATTCTGGCGTGAGTGTTTTTGTTACATCTAAAACCGGTGCAAATGCGGTGATAATCAACGACAACGGCGCGGTCATAGTTTTTTCACCAGCCTCGTCACGCCAAACGGTTTTCATCGAAAGCGAATCTTTGCCGACAGGAATTGCAATGCCTAATTCGGGGCAAAGTTCCAAACCAATAGCTTTCACGGTATCAAATAATGCCGCGTCTTCACCTGCAACGCCAGCCGCCGCCATCCAGTTTGCCGATAATTTAATATCTCGCACGGCATCAATTCGCGCCGCCGCTAAATTCGTCAACGCTTCACCAATTGCCATCCGTCCCGAAGCAGGTGCGTTAATGACTGCAATCGGCGAGCGTTCACCCATTGCCATCGCTTCGCCAGTTGTAGCTTGAAAACCTGATGTTGTCACCGCGACATCGGCGACAGGAATTTGCCAACGTCCAACCATTTGATCGCGTGCAACTAAACCTGTCACAGAACGGTCGCCGATATGAATTAAGAAACTTTTATCTGCCACCGCTGGGAACGCTAACACGCGGTTAATTGCCTCGGCGAGTGCAATGTTTTCTGTGTTAAATGCCGTAATGTTTGGCGCGACGTGTTCGACGGTACGGTGCATTTTGGGCGGTTTGCCGAACAATACTGACATCGGTAAATCAACCGCCGTTTCACCGAGTAAATTGTCCGACAAGCTCAAGTGTTCTTCGTCACGCACTTCGCCAATAACCGCATATAAACAATGTTCGCGTTCGCAAAATGCTTCAAACAATTCTAATGATTCTGGTTTAATGGCAACAACGTAACGTTCCTGCGCTTCGTTACACCAAATTTGCATTGGCGACATGCCCAAATCGGCATTCTGCACATTTCGTAATTCAAAACGTCCGCCGCGTGAACAATCGTGGATAATTTCAGGCACCGCGTTTGATAATCCGCCTGCACCAATATCGTGAATCGACACAATTGGCGTATTTTCACCCAGCGCATTGCAATGATTGATGACTTCTTGGCAACGACGTTGCATTTCGGGATTTTCACGCTGAACGCTTGCGAAATCGAGCGATTCAGAACTTTCGCCGGACGCTTGCGACGATGCTGCACTGCCACCCAACCCAATCAACATCGCAGGGCCACCCAAAATAATAATTAACGAACCCGCTGGAATGGGCAGTTTATTGACGAGCATTGGACGAATCGTTCCGACACCACCGGCAATCATGATGGGTTTGTGATAACCACGAAATTCGTTGTCGCTTCCCAAAATAGGTTGCTCAAAGGTGCGGAAATAACCTGCTAAATTCGGGCGACCAAATTCATTATTAAACGCCGCGCCGCCAAGTGGAGCTTCCAACATGATGTCTAACGCCGAAGCGATGCGTTCAGGTTTGCCATTGGCTTGTTCCCAAGGTTGTGCAAAATCTGGAATTTGTAAATGTGAAACTGAAAAACCTGTTAAACCTGCTTTTGGTGTTGACCCGCGACCTGTTGCGCCTTCGTCACGAATTTCACCGCCCGAACCGGTTGCCGCGCCCGAATACGGTGAAATTGCCGTCGGATGATTATGCGTTTCGACTTTCATCAACAAATGTGCAGCTTCTTCGGTGTACGCATATTCGCCCGTGTGTGGATTGCGAATAAAAACCTGTGTTGGTACGTTTTCAGCCACTGACGCATTATCGTGATACGCCGACAAAATCCCGTGCGGACTAACTTCGGACGTGTGACGAATCATTTTAAACAACGTTTGCGCCTGTTCCACGCCGTCAATTCTCCAATCAGCATTAAAAATTTTGTGACGGCAATGTTCCGAATTTGCTTGTGCGAACATCATCAATTCAACATCGGTCGGATTGCGTTCGAGCTGTTGAAATGCGTCCACCAAATAATCAATTTCGTCCGCAGATAATGCCAAACCTAAAATCGTATTTGCCGAAACCAGCGCGTCACGACCTTGTTCAATTACATTCACACGTTGCAATGGTTGTGGCTCATGATACGCGAAAAGTTCCAAATTCGTTTGGTTGCGGACAACTGTTTGCGTCATGCGGTCATGCAATTTTTTGGCAATGTTTTCGTTCAAGGGCGAGTTGCTAACAATAAAATACTCAATCCCACGTTCGATACGTTGAATGTCAGTCAATCCACAACGGTGCGCGATGTCCGTGGCTTTGCTTGACCACGGTGAAATCGTGCCAGAACGTGGCACGACTAACAAACATTCGCCCAATGCTTCAATAGTTTTGGTTGAACCGTAAGTTAATAATTGTTCCAAAATTGATTGTTGTTCGTCGCTCAAATTTCCCACGACAAAATGCACAAATCGGGCGGCAACTTTTTGAATATCAGGTTGCACGGTTTGCAATTCAGAAAGTAATTTTTCTAAACGGAATTCGGATAACGCGGCAGTGCTTAGTAATTTTTGCATGGTTTTTATAAGTATGAAAATGGTTTAAAAATTGATGGCTCAAGTATAGACGGTAATTAGGTGCAACTTTTCTATGATTTTTCTTTTTTCAAGTTCAATCAATTGTGTAAATTGAACAGTTACAGTCAACCTCATTATCCAAACAATTTTTAGCCCAATTTGAAACCGAGTAAAAAACCACCCGTCGCACTCACACCTTGAACCGTGAATTGTGATAACCGTTTTAATAAAAAATCACTCGAACTTTTTGCCACTTCAGTGGCAACATCTGTCGCGTGCAAAAGTTGCGTATCGGTAATATGTACCACACCGTAATATTCTGCAGCAAACAACATAACAACCATTCCACCACCTAGAAATAAAGCGGTGCGAAGCATTTTTTTTGCAAAATAGCCGACCGCAATCCCCAAAAGGAATGGTGCACCCATATTTGCAAGTAATGACGGCGTAGAAAAAAAGTCCTGAGTATCCATAATTAAACCGTCAAATTTCGTTTGTCGTTAAAACAAAAAAGCCCAAAATCATCGGATTTTGGGCTTTTTGTAAAAAATAAGAGCTTGGCAATTCTCTACTTTCGCATGGCAAACTGCCACACTATCATCGACGCTAAGCGGTTTCACTTCCGAGTTCGGGATGGGATCGGGTGGTTCACGCTCGCTATGGTCACCAAGCAAACTGGTTTCCAAACTTCGCTAGAAGTTTGATATGAAAATCTGTAAGTCTCTCAAGCATTGTTTAAGTTTACTGCAACACCATCAAACTGATTGGGTGTTATATGGTCAAGCCTCACGGGCAATTAGTACATGTTAGCTACATTCATTACTGAACTTCCACACCATGCCTATCAACGTCGTAGTCTCCGACAGCCCTTTAGGGAACTTAAAGTTCCAGTGAGATCTCATCTTGGGAGGGGCTTCCCGCTTAGATGCTTTCAGCGGTTATCCTGTCCGAACATAGCTACCCAGCAATGCCATTGGCATGACAACTGGAACACCAGTGGTTCGTCCACTCCGGTCCTCTCGTACTAGGAGCAGCTTCCCTCAAATCTCAAACGCCCATGGCAGATAGGGACCGAACTGTCTCACGACGTTCTGAACCCAGCTCGCGTACCACTTTAAATGGCGAACAGCCATACCCTTGGGACCTGCTTCAGCCCCAGGATGTGATGAGCCGACATCGAGGTGCCAAACACCGCCGTC
>CAINHO010000004.1 GCA_903848935.1 uncultured Pseudomonadota bacterium | reverse complement strand
TTCAAAGAATCGCCCGAATTTATTTTGGCGGTTTTAAATTCACGTTTGATTTCTTATTGGTTCGTTCATAAATTTGGCAAAATGCAACGAGGTGTTTTTCCACAATTCAAAGTGAATGAATTGGCTAGTTTTCCCATTCCAAAAATCACCGCCGACCAGCAACAGCCGTTTATCACGTTAGTGGACAAAATCCTTGCCGATAAAAAAGCCGGCAACGACACCAGCGCGTTGGAACGTGAGATTGATCTGTTGGTTTATGGGCTTTATGGGTTGAGTGAAGATGAAATCAAAATTATTGAAGGGAAATAGGAGAACGCAATGCAAGTAACAATCAATGTTCCAGACGATTTGCCATTAGCGATGGTTGAAAAATTTGTGCAACGAATTGAACGACGGTTAATGAGAAAAGCCACGATTATTGAGTTTAAAAAACCGCGTCCGATTGGTTTAGCGAAAGGAGAATTTGAAGTGCCAGCGACATTTTTTGAACCCTTGCCAGATGATTTAATTCGAGCGTTTGAAGGTTTTGAATCATGAAAGTGTTGCTCGATACTTGCGCGTTTTTGTGGATAACAACGGATGCCAAAGAATTAAGTGAAAATGCGCGGCAGATTTTCAGAAATCCAAAAAATGAAATGTTTTTAAGTTCAGTTTCAGTGTGGGAAATCATGGTAAAAAATGGCATTGGGAAATTACCATTGCCGTCGCCTGCGGAAGAATTTATTGCGTCGCAGCGCATCAAACATGAAATTGAAACGTTGCCGTTGACGGAAAAATCCATTTTTCATTTGAAAACGTTGCCGAAACATCATCAAGACCCGTTTGACCGAATGTTAATTTGCCAAGCGATTGAGCATGATTTGACGATTTTGACCTGTGACGGTTTTATTGTGCAATATCCTGTGAAGACGATTTGGTGATTATAAAACAAACAATCATTGACGGTTTGAATGCACCGTTCAACTAATTAAAAACATCAAAAATAAACGGTAAAATGAGCCAATCACTCACCATTCAAAAAATAGGACTTTTCCGTGTTAAAAAAACCACCGAGTTGCGTTGCCGCTGTGGACTTAGGGTCAAACAGTTTTCACATGATTGTTTGCAGTTTGACTGATGGTAAATTGAAAACCGTTGATCGTTTAAAAGAAATGGTGCGTCTAGCTTCGGGCTTAGACGAAAAAAATTATCTTGACGAACTCACGCAAGACCGCGCGTTAGCGTGTTTAGAACGTTTTGGTCAACGTATTCGCAATTTTCCACCCGAAAGTGTGCGGATTGTTGGCACGAGTACATTGCGTACCGCCAAAAATGCCGCGCAATTTTTAGAAAAAGCTGAACGCGCTTTAAATCATCCGATTCATATTATTTCGGGAATTGAAGAAGCGCGGCTGATTTATCAAGGCGTAGCGAACAGTTTGAGCAGTCAGGTAAAATTGCGTTTAGTGATGGATATTGGCGGCGGCAGCACGGAATACATCATCGGTTCCGGCGATAATCCGCTCGACAAAGAAAGTTTGCCGATGGGTTGCGTAACGGTGAGTCATTTGTATTTCGAGAATGGTAAATTGTCGAAGCAAGCCTTTAATCAAGCAGTGATTTTTGCTCAACAGCGTTTAGAGCCGTTTCAGCAAAATTTTCAACGGCAAAATTGGGACGAAGCCATTGGCGCATCGGGAAGTTTACGCGCGATTGATAAAGTGTTATTTGCGAAAAATTGGAGCAAAAACGGCATCACGCTCGACGGGTTAGAGCAACTGGTGCAACACATTTATACTTGTTCACACATCAACGCTTTAAATTTACCTGATCTCGATCCGGAACGTTTACCCGTTTTTGTAGGCGGCGTAGCGATTGTGTATGCAACCTTTAAAAGTTTGAATATCACCCAGATGACCGTGTCGGATGGCGCGTTGCGTGAAGGTTTGATTCACGATTTATTGGGGCGCATTTATGATCACGATATTCGTTCGGCGACGGTACGCAGCGTGGCCGACAGTTACCATGTGGACGATCAGCACTCTCTACGCATCAAACACACGTTGGATTATTTGCTGACGCAATTGCCTGCCGATTATTTTCAAATTGATTACGAAGAAGCACAAAAGTTTTTGCATTGGGCGGCGGACTTACACGAACTCGGACGTGATATTGCTCACAATCAATACCATAAACACAGTGCGTATGTAATCGAAAATGGCGATTTTTCGGGCTTTTCACGTCAAGATCAAATTTTGTTGGCGACGATTGTGCGAGCGCATCGGCGTAAATTTGCGCTAAAACTTTTCGTTGATTTACCCGTTCCGTGGTACGACGAAGCCCCGAAATTAGCATTATTGCTGCGGCTTGCAGTGGTATTACATCGAAATCGTCAAGATTACGCCGTGCCGCCTTTTGAATACCGTCCTGAAAAATCAAAAATCAAACTACGATTCCCCGCTGGCTGGCTCGATACCGCTCCGTTGACGCACGCAGATTTATTGAATGAAGTGGAACATTTAAAAGTGGCCGGATTAAAACTCGAAGTCGAGTAATCATGCGCCACGTTTATCTGCTCATTTTTTTTCGTAGTATCGCAGGATTATTCGCGCTGGTATTTTTGCTGGGGATGTTTGTCTTTATCAGCGGGTTGAGTTCTGAAACGAATCAGCCGCCGCTTGAAATGCTCACGTCTGAACATATCGCACAAGCCCGAAAAATTCTGCATGAAGGTACGAAAATCAAACCCGATGAACTTGCGGCGATTACGCTCACCGAAGCGGATTTGAATTTAGCGGGAAATTATTTACTCAATCGTTACCGTCAAAGTGCGATACACATTGCGCTGGTGAATCAAAAATTGCGTTGCACCTTCGCACTTAAACTTCCATCGAATCCGCTGGCGAATTATTTTAATGTCAGTTTTCGATTGGGCAGTGAAGTCGGTGAAACGTTGCCGCGCATCACAAAACTTAAAGTCGGCAAGCTGCTGTTACCCGCAAAACTCGCGGATTGGATGATGCACGCGCTGATTCGGTACTCGTTTTTAAATGATTATTTTATTCTGGCGACAGCCCCCATTCAGCGCGTCGAAATTGCAGCCGATACGCTGACAATTTTCTATGAAGCCAATTCGCCCAGTCACACGGTGAATGCGGAAAGTCGCGAAATTTACCGACAAACACTCGTTGAAGTCGTCACGCAACATGATTCAAAATGGCGATTGTCGTTGGCGGAATTGTTGAAACCGGTGTTTGAATTGGTGTATCAACGCGCTACGTTGGACACCGCAATTCAAGAAAATCGCAGTGCAATTTTAGCCATTAACGATTATGTCAATGCAACGGATAATCCCAAATACATGGCGTTTTTGTATAAACGTGAAGATTTAGCCCGACATTTTATGGGAGCAGCCGCATTAACGGCTTCGACAAACAGTCAGGTGGCGAATGCGTTGGGTGAAGTGAAGGAGTTGAGCGACGCGCAAGCGGGTGGCAGCGGGTTTAGTTTTGTGGATTTAGCGGCGGATAAAGCCGGGAGTCGATTTGGCGAGTTAGCGGTGTCATCGCCTGAAAGTGCGCGGCGTATTCAATACTTGACCGCGCAAATTAAAGATTACGCAGATGTTATGCCCGATCCGCGTGATTTACCGGAACACATGAACGCAGCCGAATTTAAACAACGATTTGAATCGACACAAAGTCCCGCTTATTTGGCTTTGGCGGCGAAAATCGACAAACGCATTGCGCTGATTCCGCTGTATCGAAATTGACGTTGTTGTTTGAAATAAGAAAGCCCGCCTGCCGCGAAGTAAGCGGGCTTTTTTGATGTAGCGGTGTGGTAGAATTTGCCACATTTTTAAAACTCCTTTTAATTGGAAACGTTATGGCAACTTGGCTAGAAACTTGTGCAAAACAACTCACGCGCTTAGAAAAAACATCGGTTTTATCCGATAAGCTGATGACGTTGAGTAATAAAACCGGCGTGGAGTTATCGCCTGAAACACTGCAAAAACTCGAAGTTGAACATGATCGTTTAAATCGCCAACTCGAACGCTTACGCGCGAATCGCTTTGAAGTCGCGGTGATTGGCTTGGAAAAAGCGGGCAAAAGCGCGTTGCTCAATGCGTGGTTAGGGCAAGAAATTCTGCCATCTGCGCGTGAACGCTGCACATTCACCAGTACCGAAATTTGGTCAGCACAAACCGAACAAGACCAATTACTTTCGATTCAGTATTACAGTCGTGAAGAAATTGCGATGTTGCAAAAACAACGTCAAGATGCGTTAGCTGGTGCGTTGTTGAGCGACAAAGAAAAGAAAGAAATCCAAGAGGATTTCAACGACACCGAAAAAAATTTGAATCAAATCTATGAATTCACCAAGTTAAAAAACGGTTTCAAACAAAGTTTTTTAGACATTGGCGAAATCAGTGAATTATTGCAATCGGCGATTTTCAAAAACCGCGCTCAAGCCTTGGCGATTAAACGCATTCAATTGAAAACCGTGCGGTTACGAAGTGATCGCGACATTATTTTTCACGATGTCCCCGGTTTTAATTCGGGCATTTTGATGCACGCCGAACAAGCCGTTGATCGTTTGCGAAATTGCGATGCAATTATTTACGCCAAAGAAATGAAACAGCCGTCGATTACTGGCCCTGAAAAAGAAATGTTGCTCGTCGCTGATGCCGAAGATCCTAGTTTGCGTGTGTCGGATAAAGTCTTTGTTGTGTTGACACAAGCCGACGCAATGGATGATCAAATTGATTTTCGTGACACGTTAGCGAAGCACAAAACGTTTTGGGCGAATGTGCCAGAACGTCGATTATTGCCAGTTTGTGCGCGTTCACATTTGGTCGAATTTGGGATTCCAACTGATGATACGTTGCGGCGTTCAAAAAGTGCCGACGATAAAAACAAGCTGAAAAAATTAGGCATTCCCGACGGCATGAATGCGTTAAAAGATGCCGTTAATTTTTACATCGATAACGAACGTTCAGGCGTTTTGCAAAAACGCTGTGATTCATTGGTCAATGCGACGCGCCAATTGGCGACCGAAATTTTAACGAAACTCGAACCAATTTACGGCACAGTCGCTGAAAATGACCGTCAAGAAGATGATTTGCTCGGCAAAGAATTTAACCAATGGTGGGGACGCGAATGGCAACGTATCAAAAAAGATTTTGATATGTGGTATGCCGAAAGCATTCAAGGTCGCACCGAAGCGGATGCGTTAGGTGCAGAACATGAAGAACTCGCGGCTTTGCGTTCAGCGTATGACCAAAAAATTGAAGCCTTATTATCGAATTTAATCACCGCTCAACCCGACGAATTAAAACGGATTTACACCGCTGGTGGCACACTTTCGATGCCCGATGCTCGCGAAGGCAATTACAAAATTCGCGAGGAATTATTCCGCGAAATTCAAAAGAAATTTGAAACCGAATTAACCGACCAACTCGCGCAAGCCTTGCAAGCGTTGATTGATGGTATTGTGCGAAAAATTCAGGAATTACTTTGGGAAACTGAAGATGTGCGTCGTAATTTGTTGCACTCCCATTTAGATGAAGGTATCGAACAAGCACGCATTCGTCATGGTTTTCAGGTGTTATTTTTACGATTTGGACGGGTTGCAGTTGAAGCGTTTATTGCCAAACCATTGCAAGCTCGTGATCGTTTATTGAGTGAACGCGCCGCCGAAATCAAAACCTTAGAAGCATTTTATCAAGGTGGCGACAAAACCAAACAAGAAGGCGGTTTGACCCATTATTTGCGTTATGGTTTATGGGCGGTGTTGAATAAAGCCGTACCCGCTGGGCGTACCCGCAATGCCGCAAAAACCGTTGTTGATGCCGTGATTTCGGAAGCAGTAACGCCTACAAAAGAAATTGAAAAAGCCTTTGAACCGACCAATTTTGAACAAGTTGTTGATGAAATTAACGGCGATTTAGCCGCGTTGCAGGATTATTTGAAAAACAGCGTGTTTTACGCAGCGGGTTTCATTACTTATTGTAATCAAGAACTTGAACGCATTCGGAATCGTTTCAAAGAAATGGAAGACAACGATAGACAATGGATTGGTATTATTCGCACCGCCGTAAAATACGAACGCAACCCGCTTATTCCCTACAACATCGCACATACTCGTCGGGATTTTCAAATTCGCCGTGAGTTAGCGTTGGAATTGAAAGAAGTTCGCGACAGTTATAGCAACGTGTTTTAACTTTTCGATTTGGAGTAGAAAAATGAGCTTGCCTAATTACAAAACTGATTACATTAGCGAACAAGCGTACCTCGAAGGTGAAAAAATCAGCGAGATTAAACACGAATACATTGATGGCGAAGTCTATGCGATGGCGGGGGCGAGCAAAAATCACCAGCGATTGCTTGGTAATGTTTTTAGCGCATTACACCATCATTTAAAAAACACGCCGTGTGAAGCCTTCAGCTCTGACATTAAACTGCGTGCGGATAAAGGTGGAAAATACTTTTATCCTGACGCGATGGTTGTTTGTAACAATGATGGAAATGACGACTATTACACCGAATCGCCGCGCATTATTGTCGAGGTGTTGTCGAATTCAACGCGCAAATATGACCGCACGTTGAAGCGTCAAATTTATCAAAGTATTTCCAGTTTAGAAGAATACGTTTTGATTGAACAAGACCGCGTGGAAATTGAAGTTTGCCGCAAATCCGAAGGTTGGCAATCAAGTTTTTATTACATTGATGATGAAATTACGTTTACGTCGATTGATTTAACATTGCCCGTTTTAGAAATTTATTCGCGTGTTGAAAATAATGAAATGCAAGCCTTTGTCGAGGCGATAAACGCGAATAAAGGTGAGTAGTTTAGTAGCCAACGATTTTGTACCGTAATCGAGATAAATATGATGATGAAAAACACAATAAACATTTTGCCATTTTTAGAAGAAGATTTAGGTGGCGGCGATATTACAGCAGCGATTATTTCCGAACATCGACACGCGACGGCTGAATTATTAACTCGCGAACCAATGATTTTATGCGGACGCGACTGGTTCGACGCAATTTTTAAACATTTAGATGCAAATGTTTCTATTGAATGGTTCGTTGCCGAAGGTGATTTTGTAGCGGCGAATACCAAACTTTGTACGCTTTCGGGATTAGCGCGTGGCTTATTAACAGGCGAGCGGACGGCAATGAATCTGCTGCAAACCTTATCCGCAACCGCAACGATTTCGCGCCAATATGCGGATGCTGTTCAAGGGACGGGATGTAAAGTGTTGGACACGCGCAAAACCATTCCGGGTTTGCGAGTCGCACAAAAATACGCGGTAAAATGTGGCGGCTGTTTTAATCATCGAATTGGTTTATTTGATGGCGTGTTAATCAAAGAAAATCACATTATGGCGGCGGGTTCAATTGCCGATGCCGTGCGAATTGCTCGTGAACAAAGCGATGTACCGATTGAAGTAGAAGTCGAAAATTTAGCAGAACTTGAACAAGCTCTCCACGCCCAACCGAATCGAATCATGTTGGACAATTTCACGCTTGACGAGTTACGCCAAGCGGTGAAATTAACAGCGAAAAAAGTGGAATTAGAAGCGTCAGGGAATATCAATTTAACAACGATTCGCTCGGTGGCAGAAACAGGTGTCGATTTTATTTCGATTGGCGCGTTGACCAAAAATGTTCAAGCGATTGATTTGTCATTGCGGATTCAATTGTAAAAATTGTCGTTCCCACGTCTGTCACGGAGAACGATTTTGCTGCTATTTTAATGACCGTTGTGGCGTTTATTGACATGGTCAGATTCCTTTTTCAGTAGAAAAATTGCTGCAATAACCGCGTTAGATGAGGATTCAAACGCTGATGTACATTCTGTTAACCGCAATGCGGCATCATATTTTTTTGCGTTGATATATTCCGCTACTTTGCTGGCTTGTGCGTGAAATTCTGCATTCTTTTTCACCAAATCATGATAGCTTTGCAAGTGCGCGACGTGTGGGTGAACTTCTGCGTGGTGCAACCAGTAACCCACATCACAAGAATCCGCTTTAAATATCTCTTTCACGTCGAGCGTTTCTTTATTCGTAATGGCATCACATAATTTTTCTTTCCAGTAGGCGTGACTGGCCACCAAAATGAGATGATCGTCGGCTCGCCGAAATTTAACGGGGATAATTGCCCTAACAGGAATGGTGACGGTAATTTCTGGCTCGTTTGATTCTTCTACCGCTTCTACAATTTCTGTTTCTTCTGACGGTTGATTGTCAGCACGATTAAACGTACCGGGAGAAACCGCTTTCACTGGAATTCTTGCGGTAATCGTAGGTTTTATTGGTTGACTGCTCATATTTTTGTATTCTCTTGAAATTCATAAAATCTACAGCGCAAACAACTCACGCATTTTTTGCCCCGACTGCTCTACGCGCATAAATGCTTCACCCACCAAGAACGTATAAACATCATTCGTCAGCATCAATTCCACATCGTCGCGCGTATGAATACCGCTTTCGGTAATCACCAAACGATCCGCCGGAATCGAATCTTTTAACGTTAATGTCGTTTGCAAATTGGTTTCAAACGTCCGCAAATTGCGGTTGTTAATGCCAATCAATTTGGTGTCGAGTGTTAACGCGCGTTGTAATTCGTCCGCATCATGCACTTCCACCAAAATATCCATCCCCAATTGCGTTGCACAATCTGATAATTCATGCAGCTTGGCATCGTCCAACGCCGCGACAATCAGCAAAATACAATCCGCACCCAATGCCCGTGATTCATGAATTTGATACGCATCAATCATGAAATCTTTACGCAAAACCGGTAGCGGGCAACGATCATGCACCATTTGCAAATACGCTTCTGAACCTTGAAAAAATTCTTTATCAGTCAAAACCGATAAACACGTCGCACCATTCATGGCGTAATCCTGAGCGATGGTGAGCGGTTGAAAGTTTTCGCGAATCACGCCCTGACTAGGCGATGCTTTTTTGATTTCAGCAATAATTGCTGGTTGTTTCAACGCCGCTTTACGTTGCAATGCGGCATAAAAACCGCGTGGTTTTTCAACGCCGCTGGCGATGTCTTGCAATAATTCTATCGGGGTTTGGATGCGACGACGTGCGACTTCTTCTTCTTTTTTAGCGAGAATGGTTTTTAAAATATCAGGGATGTTAGTCATAAAAGGCTCAAGGTTAAAAAAAGCCCCTTTTTTGAAGGGGGTTTGGGGGATTTGCTTTAAAGGTGGTATTTTATCAGCATTGCGCCAAAAGCATCGTAGCGCGTTTTTTTATTTTTATTTCTGAATCGAATGTCCAAAATTTCCGTTTTAGTTTTATGCTTCGCGACTTACGTCTTAACCGCGTGCAGCACTATTCCAACTACGCCGCGCAATACCGAAAATTTGTGTGCGATATTTAAACAAAAACATGGTTGGTATAATGCCAGCAACGCGACCTATAAAAAATGGGGCGTTCCCGTGCCGGTACAAATGGCGATTATGCACCAAGAATCGCATTTCGTCGCCGATGCCGCGCCGCCTAGCGGATTTTTTTCATGGTTAGGTTTTGGCAGTAGTGCTTACGGTTATCCGCAAGCAAAGGACGAAACGTGGGATGATTATCAACGTAAAAGTGGCAATGGTTCTGCCCAACGCGATAAATTTGCCGATGCGTGTGATTTCATCGGCTGGTATTCACAAACCAGTTATAAAAAACTGGGTATCGCTAAAACGGATACGCGCAATTTGTACCTCGCTTATCATGAAGGTCACGGCGGTTTTCAAAAGCAAACTTATAATCAAAAACCGTGGTTGCTACAGATTTCAAACAATGTTGCTAATCGCGCTCAACAATTTCAACAACAACTCGGCGCGTGTGGTTTACGATGAAATCGGCAGCGTATTCGTGGCAATTTACTACGTCAAAATGGCTCATTCGATTGTTGGGAATGGGTTATATGTTAGCGTTGATCGCGTGTTTTCTAAATGCGTTGCCACTGGTTTTTAAATTAAGTTTCGCGATTTTCATTTTGTTACAGGGTGGATTTACGTTAAAACGATTGGCGTGTGAAAATTGGCGATTAGATTATGACGATGAAAATAGCTGGCAAATTCTCGAAGCAAGTGCGACTCAACCGATTGAAATTTTGCCGTCAACTGTGATTTCAAAGCTGTTTATTTTTCTGCATTACCAAATGAATGGTGAAAAGTTTTATCGTGTTATTTTTCACGATGCACTTTTACCAAATATCAACGATTATCGCCAATTGATAGTCACCTTAAAAACTTATCAGTGAAATTATTATGACATTGAACGACATTTTTATTTACCCAGTAAAATCGTTGGCGGGCATTCGTGTTGCACAATGGGACGTGGTCGAAACGGGTTTGCGTTATGACCGGCAATGGATGTTGGTTGACGAACACGGACAATTTTTCAGTCAACGCCGGTTGCCGAAAATGGCGTTAATTCAAACCCGTTTGACGGATGTTGAATTGATTTTATCCGCGCCGAATTTTGCAGATTTTACGTTGCCGCTTGAATCGAGTGGTGGAGCGATTATTCAAAGTACCGTGTGGAAAGATTGTTGTGACGCGCAACACGTTTCCAACGAAGCTGATGCGTGGTTTAGTGAGGTTTTGAATATGCCGTGTCAATTGGTTTATTTGCCGCCAGAAACCAAGCGTGGCGTAGATTTAACTTACGCGAATGACGCTGATCGTGTGGCATTTGCTGATGGTTTTCCGTTTTTGATTGTGTCTGAAAATTCGTTGAACGCGCTGAATGATGCGCTAGAAATCCCTATTGAAATGGCGCGGTTTCGACCAAATTTAGTGATTGCTGGTTGTGACGCTTACGCCGAAGATTCGTGGCGAGAAATTCGGATTGGTAACATTGATTTTCGTTTGCCAAAACCGTGTTCACGTTGTTCAGTGCCAGCCATAAATCCTAAAACAGCAGAAGTGGGCAAGGAGCCGTTGACGACGTTAAATCGTTTGCGGAAGTGGCAGAACAAAATTTATTTTGGACAAAATGCGTTGCACAATCAGTGCGGAGAGTTAAAAGTGGGGCAGAGTGTGGACATAAAAATAATCGGCGACAAATTGCCGCCGATTGTCTAAATCAGGCACGTTATTCAATACTTTCGTATAACTCTAAATACTGCGCCGCGCTGTTTTGCCATGAAAAATCACGGCTCATCGCGTTAACTTGTAACTGCCGCCAAACCTCTGGAAAACTGTATAAAAGTGTGGCACGTTTAATCGCTTCCAAGAAGGTACCGGCGTGTGCATCGTTAAATATAAAGCCCGTTGCGGTGTGATTTGCTATCGTTTCCGGCAACGTATCGACCACGGTATCCGCCAAGCCGCCGGTATTCCGAACGATTGGCAAGGTGCCATAACGTTGGCTATACATTTGATTTAAACCACATGGTTCAAAACGCGACGGCATTAAAAATACATCTGCGCCGGCTTCAATTTGGTGTGCCAACGCTTCGTCATATCCGACAATCAACGTCATTTTGTGCGGATAGGCAGCGGCGAATTGTTGCAAACGACGCTCAAACTCTTTATCCCCCGCACCCAATATGACGATTTGCAGCGGCAAAGTCAGTAGTTCAGGCAAACAATCCAACAGCATATCGATGCCTTTTTGCTCGACTAATCGACTAATTAAACCCAGCACAAACACTTTTTCATCAATTGGTAAATTTAATCGTGCTTGTAAGGCGGTTTTATTTATGACCTTATCGTTTAATGAAGACGAATTGTAATTTTGGGCAATCAGAGGATCTTCTTCTGTATTCCAATCACCATCCACCCCATTGATAATGCCGGTTAAATCCTCATCACGATAGATTAGCAATCCTTCCAAACCATAGCCCAATTCCGGCGTTTGAATATCTTGCGCGTAAGTGGGACTGACGGTGGTGATTTTATCCGCATACACAATGCCGCCTTTAATAAACGAAATCATGCCGTGAAATTCCAACCCATCCGGCGAAAGCAATTGACCGGGTAACTGCAACAACGCAGCGGTTAATCCGGTAAATAATCCTTGGTACGCCAGATTATGAATCGTGAAAACCGTTGTCGGACATTGATATTCCAATGATAACAATGCCGGTACTAAGCCGGTTTGCCAATCATTACAATGCACCACGTCTGCTTTCCAATTCAGCTGCACGCGATTCATCGCCACTTCAATTGCCGCACGACAAAATAACGCAAATCGCTCGGCATTATTTGGGTGAGCATTTCCTGCCGCATCTACATACGGGTTGCCCGCCATATTAAAAAATTCGGGACAATCCACTAGCCACACAACGACGCTACTGTGAGGCAACATCGTTTCTAATAGTTGTACCGTATGACGACCAATCCGAAATAACGCAATGACATTAGGGATTTGCCCTAATTTCAACCCGTGATAATTCGGCAAAATCAGTTTTACTTCTTGTCCCAATGCCGTTAAGGCTTTAGGCAAACTACTCGATACGTCAGCAAGCCCACCCGTTTTAATAAGCGGATGTACTTCACTCGTGACAAAAAGAATTTTTTTCATAATTCGTAATTTTTAAGTTGCCTATTCAGCAATAAACTAAATTTTTAAAATGACTGCGCCCAAAGGAGGCAGCGTTAAGACGATAGAATTCAGCTGATTCATCCACGGTTCATCATCTGAATCAATCACGCCACTGCCGATATTGGAGCCAGCGTAATACTCAGAGTCGGAATTGAAAATTTCCCGATAAGTGCCTTTTACCGGTACGCCGACGCGATAATTTTCACGAATTACCGGTGTGAAATTTAACACGATAATCAAATGCTCTTGCCCGTGATTACGCCGAAAACACAAAATCGATTTTTGTACGTCATGGCAATCAATCCAATCAAAACCACGTTGCTCAAAATCATACTGATGCAATGCGGGTTCGCTGATATATAAATGATTTAAATCTTTCACCAACGTTTGTAAACCGCTGTGTTGTGGATATTGCAAGACGTACCAATCTAAATTCCGTCTGAAATTCCATTCGGTGCCTTGACCGAATTCATTGCCCATAAACAGCAATTTTTTACCTGGATACGCAAACATGAACGTGTATAACAAGCGCAAATTTGCAAATTTTTGCCATTCGTCACCCATCATTTTATTCAGCATCGAACCTTTGCCGTGAACCACTTCATCGTGTGAAAAAGGCAAAGTGAAGTTTTCACTAAACGCATACAACATACCGAACGTCAGCTGATTGTGATGGTATTGGCGATGAATAGAATCTTGCTGCATATAGGCTAAAACATCGTGCATCCAGCCCATATTCCATTTCATCGAAAACCCTAAACCGCCCGCCCAGGTTGGACGAGTGACTTGCGGCCACGACGTGGATTCTTCCGCCATAATCACGGTGCCAGGATGTTGCTGATGGGTAATCGTATTCAGTTCGCGTAGAAAATCAATCGCTTCTAAATTTTCATTGCCACCGTAACAATTTGGCACCCAATCATTAGCTTCGCGGGAATAATCTAAATACAACATCGATGCGACGGCATCCACACGCAAACCATCAAGATGAAATTCTTCTAACCAAAAAACTGCGCTCGACAGCAAAAAGTTCCGAACTTCAGTGCGTCCGAAATTATAAATCAACGTTCCCCAATCACGATGTTCACCTTTGCGCGGATCTTCATGCTCATACAACGCACTGCCGTCGAAACGGGCTAAGGCAAAACTATCTTTGGGGAAATGTGCAGGAACCCAATCGAGAATCACGCCAATGTTATTTTGATGGCAGCAATCGACGAAATAACGGAAATCGTCTGGAGTTCCGAAACGACTGGTTGGTGCGAAATAACCGGTGGTTTGATAACCCCACGAATCATCGAGCGGATGTTCAGTAATCGGCAACAATTCAATATGCGTGAAACCGAGTTCTTTAACGTATTCGACCAACTCTGCCGCGAGTTCGCGGTAATTCAAGAATTGCCCTTGGGCATCGCGTTTCCACGAGCCTAAATGCACTTCGTAAATTGACATCGGTTGGTGCAACCAATCGAATTGAGCGCGTTGTTGTAACCAGTTGGTGTCTTGCCATTCATAAGTATTTTGATTGACAACTACCGCAGCCGTGTCGGGACGATATTCAAATTGCTGCCCGTAAGGATCGGTTTTAACCAACACTTCACCGCTGGCGCGATTCAGTATTTCAAATTTATAAACGCACCCTTCGGCAAGTTCTGGAATAAATAATTCCCACACACCGCCACCGCCTAAACTCCGCATTGGGTGGCAACGTCCGTCCCAACGATTGAAATCGCCGACAACACTGACACGTCCAGCATTCGGAGCCCACACCGCAAATAGCACGCCCTTAATGCCATCTGCTGTGTGCAAATGTGCGCCGAGTTTTTGATAAATATGCCAATGTTTACCTTCACCAAATAAATGCAAATCAAACTCTGGCAACTGCACGCCGAAGTCATACGGATCATAGCTTTCGTGCGTGTGACCGTCTTTGTCCAACCATGAAATTAGGTAGTGGGGCGGTAATTCACCTTTTTTGGCGATATATTCAAAAAAATCCGTACCAGCAATACGCGAAATTGCAACATTGTCGTGGGTAAAATGAACGGTTTCGGCATAAGGTAAATACAGTCGAACATGAATTTTATTGTTTTTGGGGTGACGACCTAGCACACAAAAAGGATTATGATGCTGTGCAGCGGCGATTTTGACTGAATCGAAGTCAAGGGTAACGGGAGCTTGCTTTTTCACTAGGAATAGCCTCAAGGTAGTAAGATAATGTTTGCGAAGTTTAGCAAACAAAAAAAGTTGTGTATCTATATAAATAATTGGGAGATTTAAACATGCCGACATCATCTAATTTAAATACTGATCGTTTTGTCAGTCAGCTCACCCGTAACACCATTGCTTTGATTTTGGCAGGCGGGCGTGGTTCACGCTTAAAAAACATGACCGATTGGCGAGCGAAACCCGCCGTACCATTTGGGGGTAAATTTCGCATTATTGATTTTCCATTGTCGAATTGTGTCAATTCCGGCATTCGTAAAATTGGCATTTTGACACAATATAAATCTGATTCTCTGATTCGCCACATCCAACAAGGATGGGGATTTTTACGCGGCGAATTCGGTGAGTATGTAGATTTAATGCCGGCACAACAACGTCACAGTGAAGACTCTTGGTACAAAGGCACCGCTGATGCGATTTATCAAAATATTGATATTTTGCGAACCCGTTTTCCGGATTACATTTTAGTTCTTGCCGGCGATCATATTTACAAAATGGATTATGGTGCAATGCTCGCCGATCATGTGGCAAAACGCGCCGATTTAACGATTGGCTGTATTGAAGTTTCGCTCGAAGAAGCTACCGCTTTTGGTGTGATGGATGTGGATGATTATCGTCGTGTGCGGGCTTTTGTAGAAAAACCTGAACATCCGCCTGTGATGCCAGGACGCACCGATACGGCGTTAGCATCGATGGGGATTTATGTTTTTAGTACCGAATTTTTGTTTGAGCAATTAGTAAAAGACGCGGACGACCCAGAATCAACACATGATTTTGGTCACGATATTATTCCAAAAGTGATTCGTGATCATGTCGTGAATGCGTATCCGTTCTTAGATTTACAAAATGGCGCACAAAGTTATTGGCGCGATGTAGGTACGATTGATGCCTATTGGGCGGCAAATATGGAATTGATTGGCGTACATCCTGATTTGAATTTGTACGACAAAAAATGGCCTATTTGGACGTATCAAGAACAAACGCCGCCGGCAAAATTCGTTTTTGATGAAGATGATCGTCGTGGTATTGCAGTCGATTCAATGATTTCTGGTGGTTGTGTGGTATCCGGCGCAACCGTTCGACATTCGTTGTTATTTTCGAATGTACGGGTCAATTCTTACAGCACGATTCAAGATACGATTGTGTTGCCTGATGTAAATATCGGTCGTCATTGCCGCATCACTCGTGCCATCATCGAAAAAGGTTGCGACATTCCCGAAGGCACGATTATCGGTGAAAATTACGCTGAAGATAAGTTACGCTACCACATCAGCCCTGGTGGCGTCGTATTAGTAACCCCTGAAATGTTAGGAATGAGAAGACATTATGTTCGATAACACAAAATTAAAATTAGTCATTGCATGGCACATGCACCAACCCGAATACCGTGATTTGCAGACCGGTGAATTTAAATTACCGTGGACGTATTTGCACGTTATTAAAGATTACGTCGATATGGTGGCGCATTTAGAAGCTGCACCTGAAGCCAAAGTCGTGGTCAATTTCGCGCCGATTTTGTTGGAGCAAATCGAAGAATACGCCCGTCAAGTAACCGATTATTTGCATAATCAGACGTTATTTACTGATCAATTATTGGCGGCATTGGTTGATGATGCCACGATTTTCAAAACCCCATGTACACCTTTAAAAATTATTAAAAATTGTTTGAAGGCGAACGAAGAACGGCAAGTAAATCGTTATCCACAGTTCAAGCATTTAGTCAAAACGGCGAATTTACTGATTGAAAAAGAGATTGTTCAATACGTCAATGTACAATTTATTGCAGATTTGTTGATGTGGTATCACTTAGCGTGGTTGGGCGAAACGGTTAAATTAAACGACCCACGAGCGCAGAGACTATTGACACAAGGCAGCAATTACACGCTGGCGAATCGTTTAGAAATGCTTGATATTATTGCAGATCAACTTTCGAACGTTTTGGCACGCTACAAAAAACTGGCGGAAAAAGGACAAATTGAATTATCGGTCACGCCTTACGCACACCCAATTATGCCATTATTGCTCGATTTAAAAAGTACGCATGAAGCAATGCCACACGCGCCATTACCCGAATTAGAGTCTTATCCTAACGGTAAAGAACGTGTTTTGTGGCATTTGGAAAAAGGCGTGCAAACGTTCAAACGCTTTTTTGATTTTGCACCTAAAGGTTGCTGGCCGTCAGAAGGCAGTGTGAGCGAAGAAACCATCAAAATGTTAGATGAGTTTGGATTTACTTGGGTTGCAAGTGGCGGTGCGGTATTAAATAACAGTTTGACCTGCACCGAAAATACCCGTCCCGAAAGCACTTATCATCCTTTTCAATTGAAAAAAAATGACATTAACTGCTTTTTTCGTGATGATGGATTATCAGATTTAATCGGTTTTCAATATTCAAAATGGCACGCCGATGATGCTGTGAGTGATTTGATCAACCATTTGGAACACATTGCCGATCGTGAAATTCCCGATGCTGTTGTTTCAATTATTATGGATGGCGAAAATGCGTGGGAATACTTCCCCGAAAATGGCATTTATTTCTTGAGTGCGTTATATCGACGATTATCGAATCATCCACGCATTCAAATGACGACGTTTTCAGAATGTGTGAAGCAAAATGTCGCGGCAAAACCGTTGAAAAAATTGGTGGCTGGCAGTTGGGTTTATGGCACATTTTCAACGTGGATTGGCGACACCGACAAAAACCGTGGTTGGGATATGTTGGGCGCGGCTAAAACAATGTTTGATCGCGTCATGGTAACTAAAGAATTGGATGACGAATTGCGCGAAAAAGCGAATTTGCAACTTGCGGTTTGTGAAGGTTCTGATTGGTTTTGGTGGTTCGGTGATTACAATCCAAATGATGCCGTCAGCAGTTTTGAAAAGCAATTTAGGCTGAATTTAACCAATTTGTACTATTTGCTCGGCGAAAAACCACCTGCTTATTTGGCTCTTTCGTTTACACAAGGCTCTGGAATGCCGGCAATGGGCGGCACGATGCGAAAAGGCACTGAACATTAACTTGGAATCTTCGACATGAAAGCGACTTTAAATCAACGCCGTGCTGGCGTGTTATTACATATTACTTCGTTACCGAGTCGAGATTTGGGGCGGGATGCGTATCAGTTCGTCGATTTTTTGCGCGAAGCAGGGGCGAGTGTTTGGCAGGTTTTACCGCTCGGCATTACACACGAAGATGGTTCACCCTATCAATCGCTTTCTGCACACGCCGGTAATCCAGCGTTGATTAGTTCGCATTCATTGGTCGCGGATGGTTGGTTGGATGCCGAGGAACATTGTGATACCTGTAGCAATCACTCTGAACTTCACCGTGCTTGTTTGTTAAGTAAGGCTTTTACTGGATTTAAAGCTCGTGCGTCTGAAACAGAAAAAGCCGATTTTTTACATTTTTGCGAAACGAATCATTTTTGGCTCGATGATTTCGCATTGTTCATGGTGTTACGGCAGAAGTTCAATCGCAAAAGTTGGAACGATTGGGCAGACGACTTTAAAAATCGCAATCTCGCTGCGTTGAATGACGTGCGTTTTTTTCTAAAAACACCGTTGGAAACGGTCAAGTTTGAGCAATATATTTTTTTTAAACAATCGACAGCATTAAAAACTTATGCGAATGAACAAGGCGTTTTGCTTTTTGGTGATTTGCCGATTTTTGTGTCTTACGATAGCGCGGATGTTTGGGCGAATCGGAAGGTGTTTAAACTCACGCCCGAAGGTGATATGTCGGTCGTTGCCGGTGTGCCGCCAGATTATTTTTCTGAAACGGGTCAACGCTGGGGCAATCCACATTACGATTGGGATTATTTGCAATCAACTAATTTTACTTGGTGGCTGCAACGTATGAAGACGCAAGTCGCGTTGTTTGATATTGTGCGAATTGATCACTTTCGGGGATTGGAGGCGGCGTGGGAAATTCCAGCTGAAAAACCAAATGCCATTAAAGGCACATGGGTGAAAGCGGCAGGTGAAGCCTTATTAACTGCGATTTATGCGGAGTTCAGTAATCTTAAGTTAATCGCCGAAGATTTAGGTGTTATCACTCCAGAAGTTAATGCGTTACGCACACAATTCAATTTGCCAGGTATGAAAATTATGCAATTCGCGTTCAGTGGCGAGGCGGATAATCCGTATTTACCTGAAAATCACGAAGAAAACAGCGTGGTTTATACCGGCACGCATGATAATGATACGATCGTTGGTTGGGTGCAAAAATTAACGCCTGAAGAACGAACGTTGGTTTGCAAAACATTGGCGATTGCTAAGGATGCGGATATTGCGACGGCATTGATGAAGTGTGTATTAGCGTCGGTGGCGCGATTGGCAATTTTGCCGATGCAGGATATTTTAGAGCTGGACAGTTCGAATCGCATGAACACGCCGGGAACTATCGAAGGGAATTGGCAATGGCATTTTCAATGGAAACAATTATCAGATGAGAGGTTGTCGCGGTTGTCGCGATGGATTAAACGGTCGAATCGCTAGGTTTGGCTGTTTCAAAATTTACAGAAAGCCAACGTTCGTGTAAATACGAACGTTGGCTTTTTTAATGCCCGTTAAATCGTGTAATTCACTGACTAAATTGCAATGAATATACTCAATTGGCGCATTAAAAACTTAGTGTTTGAAACGGGTTGTGTTAGATTTAAAAGCTAATTTTATTTTTAAACTCTTGGAGAAAAGAAATGACGTTTTTAATGACGTTTGGTGTGATGTTGGCAGTGATTGCAATTATGGCGGTCGGTGTGATTTTCGGACGTAATGCGATTAAAGGTTCGTGTGGCGGAGGTAAATCTGCCGCTGAATGTGTTTGTACTGAAAAATGCGACAAACGCAAAAAATATGATGCAGAACAAGCGGCTCAAGCCAGTTCGCAAGCCTAAAAATGCCCGCTCAAACTTATACTTGGCGTTATATTCTGTCGATTGCACTACAACATAAAAAGCAGTTAATTTCGGCACATTTGATTGCGATTTTGGCGACGATGATTAGCGTGCCGATACCGTTGTTGATGCCGCTTTTGGTCGATGAAGTGTTGCTGAAAAAACCGGCAATTGTCGTGCAAACGATTAACGTATTTTCCCCAATCGAATGGCAATCGCCGTTGCTTTATATCGGTGCCGTTTTAGTGTTGACAGTGATATTGCGCTTGTTGGCGATGGTTTTAAATGTGTGGCAATCGCGCCAATTTACGTTGATTTCGAAAGATATTGTGTTTCGGATTCGTGCCGAATTGATTGGGCATTTGCAAACTATTTCGATGGCAGAATACGAAAGTTTGGGTTCGGGAACGGTTAGCACGCATTTGATTAAAGATTTGGACACGATTGATAATTTCGTCGGTACAACGGTGGGGAAATTATTAGTCGCTGTGTTGACGGTGACGGGAACAGCGGCGATTTTGCTTTGGATGCACTGGCAATTAGGCTTGTTTATTTTGTTGCTTAATCCCGTGGTGATTTATTTCACCCGCGTGGTGGGTGCAAATGTGAAACATCTCAAAGCAAAAGAAAATTCAGCGTATGAAATTTTTCAGCAATCATTGACTGAAACCTTAGAGGCAATTCATCAAATTCGTGCCAGTAATCGTGAGCGACATTATTGCGAACAATTGATTGATTTGGCGCAAACCGTTAAAAATAATTCCAGTGCCTTTGCGTGGAAAAGCGAAGCGGCATCACGGTTGAGTTTTTTGGTGTTTTTGTTTGGCTTCGACATTTTTCGAGCTTGCGCGATGTTGATGGTGTTTTATTCCAATTTAACCATCGGGCAAATGTTGGCGGTGTTTGGTTATTTGTGGTTCATGATGGCACCCGTGCAGGAAATTTTAAACATTCAATATGCGTTTTATGGGGCGAAAGCGGCTTTATCACGCATCAATAAACTCACTGCATTGCGCCAAGAACCGCGTTATCCACATCACAAAAATCCGTTTACGAATAAACAAACGGTTTCTGTCAGCGTTGAAAATTTACATTTCAGTTATGGTGACAAAAAAATTCTCAATGGTATTCAATTACACATTAACGCCGGTCAAAAAGTCGCTTTAGTCGGCGCAAGCGGCGGTGGAAAATCAACTCTGATTCAAATTATCATCGGTTTATATCCCGCCACATCGGGCAGAATTTGTTTTAACGGCGTACCGATTGAGCAAATCGGTTTAGATGTGGTGCGTGAAAACGTCGTGACTGTGTTGCAGAATCCGATTTTGTTTAACGATTCGATTCGTGCCAATTTAACGCTCGGCAAAAAAGCCAGCGATTCGCAATTGTGGAACGCGCTGACGATTGCTCAACTAGCTGACACGGTGAAAGATTTGCCGCACGGTTTAGAAACCATCGTCGGACGAGGCGGAATGCGTTTATCGGGTGGACAACGACAACGGTTAGCGATTGCGCGAATGGTCGTCGCCAATCCGAAAATCGTGATTTTAGACGAAGCCACGTCAGCATTAGATAGCGAAACAGAATTTAAAGTTCACCAAGCATTACAGGAATTTCTAAAAAATCGAACTACTATTATCATCGCCCATCGTTTGAGTGCGGTCAAACAAGCGCATCACGTTTACGTTTTTGAAGACGGTGAAATTTGTGAACAAGGAAAACACGAAACGTTAATTGGACAAAGTGGCTTGTATGCGAAGTTATACGGCGATTATCAATGACCCGCTAACAATCGCGCTTTCTGTTGTCGCAAACGCTCTGCTTTTTCAATGGCTTCTTTTTCTTTGCGTTGATTCCGAGTTTCATAACGTTGTTTGGCGTGTAAATTGGTGGGCGCGAAATCGACATTTTCTAACGGCAGCATCGAAATACAATCAATCGGACACGGCGCAACGCATAATTCACACCCCGTACATTCGCGGGTAATTACGGTGTGCATCCATTTCGCCGCACCAATAATCGCATCAACTGGACACGCCGCAATACATTTCACACAGCCAATACATTGTGCCTCATCAATTACTGCGACACTTTTTGGTTTATGTTCGCCGAACTGCGAATTAAGCGGTTTCGGCGCAATTCCTAAAAATTCAGCCAGCTTTGCAATTCCTACATCACCACTCGGCGGACATTGGTTAATATCTGCGTCGCCGAGAAGTATCGCTTCTGCATACGGGCGACAACCGGTAAAACTACATTGCCCACATTGAGTTTGCGGCAATAAATTATTCAGTGATTCAAGCACGATAATTTAGCCTGCTCAAATAATCCGTCACGCCTTGTTGAACGTTCATAAATTCACGTTCATAACCCGCCGCCCGTAAACTCGAAATATCCGCTTCAGTGAAACTTTGATACGCTCCTTTCAAATGTTCGGGAAAAGGAATGTAGCTGATTTTTCCACGTCCGTGCCAATTAACAACCGCTTGCGCCATTGTATTAAACGTCTGAGCTTTACCCGTGCCGACGTTAAAAATGCCGCTTTTATGTGAGTTTTCCAAAAACCATAAATTTACAGCCACCACATCGTTTACATAGACAAAATCACGTTGTTGCTCGCCGTCTGCATAACCGTCACAACCTGCAAATAATTTCACTTCGTCTGCTGCTAACAATTGGTTATTGAAATGAAACGGTGTGCTGCTCATGCTGCCTTTGTGTTGTTCACGCGAACCGTAAACGTTGAAATAGCGCAGTCCAACAATTTGACTATTCGCACGCGGCAAAATGCGCCGCACATATTGATCAAACTGAAATTTAGAATACGCATACATATTGATGGGTTTTTCGCAGTTTCTATCGACAGAAAAACCGTTTTCACCCATGCCATAAACCGACGCGGAAGACGCATAAATAAAGGGAATATGTTTGGTTTGACACCACGTCAACAGGCGTTTTGAATAATCGTAATTATTCGCCATGATGTAATGCCCGTCCCATTCTGTCGTTGCTGAACACGCGCCTTGATGAAATACACCGCGAATATGTGTCAGGAAATTGGGTTGCGCTAATCGCTCAATGAACTCGTTTTTATCCATATAATCGGCGATATTCAAATCCGCGATATTGTGCATCTTGTAACCGTTGGTTAAATTATCAACCAACAAAATATCGTCTTCACCCTGTTTGTTGAGCGCGTGAATAATGTTGCTACCAATAAATCCTGCGCCACCTGTGACTATAATCATGTTTTTGCCTTTTCAAATTAAAAATTAACAACAGAATAAAACTGCACTTTGCCCGTTCCAACATCATACATTCCGCCGACGATATTGATTTTTCCTGCGTGCAATAATTTGTTTAACACCGTACTACGCTGTTTGATTTGCTCCACCATTAACTGCACATTTTTATCAGCGACTTGTTGAATTAAATCGTCGTTATGCCCGATTTCTGCCACGTCATGTTTCGCACAAACACAATCTACAGCGGGTTGAATTTTATCGAGTAAACCGGTCAAATGATCCAATTTGACTTGAGCGCACGCACCTTTAATTGCGCCACAATGCGTATGCCCTAATACCACAATCAATTTTGAACCCGCCACTTGGCAAGCGTATTCCATGCTGCCCAAAATATCATCGTTCACGATATTTCCTGCTACGCGCGTGCTGAATATATCGCCCAGCCCTTGATCGAAAATCAATTCCGTCGAGGTGCGTGAATCCATGCAACTCAAAATAATCGCAATTGGAAACTGTCCCTCGCTGGTGTCGTTGACTTGTTCGAGAAAATTGCGATTCGATTCCAAATTATTCACAAAATTCGCATTGCCGTCTTTGAGAATTTGCAACACTTCGGCGGGTGTAAGAATTTGCTGACTTTCGTAAGTATGCGTTTGGACATTTTCAACCGGTTTTAAAATCCCAAATCCGCGCACGTTTTGCAATGTGAGTTGAATGTTTTTGAGTGGGGCTTCTTTTTTGAAATCCCGAATCACCTCAAACACATCATAATCAATATATTTCGAGCGCGTTGCGTCAATCACGATTTCAGAGTTCGCTGGCAATTGGTCAAAGGTTTGTTTTAACGTCGCTTTGTTCAAAAACGAAACGTGTTCCGATAAGCGAAAAACGATTTTATTACCAATGTGTGTTTCTCGAAAATACTGTGCAGTTTTGTAATTTTCTAACACAATTGAAAGCAATGCCGCCGCCAATCCAATGACAATTCCCATCAATAAATTAGTGAAAACCAGCCCTAAAATCGTGGCGCAAAACGGAATGAAATGATAAAACCCTGCACGGTACATTTTTTGGAATACGCGCGGACGTGCCAATTTATAACCTACCACCAATAAAATACTCGCCAAACTCGCCAATGGAATTTTGTTTAGCCATTCGGGTATCAAAAACACCGTGATTAGCAATAATAAGCTCGAAATAAAACCAGACGCTTTCGTTTTCGCGCCAGATTGAATGTTAATCGAACTGCGAATAATCACCTGCGTCAACGGTAAACCGCCTAATAACCCCGACGTGATATTGCCAATACCTTGGGCTATTAACTCCCGATTCGGCGGGGTAATACGTCTATAAGAATCTAAACGATCCACCGCTTCAACCGCGAGTAACGTTTCTAAACTGGCAATAAATGCCAACATCATCGCGTTGATATACACGGCAGAATTTGTGAGTTGCGAAAAATCTGGGCTGTGCATTTGTTCGAATAATTCGCCCGCATTTTTGGCAACGGGTAAATTGACCAAATGCGATTCTTTTAACGCCAAATCGGGGTAATAGTTTTGTAAAAATTCGTTAATCAAAATACCGACAATAATCGTGATTAACGTGCCATGCAGCACTTGGAAAAAGTTACTTTTTTTGAAGGCTGGGCGTTCCCATAAAATCAAAATCCCCAACGAAATAAGTGCGATAAAAATCGCGGTGGGTGATGAAAATTTCAACATTTCGGCTAATTCGCTAAACGAAGAATAATTGTCGGGTTGAAAAAAGGATAAATCGCCTTCGTAATCACTGTCGTAACCGACCGCGTGCGGAATTTGTTTTAGAACGATAATAATACCAATCCCTGACAGCATCCCTTTAATCACTGAACTCGGAAAATAATGTGCGATGTTGCCCATTTTTGCCAACCCCATAACAACTTGTAACACGCCCGCCAAAATCACTGTCACTAAAAATGCCGCAAATCCTAACGTTTCAATAGCGTTGAGCATCAAAATAACCAGTCCTGCTGCTGCACCGCTAATCCCTAGAGCTGAACCACTTAATGGTGCGACAATTAAACCACCAATGACGCTGGTGATTACACCTGAAAATAACGGTGCGCCCGATGCTAAGGCAATGCCGAGCGATAACGGAATGGCGATAAAGAAAATCGCAATGCCTGCTGGAATATCGCATTTTAAGTTTTGAGGCATGAAAACTCCGATAATTCTTCTAAATAACTGCGCCATTATACGATTCAAACAAAAAACAAAATAATTCAATCTGCTGTGAAAATGAATGCCACGTCGTAAAATAACACAAATTTGAAATGATTTAAGAGACACATGATGAATGAAATAACGAAATACCATTGGGGTGTAGAAGAAGCGGTCGCGCAGTTACGAGCATTGCGCGTGCAGTCATTAGAAAATCGCCAGCGTCGCCACAAGCCGCCAAAATTACCTTCGCGCAAAGAACTTCAAGTGATTTTGGACGGATTAACGGCGGTACTTTTTCCGAATCGTTTAGGACGACCCGATTTGACTGAAGAAGGCATTGATTATTTTGTCGGTTATACACTCGATTGCGTGCTGCATGAATTATTCAAACAAATTCGGCGCGAATTACAGTTTGTTTCGGGCAGTGAAGGCGTGGACGAGGCGGCGCATCAGCAGGCAGTTGAGATTACACGCTTGTTTACAGCACAATTGCCAGCGGTTCGGGCATTGATTGATACCGATATTCAAGCCGCTTATGAAGGTGATCCCGCTGCTCGAACGCCCGACGAAGTGTTGGTTTGTTACCCTGGAATTATGGCGGTGATTTATCATCGATTAGCGCATATTTTATACACGCAGGGCGCACCGTTAGTGGCGCGAATGATTACCGAGCTGGCACATTCGGCGACAGGTATTGATATTCATCCGGGCGCACAAATTGGCGAAAGTTTTTTCATTGATCACGGAACAGGCGTGGTGATTGGTGAAACGGCGATTATTGGGCGGCGGGTGCGTTTGTATCAAGCGGTTACATTGGGTGCAAAACGTTTTCAAAAAGATGAAAATGGCGTGTTGATTAAAGGTAATTTGCGCCATCCGATTGTTGAAGATGACGTGGTGATTTATGCTGGTGCGACGATTTTGGGGCGGGTGACAATTGGTAGTAGTTCGATTATCGGTGGCAATGTTTGGCTAACGCACAGCGTGCCACCACACAGTGTGATTACGCAAGCCAGCGAACGGAGTGAATAACAAAAGTTGTGTGTGTACAGAATCTAATCGTAATTGACGCGACTTTCGTTTAAAATGCACAACTTCAAAACGCGCCCGTAGCTCAGCTGGATAGAGCGCAGCCCTCCGGAGGCTGAGGTCAGAGGTTCGAATCCGCTCGGGCGCACCAATTTTCTAAAATTCTGCAACATCTTCTCCACCACAAAATCCAAATAATACGTCCGTCACGCTTGAATCCATCGTTAAAGTGGCACGTTTAACACAAAAACACCGTGACGTAGAAAACAAAAAAGCCCCGATTTGCTGTAATGCAAGTCGGGGTTTTTTATCGTTAAAAATTCGCTGGCAGAATGATAGTCTTACGCTATCATCTTCCATATTGAATAACAGGAATTAAACAAAATGAAATTCATTTGGGATGAAAATAAAAATGCTACAAATAAAATCAAACATGGTGTTGATTTTGAAACGGCAAAATTTGTTTTCGACGACCCGTTACACATCAGCATTCAAGACCGTCACGAAAATGGCGAGGAGCGTTGGCAAACGCTAGGATTAGTCAACAATGTTGTGGTGCTTTTGGTTACTCACAGTATTGTCGAAAAAAATAACCACGAAATTATTCGCATAATTTCAGCTCGAAAAGCCACAAAACATGAGAGAAATCATTATGAAAAAGCTCACTAAACAACAAATCGAAAAATTAAATCTGTTAGCTAATTTACCCAATGACGAAATTGATACCAGTGATATTCCAGAACAAACAAACTGGGATAATGCGGTCATTGGTAAGTTTTACAGCAAAAATCAGCAAGCCATTCGTATTGATAACGAAATTTTGACGTGGTTTAAAAGTAAAGGCGGACGCGATTATCAGCACATGATTAACAAGGCTTTGTTTGATTATGTACAACAACACAATCACGCTTAAACAAAAAAGCCTCGACTTGCGGTGATGCAAGTTGGGGCTTTTTTTGTAAAAAATTATGGTTTGATTTATTGCTTTTTAGACAACTCATTTACAAAGCGGTCACGACTAACTACCGCGTGTGGGTCATTGTGATAAATTTCATCAAAACTACTTGAAAACCCATATGGATAAATTATGTCTTGGATTTTTTTAGATGTTACTAACTCAGAAAAAGAAGATACTTTTAGATACTTTTTGGCTAGATCAAGAGCATCTTTTCTTGCTACAGATACCGATACTTTATATTCGTTCATGTATTTCAGCGTATTTGACCTGTTAAATTCTTTTGGAATAGCCGTAACTGTTATTTTATTTACAGGTGTAAAGATAAATGAACGATAAACGCCATAAATTAGAGCGCGGTGTACGTCACCAATAACTTGCTCTTTAGTTTGCCCCTCATAAAATATCGGTGATAATTGAATATGTAATGGCTTTTCTTTGATGATTTTAAACGTCCCTTTTTCTTCGTGATAATCGCTAAATTGTTCAATCATCGCTTTAACCGTGGAAAAACTTGAAGGGAAATCACTTTTCGTTTCAGCGTTGCATAAAACGGGAAGAAAAAATATGACAGTTGAAATGATAAACCTGCTGGTATTGGTAAAAATTCTCATAATAAAATTCTTTAAAATTAAGTACGAAAAGCAATAAAAACGGGACATCAGAAAGATTCTAATGCCCCGCGATTTTAACACCTCCACAAATGTGGAGAAGCAGATAACTATCCGCCGAAATCATCCAGCATAATAGAAACACCCCCACGCATGTGGGGAAACATAGCTAAGTCTAGCCACCAAAGTCATCAAGCATGATATTTTCAGGTTCAACACCTGCATTGATTAACATGTTGATAACTGCCTTATTCATCATTGGCGGCCCACACATGTAGAACTCACAATCTTCAGGTGCGGGGTGAGACTTAATGAATTCCTCGAACAGAACGTTATGAATAAAGCCTGTGTAACCTGTCCAATTATCTTCGGGCAATGGATCAGAAAGCGCAACTTGCCAAGTAAAGTTTGGATTTTCTTTGGCGAGCATATCGAAATCTTCCACATAGAACATTTCATTTTTGCTACGCGCTCCGTACCAATACGACATTTTGCGTGTTGATTTCAACCGACGAAGTTGGTCGAAAATATGTGAACGCATTGGAGCCATCCCTGCACCACCGCCGATAAAGACCATTTCAGCATTCGTCTCTTTCGCGTAAAACTCACCGTAAGGCCCAGATACGATACATTTATCACCTGGTTTCAGGTTGAAAATGAACGACGACATGATTCCTGGCGGTGCATCAGGCGCATTAAATGGTGGCGTAGCAATCCGCACGTTCAACATGATTTCTTTTTCTTCAGGATAAGAAGCCATCGAATACGCACGCAAAGTCGGTTCTTTCACCGTAGAAACGTATTTCCACAAATTAAATTTATCCCAATCGCCACGGAAACGGTCAGCAACTTCAAAATCACTGTATTTCGCAACGTGTTCAGGACATTCGATTTGAATATAACCGCCTGCGCGATAATGAATCGCTTCACCTTCGGGCAAATCTAACACCAACGCTTTGATAAATGTTGCCACGTTGTCATTCGATTTAACCGTACATTCCCATTTTTTCACGCCGAAAACGCTGTCTTCGACTTCAACGGTCATGTTGCTTTTTACTGAAACTTGGCAAGACAAACGTTCACCGTGTGCCGCTTCGCGTTTGGTGATGTGGCTCAATTCAGTTGGCAAAATATCGCCGCCGCCTGAATGAACTTTGACTTTACATTGACCACAAGTACCACCACCGCCGCACGCAGATGACACGAATAAACCGTTGTCTGCGAGAGCGTTTAATAATTTTGAACCTGACGGGACGTGAATTGTTTTCTCATCATTGATGACAATCTCAACATCACCTTCCGCCACGAGTTTCTTTTTCGCGCCGATAATCACAAAGACTAGCGCGATAACAAAACCCGTGAAGATGATAATCCCTAAAATAATTTCCAGCATGACGCTACCTTCCTAGAGTTGAATGCCTGAGAATGCCATGAAGCCCAAAGACATCAGACCCGCTGTAATAAACGTAATACCCAAACCTTGTAGACCAGCTGGAATATCACTGTATTTCAATTTTTCGCGCACGCCCGCCATAACGGTAATTGCCAACGCCCAGCCTAAACCACTGCCTACGCCGTAAGTCACGCTTTCGCCGAAGTTGTAATCACGCTCAATCATGAACAAACTGCCGCCTAAAATCGCGCAGTTCACGGTAATCAATGGTAAGAAAATACCAAGTGCTTGATACAACGCTGGGAAAAATTTATCTAAAATCATTTCCAAGATTTGTACCAACGCCGCAATCATACCGATACAAGCGAGCAACGCTAAAAAGCTCAAATCTACGCCTTTAATGCCCAACCACGACAGCGCGTCTTCTTTCAAAAGTGTGTGATAAACGAGGTTGTTCGCAGGCACCGTAATCGCTTGCACGACCATGACAGCAATGCCTAAACCCATCGCAGTCGAAACTTTTTTCGACACGGCGATGAACGTACACATTCCTAAAAAGAACGATAACGCTAAGTTTTCAATGAAAACTGCTTTAACAAATAAACTGATATAGGCTTCCATTAGTGATGCCCTCCTTGTTCGCCATGTGAAATCGACATGATTTTGAATTCAACCGCTTCACGTTGTTTGGGTTTCCATTCACGAACTGCCCAAATGAGCAAACCGATAATGAAAAACGCGCTCGGTGGCAACAACATCAAACCGTTTGGATCGTACCAGCCGCCGTCTTTGGTTAAATGGAAAACTTCCATTCCCAACAATTTGCCAGAACCAAATATTTCGCGGAAAAATGCCACGATAACCAAAATCAAACTGTAGCCTAAACCGTTACCGATACCGTCGATAAAACTTTCGAGCGGTGGATTTTTCATGGCATACGCTTCCGCACGACCCATCACGATACAGTTGGTGATAATCAAACCTACGAAAACCGATAATTGTTTGCTCACGTCATAAGCAAATGCTTTCAACAATTGGTCAACTACGATAACGAGTGACGCGATAATTGTCATTTGCACAATAATCCGAATGCTGCTCGGAATATGGTTACGAATTGACGAAATCGCCGCACTTGAACACGCCGTTACCATCGTCAACGCCAACGCCATAATCAATGACGTAGACATTTGCGAAGTCACTGCCAACGCTGAACAAATTCCAAGAACTTGCAACGTAATTGGGTTGTTTTCGACGAGTGGCTCAACTAAAACTTTTTTTGTTTCATCATTCAAAAATTCGCTCATGATTTTGCTCCTTTAACCGTTCTGACTTTCGCCAAATAAGGCGCGAAACCTTCTTTGCTTGTCCAATATCTGACCAAGTTAGTTACGCCTGTACTGGTTAAAGTCGCACCTGCTAAACCGTCCACTTGATATTGTGAACCCGCTTTGCTGGTATCTACTGTGCCTTTAATTAAACTCAATGCAGGTTCGCCAACGTCCGCTTCTGCGATTTGACCTTTGTCAGAAGCCGCTTGGTCTGTTTCTGCATAGACTTTTTTACCTTTCCACAACGCACGCCAGTTTGGATTCACGACTTCGCCGCCCAATCCTGGTGTTTCTGCTTGGTCGTAGAAGTTGATGCTTTGAACCGTTTGACCATCGGCTTCAACCGATAAGAAACCGTACAATGTTGACCACAAACCATAACCGTTAATTGGCAAAATGATTGATTTAGTCGCGCCGCCTTCTTTCACCAAATAGACTTTTGCCAATTTCGCTTTAATACGAATGTGAGCAATGTCTTTGTCTTTGGGAATTAAAACATTTTGCGCGGGATCTTTCGCCGCTTTACGTTGATCGTAAGCGTCAGCGTTACCTTCAGCGTATTCGCCCGTTTCTAAATTAACCAATTTTGATTCGATTTTTTCAGCAAAAGCTTTTTCGATGTCGGTGTCAGCTTGCAATAAACCCGCAACGTCTAAAATGTTTTTCTTCATGTCGAGTTCTTTGTTGGTCACTTGCAATGGTTTTAACGCCACCGCTGCAATCGACACAAATACCGCACAAACCAAACATAATGCCACCGCGATGGCGATGGTTTTTTCTAAACTATTGTTGCTTAAACCGAGAATTCTTTGGCAATACGCTTTGAATTTTCGGTACTGCGGGTACTGCTCAAGTTTTTCACACACTTTTTTCAATTTTTCACATTTAGGCATGACGTTTCATCCTTCTTCTGATATTTGCTTGAATGACGAAATAATCAATCGTCGGTGCAAACATATTGGAAAATAAAATGGCGAGCATAATGCCTTCGGGGAACGCGGGGTTCACAACGCGAATTAACACCGTCATTGCGCCAACCAATCCACCGAATATCCAACGACCTTTGTCTGTCATTGCAGCGGTTACAGGGTCAGTTGCCATGTAGACCATACCGAATGCAAAACCGCCAACAGTTAAATGCCAGTACCAAGGTAATGCAAACATGTGGTTTGTGTCGCTACCAATAACATTGAATAGCAATGAAGTTGCAACCATACCAGCAAATACGCCACCCATTACGCGGTAAGACGCAACGCGCGTATAAAGTAAGAATGCCGCACCAATCATGATGGCAAAAACTGATGTTTCACCTAAACAACCAGGTTCAAAGCCCATGAAAGTTTGGAACCAGCTGTAATGTTCAGTCACTGCACTTAAACCTCCGTCAGCCGCTAAACCTAATGGAGTTGCTGCGGTGTAACCATCGACTGCTGTCCAAACTGAATCGCCCGAAATTGACGCTGGATAAGCAAAATACAAAAACGCACGACCCGTTAAAGCTGGGTTTAAGAAATTTTTGCCTGTGCCGCCGAATACTTCTTTACCGATAACAATACCGAAAGAAATACCCAACGCGACCTGCCATAAAGGCATATCAGGTGGCATGATTAAGGTGTAAAGCATTGAAGAAACTAAGAAACCTTCGTTGACTTCATGACCACGAACCGTCGCAAATACAACTTCCCAAATACCGCCAACCGCTAAAGTCGTGAGGTAAATTGGTAAGAAATACAACGCGCCGTGCATCATATTCGAGAATGGATTCATGGTGCTGTAACCGAAAATCGTCATCGGCAGATTGCGCCAGTTATCAATCGTGCTAGTTCCTAACGCTTCCATCGCTAAATTGGCTTGATAACCCGTGTTATACATCGCCATCAAAATACAGAAGAACGTCGCAATCACCACAAACGTCATGGTGCGCTTCAAATCGTTGCCGTCACGAACGTGCGTTTTACCGCGTGTCACATCGGCTGGCGTATAAATGAACGTATCGACCATTTCGTACAAGCCGTAATACCGTTCAAGTTTGCTGCCTTTGGCAAAATGTGGTTCTAAATTGTCTAAAAACTTTCTCACTGACATTTAGCCCTCCTTTTCAATTTTGGTTAAATTCGCCCGCAACACAGGCGCGAAATCGTGCTTACCTGGATCAGCGAATGTGAACAATGACATATCTTCTTCGTCCAATTCCAAACAACCGAGCAATTGTGCTTGGTCAGAATCACCAATCACCAACGCTTTTAGCAACGGCGTTGCCAAAATATCCATTGGCATCAAGGTTTCATAAACGCCAACGGGAACAATCGCACGATTACTGCCGTTTTTATCGGTGGTTAATGGGAACAAACGATCTGTTTTGCGGTCAACGCTTGAGGTATAAACATTCATTGCGGAATATTTATTTTTACCTGCGACCATCCAACCAAATAATTCACGCGCCCGACCTTCTTGCAATGCCGAAACTTGCAAATGGTACGCGCCCAAATAATCAAACGCGCCGTGTGCTTCGTGTCCAAATAAAACTGAACCCGAAACGACGCGACTTTCTAAATTGTCAGCCAATTCACCAGCGGTTAAATCAGTCAAATTCGCGCCAACTTGTGTGCGAACCAAACGCGGATTTTTAACAGTTGGGCCCGAAAGTGCCACAACTCGTTCAACGTTTAATTTGCCCGTTGTGAACAATGCCCCAATTGCGATAACCGCTTGATAATCCAACTGCCACACGAATTTATTGATATTAACGGCATCAATAAAATGAATGTGCGTACTTGGCAAACCTGCGGGATGAACGCCACCGAATTCAGCGACGACAACAGGTGCATTACTTGTTGGAATTTCTGCGCCCGTGGCTTTACAAACGTAAACTTTGCCTTCGATGAGTTTAGAAATAATTTCTAAACCGTTAGCAAAATCTGCCGCACGGTCAGCAATAATCACAGCAGGATCAGCCGCTAATGGACGTGTATCAATTGCCGTCACGAAAATTGAATGCGGTTTGCTGTTCAACGCTGGCACTTTGCCGTAAGGACGAGTGCGAAGCGTTGTCCATAAACCCGAAGCAACCAAATTTTCTTGAATTTGTTCAGCGGTTAAATTTTCTAAATCGGATTCGCTGTATTTTGCAAACGTGATTTCGTCATTTCCGTGAACTTCAATTACGACAGATTGCAACACACGTTTGTCGCCACGGTTAATCGCTTTGACCACTCCCGAAGCAGGTGAAGTGAAATGAACGCCAAGATTTTTCTTGTCGCTGAAAAGAGGTTGACCGAGTTTCACGGTGTCTCCTTCGGCGACCAGCATTGTGGGTTTCATACCCACATAATCTGACCCCAAAACGGCAACGGATTTAACCACGTTCCCATTTTCAATGGTTTGTTTAGGACTTCCCGTAATCGGAATGTCTAAACCTTTTGTTATTGTAAATTGCATAGTTGAAGGAAGCTCCAAACAAGTTGCAGAGGAATCTTCTGTTTAACTTTTGAAAGTAAAAATAGAAGGGTGTAAAGACGTAAAACCGCGTCATTACACCACAAAAAGAGTGGCTACTCAACTTAGGAAAGCCGCTTAATGCACGGATAATAAACAAAAATAAAGCGCGTTCACTTTCGCGAACACGCTTTATTTTTTAATGAAGAAAATCGTTTTTAATCGGAACTTGAGTCGGTATCACTCGAATCTGAATTGGGATGACTTGGACTGGGACTTGAGTGCGCTTCAAAAGTAGGTTGCGACGACCCTTCGGTATGTTGATGTTCCACCGAATTTGAATCGGTAGAATCTCCATCTGCCGCTGGTTTTTTATAATCTGGATTACGCGGTTTACGGCGATTTGGACCTCGACGCAAATTGTTACGGTTGTTATTTTTACGCGGTACCGTTTCAGTATCCGCCGCAATTTCACCGCCTTCAACATTCAATTCAATAGGAGGATTTTCAGTGTTAACCACTGTATTTTCTGACGGCAAAACGGTCGTTTCCTCATTTATCACAACTGGTTTTGTCCCGCGTTGTTTTTGATTACGATTATTCTTATTGCGACGGTTATTTTTGTTTTTGGATGTTCTTACCGGTTCAGATGATGTTTCATTTGCGTCATCCTTATCACTTTCTGACGACACAAAATCATCGATAATTTCATCACTCGAAATCGATTTCGTTAATTTGTTCCAAAAACGTTTAATCAGAATTGCCGCTTCGTTTTTGTTTTGCATCGGCGCAGGCGAATCATGTAAAAACTCGGTTATCGCTGGTTTCACCGCTGCTGCGTTGTATTTCACCTGTTGAGCAAAGTCAGGAATGTTGATGGCTTCCGCTTTAATTTGCGAATAACTGTTCTTTTCTTCGTGATGATCACGTTCTCGAATTATTTCAATATCGTAAGACGGGGTTTCTAAATGCCGACTCGGCAAAATCACAATGCCCACTTTCAAACGATTTTCGATGCGTTCAATCACGCTACGTTTTTCATTCAACAAAAATGCCGCACATTCAATGGGTAAATGCGCGATAACCTTCTCTACGCCTTTTTTCATGGCATCTTCTTCGAGGATTCGCAACACCGATAATGCCACAGATTCCACACTCCGAATCGTGCCTTGACCTTTACAACGTGGGCAATTGAGTTGGCTCGTATCGCCTAATGAAGGACGCATCCGTTGACGCGACATTTCCAGCAAACCAAAGCGCGAAATTCGTCCGGTTTGAATTCGCGCTCGATCAATTTTTATCGACTCACGCAAATGATTTTCGACTTGTCGTTGATGCTTTGTTGATGACATATCGATGTAATCAATTACAAATAAGCCACCTAAATCGCGTAAACGTAATTGACGCGCAATTTCTTCGGTAGCTTCTAAGTTGGTATTTAATGCCGTTTCTTCAATATCACTGCCTTTCGTGGCGCGAGCTGAGTTAATATCAATCGACGTTAAAGCTTCGGTGTGATCAATAACGATTGAACCGCCAGAAGGTAATGAGACTTCACGGTTGTAGGCGATTTCGATTTGGGATTCGATGTGGTATTTGTTGAACAATGGGATTGGATCTTTATATAACCGTACTTTCGATAAAAAACTAGGAATGACTTGCTTTAAAAAACTTTTGACCAGCTCAAAGGATTCGGGATCATCGATAAGAATTTCGTCAATGTTGGTGCGTAAATGATCGCGTAAAGCGCGAATAATTACATTACTTTCTTGAAACACTAAAAATGGTGCAGCTTGTTGTTGAGCAGAACGGTCGATTGCATCCCACAATTGCAGCAAATAATTCAAATCCCACTGCAATTCTTCGACATTTTTACCACAACCAGCGGTTCTTACAATTAAGCCCATATTTTCAGGAATTTCTAGCGCACCCATTGCTTCACGCAATTCATTGCGGGTTTCGCCTTCAATACGACGTGAAATGCCGCCCGCTTTGGGATTATTCGGCATCAATACCAAATACGTTCCCGCTAAACTGACATAAGTCGTCAATGCGGCACCTTTGTTGCCACGCTCTTCTTTTTCGATTTGAACAATGACTTCTTGCCCAACGCGAATCAAATCTTTTACTCCTCGACGCGGCGCAGGTTTACCGTCTTTTGTTTCAACATCTACAACTGGACGACGATATAACGGGGCGATTTCTTTGAACGGTAAAAAGCCGTGTTTTTCTGCCCCATAATTGACAAAGGCGGCTTCCAAACTGGCTTCAACGTGCGTGATAATCCCTTTGTAAATGTTCGATTTTTTTTGTTCTTGAGATGGGACTTCAATATCAAAATCGTAAAGTTTATAACCATCGACTAACGCCACGCGCAATTCTTCCGATTGCGTGGCATTGATTAGCATTCTTTTCATGTAATTTTTCCTTGTTGTGACCTGCGCTGCATTGGCGCGTGTGACTAAAAACTTGAGCGCGGTGGGTATCTAGGCGGCTGATGTGTTGCTCTAATGAAAGAGAAAAACGAGGTTTTGTGCGGGTAGATAGGCGTTTTGGGTGATTAGTCTAGCGAAAGATCAGGCAGGTATTTGAAAACGTTCGTCTTGGGTCGAACGGTAAACCCGAAATTCAGTGTGAGCTTTAAAGCGTCTCAAAGTCGCTATTTTAATCATCGCCAAAATGTTGCCGTTGTTTTAGCGGCGGCGATTTTCAAGTTCGATTAAAACGCCGTCACTATAACAATCTTATGGTTTGACTTCAATTTGAAGTTAGTTTATCGAAGCGGTTACAGTTAGAATACCGCGCTAATTTACGTCATTTAACATTTCACGAATTCACATGAAAAAAATTCCTCGCCTTATCAACGCGCGTCATTTCTTTAGTTTCGTTCTCATTTCTTTGCCTTCGTTAAGTTTCGCTCAAGAAGCTGTCACACTGCAATTAGATTTAACACATCATTTTGTGGGTTATTTTGCACTTGCCTTGACGATGATTGCCTATATTGCCGCCATGACGGAAGACGTAATTGCCTTGCGTAAATCGAAACCGATGGTATTAAGTGCGGCATTGATTTGGTTTAGCATCTGTATTTATTATGCTTTGCACGGACAAGCCAAAATTGCTGCGCTCGCGTTTGAAAGTAATTTGCTGGCTTATATTGAATTGTTGTTATTTATTTTAGTATCCATGACTTATTTAAACACGATGAGTGAACGTGGTATTTTTGATGCGTTACGAATTTTTTTGCTCAATAAACAATACAGTTATCGACAATTATTTTGGATTACTGGCGCGTTAGCATTTGTACTCTCTACCGTTGTGAATGGTTTGACAATTGGCTTGTTAATGGGGGCAGTCGCATTAGCGGTAGGAAAAAATCAGCCAAAATTTATTGCGTTAGCGTGCGTGAACATCGTGGTCGCGGCAAATGCCGGTGGCACCATGAGTCCATTAGGCGGCATTTCAACGTTATTTGTTTGGCAGCATAAAATTTTACATTTCACCGAATTTTTCGCATTAACTATTCCGTGCATCATCAACTTTTTAGTGCCAGCATCCATCATGCACTTTTCAGTTCCCAAAGAAACGCCCGCCATTTCTAAACAAACCATTGCCTTAAAACGCGGCAGCAAACGTATTATCTTCTTGTTTGCAGTTACTCTTGCGATTACCGTTTCATCAAATGTTGTACTCGAATTACCACCTGCCGCCGGCATGATGGCAGGTTTAGGATTATTGCAATTCTTCAATTTTTACTTAACTAAAACAGCACCAAAAAATGCTATTGAAACTCAAAAAAGTTTCGATGTTTTCAAAAGCATTGCCGATGTTGATTGGGATACGTTGCTGTTTTTTTACGGAGCAATGATGATTATTGGTGCGATGGGTTTTGTCGGTTATTTGGATGCAGCCGCGCATTATTTGTTTGGCGAAATTAATGTCACGCTGGCAAATATCATGATTGGTTTGTCGTCGGCATTTGTGGATAACGGTACATTGATGTTCGCGGTATTGAGTATGCACCCCGATATTCCAAACGGACAATGGCTGTTATTAACGTTGACGTTGGGCGTTGGCGGTAGTTTATTGGCAATTGGTTCAGCACCAGGTGTTGGTTTGTTGGGGCAAATCAAAGAAGGCTACAGTTTCGGTTTCCATTTACGTTGGATGCCAGCCATTTTGTTAGGTTATTTTCTAAGTATCGCCGCCCATTTTTGGGTTAATGCGGTTAATTTTTAATCTTTTATCGGCTTTTTATGTCTTCAAACAATACTAAACAACTAAATAGTAAACAATACGCCACGTTAATTGCTGGCAGTATCGGAGTCGTTTTTGGCGACATTGGTACGAGTCCGTTATACGCAGTTAAAGAAATTTTTCGTGAACATTTAACGATGGAACCAGCGCATATTTTGGGTGTGTTATCGCTGATTTTTTGGTCGCTGATGTTGGTGGTTTCGCTCAAATACGCGATTATCATTATGCGAGCAAATAATAAAGGCGAAGGCGGCGTGATGGCATTAACTGCGCTGGCTTCGTTAGCGACAAAAGATAATCCTAACCGAAAACATTTAATTATTTTAATGGGGATTTTGGGTGCGACATTATTTTATGGCGACAGCGTGATTACTCCCGCGATTTCGGTATTGAGTGCGGTGGAAGGTTTGCAAGTTATCGCACCGAAATTAGAGAATTTTGTGATACCAATTACGCTGTTTGTATTGGTACTGTTATTTATGATTCAAGCACGAGGCACAGCAAAAATCGGCAAACTCTTTGCACCGGTAATGGTTTTTTGGTTTATCACGCTGGCAGTTTTAGGTGTGAATCAGATTATTCAGCAACCACAAGTTTTAATGGCGATTAACCCGTATTACGCAATTCATTTATTGGGCGAATTAGGCGTAAAAGGCTTTTTAATTATGGGTTCTGTCGTACTCGTCATGACAGGTGCGGAAGCGTTGTATGCTGACATGGGGCATTTTGGATTAAAACCGATTCGTTATGCGTGGTTTGGCTTCGTATTTCCTGCATTACTATGTAACTATTTCGGACAAGGTGCGTTATTACTTGAACATCCCGAAGCCATTGAAAACCCGTTTTATTTACTTGCGCCATCATGGGCATTGTATCCGATGCTGGTTTTATCGACTTTCGCGACAGTGATTGCGTCGCAAGCCGTGATTTCTGGCGCATATTCAATGACAAAACAGGCAATTCAATTAGGTTATTGTCCACGCATGAATGTAACGCATACGTCAGACAGCGAAATTGGACAAATCTATGTGCCGACGGTCAATTGGCTATTGATGTTTGCGGTGATTATTCTTGTATTAACATTTAAATCTTCATCGAATTTAGCCTCGGCTTATGGCATTGCAGTGACTGGCACGATGATTATCACTACATTTTTGTCATTTATAGTGATTCGAGCTTCATGGCATTGGCATCCTGTTTTTAATTATTCGTTCTTGGGCATATTTTTTATTATCGATTTCGTCTTTTTATCTTCGAACAGCTTAAAAATTCTGTCCGGTGGCTGGTTACCTTTGGTAATCGGTGGCGTGTTATTTTTACTCATGACGACGTGGATTCAAGGGCGAGCAGTATTGGCTCAAGCTATCGACGAAAAAAAGGTATTATTTGAAGAATTAGAAGAAAAAATAAATACGCACGAATTGGTAACGGTCAAAGGCACGGCAATTTATTTAGCACGAAGTCTGCACGGGATTCCACAAGTATTGCTACATAATTTGGAACACAATCATGTTGTTCACGAGCGCATTATTGTGTTAACAATTGTGACAACTGATGAGCCTTATATTGATGACGAAGAACAACAAATTAAAATTCGCCGATTTGGCAGTCAAAAACAGTTTTATCGAGTCAAACTCTATTTTGGTTTTAAAGAAAGTCAGGACGTGCGTTACGCACTGACGTTAGCGAACAAAAAAGGTTTGGATATTGATTTGGACAATGTGTCGTTTTTTGTTGGCAATGAATATATTACGTTTAAACGCCGTAGCAAAATGCCTGTGTGGCGACGTGGTATTTTTCTTTTCTTGTTCAACAACGCTAGCAGCGCGATTGAATTTTTCAAAATTCCAGTTGAAAAAGTTATTGAGTTGGGTGTCCGCATTGAGTTATGAAATGCAAATTTATGAAGCAAATAGTGGATTCACGACTTCGTTTTTTAAAGAAAAACAACCCAAAATTTCAAAAACCAGCTACAATGAACCCCGTCAGAAGACAGCTGTTGAGTTAAGAGATTCCTAGTTGTAGGTTGTCTGGTTATCAATGTTGTAAGTTCTGTGTAACCGTAATTTTTTTAGTTTTAGGAGTTTCAAAATGGCAACAGGTACAGTTAAGTGGTTTAACAACACAAAAGGTTTTGGTTTTATCGCACCTGCTGATGGCGGCGAAGATGTTTTCGTTCACCATTCAGTTATTCAAGGCGATGGCTTTAAAACTTTAAATGAAGGCGATACCGTCTCATTTGATGTTGAAACAGGTCCTAAAGGCTTGACTGCAACAAACGTACGCGCTAAATAAGATTCAAAAAGCGCGGTGATGTTGTGAGTAAGAGGCGCGGTTGAATTTTCAACTGCGCTTTTTTTATGTTTGAGATATTGAGTTTTCGAATTTATTTCAAGGGACGATTTTTCGCATCCTTATTGATATGTCCTGCAAACAATAAAACTGCATCAATGAATCCCCACAATACGCCATAGCCTTGGGTTAGGGCGGTCACTGCAATTTGTGCCAGTGCCATTTTATAAAAACCTAAATAAAATCGATGTCCGCCCGCAAAACCGAAAAACAACGCCAATAAAGTTGCAATCCATTTGCTTTTCACCGCTTCAGCAGGCTTCATCGTTTCGGCAACTAAGCGCATATCTGCGACTACGCCATCATTCAATGCGAAGGTCACTTCATCACCTTCATCTGGTGGTACGCTAGATTTCCAACTTATCGCATCGAATTCAAAAAAATCATCTTGGCTTTTTATAATGCCGGTTTGTTTTTCGCTATCGTAAGATTCAATTTGCCCAATGATCATATTAGTTTCCTTGCATTTTTTGAGTGGTTAATCGATTCAGTTTTTCGGTTAAAGCTAATTCAAAACATTGCAATTCTGCAACGTGCTGATAAAACAATTCAGCTTCTGCCATTGCAGGTAAATCGCGGGTTTCGTCTTGTAAAAACTCGATGACATTGAGTTGCAATGTGGCCAAAGTTTTTTCCTGCCACGATTGTCCCGCACGAAAGAGGGTTTCTAAAAACATATTAGATTTTATAGCCGCGATGTACAGCAACGATGCCCTGTGTCATGTTGAAAAAGTTGCAACGTTCTAATCCAGCTTCTTCCATCATAGTTTTTAATTCTTCTTGTTTGGGGTGCATTCGAATCGATTCCGCCAAATAACGGTAACTCTCTTCGTCATTTGCTACGAATTTACCGATTTGTGGCAACAGTTTGAACGAGTAGAAGTCGTAAATTTTTTCGGTAATCGGATCAATCGGGTGGGAAAATTCCAACACAATTACGCAGCCACCAGGTTTTAACACGCGGAGCATCGACTTTAACGCAGCAGCTTTGTCGGTCACGTTTCGTAAGCCAAAAGCAATACACACGCAATCAAACGTGTTATCCGCAAAAGGTAGGCATTCTGCGTTGACTTGGGCATAACGGATATTTCCGGTTAGTCCGCGATCAATTAAACGATCACGACCAGTACATAACATAGCGGCATTGATGTCTGCCAAAACGACTTGCCCGGTTGCACCGACCCGTTGATTGAATAAGGTAGTTAAATCGCCTGTTCCACCGGCTAAATCTAGTACGCTGTAACCTGCACGGACTTGGCTTAAATCAACTGCGACACGTTTCCAAATGCGGTGTACACCCATTGACATTAAATCGTTCATAATGTCGTAGCGTCCAGCAACGGAATCAAACACGCCGCGAACTAGTTTGACTTTATCTTCGGTGGCGACTTGTTTAAAGCCAAAATGGGTGGTGTTTTGCGTCATGAGGGAAAATTCCTTGCAGCGGTAGAAAGAGGCATTTAAAAAAGATGAATTATAACGTTAAAACATTCCTGCTAAAAACAACAGGCACAAAAAAACCAGCTTAACGCTGGTTTTTTTGTTTTATTTGGTGGGTCGTGTGCGATTCGAACGCACGACCATCGCATTAAAAGTGCGGTGCTCTACCGGCTGAGCTAACGACCCTGAAAAGAAGGACAATTATACTGTCGATTTTTAAAATTGCAAAGATTAATTTTTATTTTTATTGCGAATCATTCATTGACCAACGCGGACGGGCGAAGATTTCTAGGTTTTGAATTTGTCTCGTGAGGAAACGTTGATAACCAGCATACGCAATCATTGCTCCGTTATCAGTGCAAAACTCGGGACGGGGAAAAAAAACTTTGCCGCCTTCTTTCGTAACCATTTTAGTTAATGTAGAGCGAATTTGTGTATTTGCACTCACACCACCAGCCACGACTAACGTTTTCAACCCCGTTTGTTGTAAAGCCCGGCGGCATTTAATCGACAACGTATCGGTAACCGCATCTTGAAATGCTAACGCAATATCCGCTTTATCCTGGTCAGTTTTGTCGCAATTTTGGAAGGTGTTTAATGCAAACGTTTTCAAACCACTAAAACTAAAATCCAATCCTGGTCTGTCGGTCATTGGACGTGGAAAACGGAATCGCGCTTGACCCAATTTTGCTAATTCTGAAAGTTTCACGCCCCCTGGATAATGCAAACCGAGTAATTTCGCGGTTTTATCAAAGGCTTCACCCGCAGCATCGTCCAACGACTCGCCTAATAATTCATATTTTCCAACGCTTGAAACTTGCACCAATAACGTGTGTCCGCCTGAAATTAACAATGCCACAAACGGAAACTCAGGCGGATTTTCTTCTAACATCGGTGCGAGCAAATGACCTTCCATGTGATGCACGGCGACGGCGGGAATTTGCCACGCGAAGGCTAAACTTTGTGCCGTAGCCGCGCCCACTAACAACGCGCCCATCAATCCAGGACCTGCAGTGTAAGCAATTGCCGTTATATCAATTCGTGTTAATTCACTTTCATGCAAAAGTTGTTTAATCAGCGGAATGAGTTTGCGAATGTGGTCGCGCGATGCGAGTTCTGGCACAACGCCACCGTATTCGCTGTGCATTTCGATTTGACTGTAAAGTAAATGGTGAATTAACCCGCGTTCGGAATGGTAAATTGCTACGCCAGTTTCGTCGCAAGACGTTTCGATGCCTAAAATATACATTGAGTTTTTGAAAAATAGAGAAGTGAAGGTTATAATCGCGGGTTCTATCTATGTGGCAAATCCGCCGCTAAACTGCTTCATCATTTTAACATAACTGGAATTATCCTAATGCCATCAGTAAAACTTAAAGAAAACGAACCATTCGACATCGCGATTCGTCGCTTCAAACGCGCTTGTGAAAAAGCAGGTGTCTTGGCTGAAGTTCGTCGTCGTGAAGCGTATGAAAAACCCACCACCGAACGTAAACGCAAAGGCGCAGCGGCTGTTAAACGTCATTTGAAAAAATTGGCGCGTGAGCGTTATGCGTTGAAAAATTTACGTCGCGGTCGTCCTGCGCTGTAATTCATGAGCGAATTATTAGCACACATTAAAAACGAAATGAAAATCGCCATGAAAAGTGGCGAGAAAAAGCGTTTAGGCGTGATTCGATTGATGTTGGCGGCGGTTAAACAAATCGAAGTTGACGAACGTATCGAACTCGACGACAACCGCGTTCTGCTCGTTTTAGACAAAATGGTCAAACAACGTCGTGAATCAATTCGTCAATATACCGACGGCAATCGTATTGATTTAGCGGACGTCGAAGCCGCCGAAATTCTCATCATTCAAGATTTTCTTCCCCAACCTTTAACCGAAACTGAAATTGATGCAATGGTCGCGCAAGCGGTCGCTGATTCTGGTGCGACATCGATTAAAGAAATGGGCAAAGTCATGGCGTTACTCAAAGAACCCATGCAAGGTCGTGCCGATATGTCTATTGTCAGCGTGAAAATCAAGGCAGCATTCGCAGAATAATGACGTTTCACGTTCATTATGTCAGGTAGAATTCCACGCCAATTCATTGATGACCTTTTAGTGCGAGTTGATATTGTTGATATTATCGATTCGCACGTCCCTTTAAAAAAAACGGGTTCCAATTACACCGCCCGTTGCCCCTTCCATAACGAAAAAAGCCCCAGTTTTAACGTTAATCGCAACAAGCAGTTTTACCATTGCTTCGGCTGTGGTGCCGGTGGAAATGTCATTAGCTTTTTGATTGAATTTAATCATCTCAGTTTTGTCGAAGCGATTGAAGAATTAGCGACGTTCGCAGGCGTTGAAATTCCGTATGAAAATCAAACGAATTGCGAGCCGGACGCTAAAAATAAACTCCTCGATTTACAACAACTCATGGCGCAAGTCGCCACGTTTTACGTTGAACAACTCCGAAATCATCCTCAAAAAAACGTCGCTATCGATTATCTAAAAGGGCGCGGACTTCCTGGAGTAATTGCGCGGGATTTTATGATTGGTTACGCGCCTGACGGTTGGCAAATCCTTTCGCCGCATTTTAAAAATACCGAATTGCTTTGCGAAGCAGGAATGTTGGCGTTCAAAAACGACATGTATTACGACCGTTTTCGTCAGCGCATTATGTTTCCGATTCGTAATAAACGCGGTCATGTGATTGGTTTTGGTGGGCGCGTTTTGGACGATTCGCAACAACCGAAATATCTTAATTCGCCCGAAACGCCGCTATTTCACAAAAGTAATGAAGTTTATGGCTTATACGAATTGCTGAAAAAAAATCCAAAACCGTCACGCATTTTGATTGTCGAAGGGTATATGGATGTGGTGACGTTGGCGCAATTTGAGATTGAGTATTCAGTTGCCGCGTTGGGAACGAATTTAACCGCGACGCAATTGCAACTTTTGTTTCGTTCAACGCCCGAAGTTATTTTGTGTTTTGACGGTGACAAAGCGGGGAAAGATGCCGCTTGGAAAGCAATGGATGCAGTTTTTTCGATATTAAATGACAATCGGCAAGTGCGTGTTTTATTGTTACCACCTGAACACGATCCAGATTCTTTATTGCGTAGCGAAGGCGTTGAAGCCTTTACCCAACGCATTGAAAACGCTGAAATGGTATCAAGTTATTTTTTCAATCATTTCACCGTGACATTAGATTTAAATTCAATCGAAGGTCGGGCAAAACTCGCGCATCAAGCCAAACCGTTTTTGCTTAAATTAGCAGGCAGTTTTTTTAAGGAAATGATGGTGGCGAAATTAAAAGAATTAACCGATTTCGACGTTGCACCAGCAATCGAAAAAGAAAATGCTGCGCCCCAACAAAATCGCTATCAAAAAGAAAATCAAAATGTACGACATTCGTTGGAACGTTTGACGTTGGCATTATTGGTTCAAAATCCGCAACTGGTTGAAAAATTAGACGCGAATCCGATTGATTGGCAAGCGTTAGATTTCGCAGGCATTGAAGTATTCAAAGCAATTGTACAAAAAATTTGTATTGAAAAACCAGCAACCATCGCCCAATTACTCGAACATTATCGTGGTCAACCCGAAGAAAATATGGTGAATGCGTTAGCGTATTTGTCCGTTTTAGTGCCTGAAGAAGGCATTGAAGCTGAATTTACGGGTGCATTAACGCGACTACTTACGAAAGCCAAAGAAACCCGTTTAGAAAAATTACAAATCCAAGCCACCACGCGCGATTTAACTGACCAAGAAAAAGAAATTTTGCGCGATTTATCACGATAACACCTGCCCATGCTAAAAAAATCTCTGCGTTTCCTATTCAAATTGCTTTATCGCGTCGAAATTATCGGCTTGGAAAATTATTACCAAGCGGGAAATCGAGTATTGATTGTCGCAAATCATTGTTCATTTTTAGATCCACCATTGCTCGCTGCGTTTTTACCTGATGAAATTACCTTTGCGATTAACACACACATCGCTGAAAAGTGGTGGATGAAACCATTTTTAGGTTTAGCGACATTTTTTCCTGTTGATCCGACGCACCCGATGTCCCTAAAAAATTTAATTCATTATTTGCAACATGACACCAAAGTTTTAATTTTCCCCGAAGGGCGTATTACCACGACTGGGTCGCTGATGAAAATTTATGACGGCACAGGCATGGTTGCCGATAAATCGGATGCGATGATTTTGCCAATTCACATTTCGGGAGCGCAATACACGCCGTTTTCAAAATTGCGTGGCGTGGTGCGATTACGGTGGTTTCCAAAAATTACGCTGACAATTTTGCCGCCGACGCATATTCACGCGCGTAAAGAATTGACGGGGAAAAATCGCCGTAAAAGTAGCGGTCACATTTTGGCGGATTTGATGGCAGAAATGCAGTTTATCGCCAGTCCAACACGCGAAACGATTTTTGCGAGTTTGCTCAATGCACGACATATTCACGGGGGCAAACATCTCGTTGCTGAGGATTTAGAGCGTCAGCCGTTGTCTTATGATGCGTTGATTACGCGGACGTTGATTATTGGCAACACGCTAAAAAAAATCACTCAACCGAATGAAAACGTTGGTGTTCTTTTGCCGAATTCGAGCAAAACTTTGTGCGTGGTATTGGGTTTGCAACAGCAGCAGCGCGTGCCAGCAATGTTGAACTTTTCAACAGGCGCGGCAGGTATGATTTCAGCCTGCAAAACCGCACAAGTTAAAACTTTGTTAAGTTCGCGCAAGTTTGCAAAATTGGCAAAGTTGCAAACGGAATTAGATTTATTAAATCAGCACGTTGAAATTATTTATTTGGAAGATTTAGCAGAAACAATTTCGATAATCGATAAATTGCGTGGTGCGTGGCAAAGTAAAACGGCGCGGTTTTGGTATAAAAACGATGTGAATCCTGACAGTCCAGCGGTGATTTTATTTACGTCAGGTTCAGAAGGAACGCCAAAAGGTGTAGTTTTATCGCACGCCAACATTTTGTCGAATCATCAGCAAGTTTCAGCGCGAATCGATTTTAATCCGCAAGATGTGATTTTGAATTTTTTACCGATGTTTCACTCGTTTGGTTTTACGATTGGAACGCTATTGCCCATTTTGAATGGTATGAAAACGTTTTTTTATCCCACGCCGCTGCATTTTTCGATTATTCCTGAAATGGCTTACGAAACAAACGCCACGATTATGTTTGGCACGAATACATTTTTAGCTGCTTACGGTAAAAAGGCGCATCCTTATGATTTTCACAAATTGCGTTACGTCGTGGCGGGCGCGGAAAAATTACAAGATAACACGCGGGAATTGTGGTCAGAAAAGTTCGGTATTCGAATTTTAGAAGGTTATGGTGCGACTGAAACTGCGCCGGTTGCCGCCGTAAATACTCCGATGGATTATAAAACCGGCACGGTTGGGCGATTATTGCCGCATTTGAAATACCGTTTAGAACCTGTCGAAGGCATTGAAGACGCGGGACGATTACATTTACGGGGTGCGAATGTGATGCTCGGTTATTTGTTAGCAGACAGGGCAGGGCAGTTGCAGCCAACCGAATCGATTTATGGCGCGGGTTGGTATGACACGGGCGATATTGTCCATGTTGATGACGACGGTTTTTTACATATTCGCGGACGATGCAAACGATTTGCGAAAGTGGGCGGCGAAATGGTGTCATTAACGTTTGTTGAACAGTTAGCCATGCAAGTGTGGGAAAAGGCGCACCATGCAGTCATCAGTTTGCCCGATGTGAAAAAAGGCGAGCAAATAATTTTGATTACCACCCAAAAAGACGCAACGTTGCATGAATTAGCCAAAAGTTCTCACGGCGTTGCGGCAATAAATTTACCGAAAAAAATTCTGTTTATTGACGCAATTCCTGTGATGGCGGCGGGTAAAACCGATTATGCAGAACTAACGAGATGGGCAACAACATGAAAATTCTAGTGACTGGTGCCGCCGGTTTTATTGGTGCGGCATTGAGTTTACGGTTGCTTGAACGCGGCGACGAAATTATCGGCGTGGATAATTTAAATGATTATTACGACGTGACTTTAAAACACGCTCGATTGGCGCGTTTAACACCGTTTGAAAATTTCAAATTCGTTCTGCTCAACATCGCAGACCGTGCTGCAATGGAACAATTATTTGCGACTGAAAAATTTGAACGTGTCGTTAATTTAGCGGCGCAAGCGGGTGTGCGTTATTCCATCACTAATCCGCACGTTTACGCGGAATCGAATTTAATTGGCTTTCTAAATATCCTTGAAGGCTGTCGCCAAAATCAAATCGATTTAATTTATGCGTCATCGAGTTCAGTTTATGGTGCGAATGCAAAACTGCCGTTTTCGACCGACGATAAAGTCGATAATCCCGTTTCGTTATACGCTGCCACTAAAAAATCCAATGAGTTGATGGCACACAGTTACAGTCATTTATACAATTTTTCGACAACAGGTTTGCGCTTTTTTACGGTTTACGGCGAATGGGGACGACCCGATATGTCACCATTTATTTTTGCGCGGCAAATTATGGCGGGTAAACCGATTGACCTGTTTAATTACGGCAATCATCGGCGTGATTTCACTTATATTGATGATATTGTCGAAGGTATTTTGCGTGTGATTGATCAACCCGCAAAATCCCGTTATCAAATTTATAACATCGGCAATAGTCAGCCTGAACAGTTGCTCACGTTTGTGGAAACTTTAGAAAAATATCTCGGCAAAACCGCGATTAAAAACCTGTTACCGATGCAACCAGGCGACGTTCAAGATACTTTTGCCGACGTGAGTGATTTGATGCGTGATTTCGATTATTCGCCGAAAACACTGTTAGATGTTGGCATTGAAAAGTTTGTGACATGGTACAAAACGTTTTATGAAAATTGAACGTGTCGCACAATTCATAGATAATCAGCGCATTTTTAACCCTTTAAATTAGTCTCTCATGCACATTACTTTGCTCAAATCTAAACTCCATCGCGCCATCGTGACCCATTCCGAATTGGGTTACGAAGGTTCATGTGCTATCGATAGCGATATTCTCGATCTCGCAAATATCCACGAATATGAACAAATTCAAATTTACAATGTGAACAATGGCGCACGTTTTACGACTTATGCCATTCGAGCAGAAGCTGGTTCAAAAACATTTTCGGTCAATGGCGCAGCGGCACGATTGGCGTGTGTTGGTGATTTAATTATCGTCTGCACTTACGCACAATTTTCCAATGAAGAAGTGGAATCTCATCATCCAAAATTAGTGTATTTCGATGGTAAAAATCAGGTCATGCGAACGGCGGTAGAAATTCCAGTGCAAACAAATTAACCCCAAAATATGACATCGCAATTTTTCTTAACCGACAACGAAGCCACGGAACAATTTGGCGCGAGGCTGTGGACACGATTGCCAGAGAAATCGCTGATTTTTTTACACGGGGATTTAGGTGCCGGCAAAACGACTTTGGTGCGCGGATTATTACGCGCGGCGGGTGTCACGGGTACAATCAAAAGTCCGACGTATGCGTTGATTGAAGAATACGAGATTCGCGAACGCAAAATTTTTCATTTTGATTTATATCGTCTTGCCGAACCCGAAGAATTGGAATGGATTGGTATTGACGATTATTTAAATGAAAATGCGCTGTGTTTCATTGAGTGGTCAGAAAAAGGCGAAGGTGTTTTACCCGTGGCGGATGTACATATCACATTAACTATTCAAGGCGGCGGGCGTTTACTTCAAATCGATGGACTGAAATTATAAAAAATTACTTAATGAGTGCGTGTAAAAACAATGACATACTGATATAATTTAAACCATATTATCACTGGTGGGTTATGGTATGTGCCGTTATTGGAAGTTATTGATTATTTTATTAAGTTTGCACGGATTGATTAGTTTGGCTTACGCCGAGGACGTGTTGCGCGTAAATGCGCTGCGTTATTGGACTACGCCCGATCAATCGCGGATTACGTTTGATGTCAATGCGTCCGCGAGTCAAAACAAAGTGCAATTTTTCGATAATCCAGCACGTTTGGTGATTGATTTGCCCAATGCTGTGGCGACAAAAGAACTCACACAACCGCCTGCATCGCATCCGTTATTTTCAAGTATTCGGGTGGGGGCAAAGAACGGCACTGATTTACGCATTGTCATCGATTTAAAAAAGCCACTTTCCACGAAAACCACCACGTTACACACTGACGCATTGGGTAATAATCGTTTTGTTGTCGAATTATTGGACAAAGGTTTGAGTAATCAAATTGCCAAAGTCGAACCGAAAATAGAACCAAAATCTATCGCCAAACCGATTCCCGTTGTGACAGCCGTTGAGAAAATTCTACCAAAAACAGCTCCAATTTCTAAAGTCGTTTCAGAAGTTGAAATTAAAAAATCGGTCGCGCAAATCATTCCTGTTAAAAACATCGAAATCGCAACCAACAAAACGGTAAAACCCTTTATTGTGGCGATAGATGCGGGACATGGCGGTAATGATTCTGGCGCACAAGGTTCGGGTGGCACTTATGAAAAAGATGTGGTGTTATCGATTTCTAAAAAATTAGAAGCTCTCGTTAACGCTCAAACCGGCATGAAAGCGGTAATGGTTCGACAAGGCGATTATTACGTTGGTTTACGCAAACGCATGGATATTGCCCGGGCGGCACGAGCTGATGTGTTCATTTCGATTCACGCAGATTCGATTAAAGATACTGGTGTGCGTGGCGCGTCAGTTTATGCGTTATCCACCAGTGGCGCGTCGAGTGAATCTGCGTATTGGCACGCTCACAGCGAAAATGCCGCCGATTTGGTTGAAGGCGAACAGCTTAATGACGAAGAAAATGGCTTAACGAACGTGTTATTAGATTTATCACAAAGTGCGACACAAGAAGCCAGCGTTTTGTTAGCCAATAAAGTGTTACATAATTTTGAAACGGTTTCAGAATTGCATTTTGAAGCCGTGCAAAAAGCGGGATTTGCGGTATTAAAATCTCCAGATATTCCGTCCATTTTAGTCGAAACGGCATTTATTTCGAACCACACTGAAGAATTGAAATTAGTAAATTCTGGGCATCAATTGAAAATTGCCACTGCAATTTTGCGGGGTATTCATAGTTATATGAAACAACCTAAAAACGAACAACAACGCATTGCAGCGTTATAAAGTAAATCTTTTACAAATTGCAAAGGCGCGATAATACGCGCCTTTTTTATTTCTCGAAAAAACAGCACATGTCTATTCATATTCTACCGCCTCAACTCGTTAATCAAATTGCCGCTGGTGAAGTGATTGAACGCCCCGCTTCAATTGTTAAAGAATTACTCGAAAATTGTTTCGACGCGCAAGCCACTCAAATCACGATTCATATTGAACAAGGCGGACTGCGTTTAATTCGAGTTTGTGACGACGGCGTGGGTATTGAAAAAGACGATTTACCGCTCGCCTTATCGCGCCACGCCACCAGTAAAATTGCGAATCTTGACGATTTAGAACACGTCACCAGCATGGGATTTCGTGGCGAAGCGTTAGCAAGTATTAGTTCCGTGGCAAAATTAACCCTAATTTCGCGTGTTGAAAATTCGTCGCATGGGTGGTCGGTGTGTAGCGATGGTGCGGAACAATTTTTCGATATTCAACCCGCGCCACATCCGCAAGGTACAACCGTTGAAGTGTGTGATTTATTTTATAACACACCCGCTCGCCGCAAATTTTTGAAAAGTGATAAAACAGAATTCGGTCATATTGAAACCGTTGTCAAACGGATGGCATTAAGTCGGTTTGCGTTGGGATTTACATTATTTCATCACCAAAAAGAAGTATTGAAACTCGCACCAGCATTAGATTTGGTGCAACAAGAACAGCGTGTTGCGGCGATTTGTAGCCCCGATTTTATCAACAATGCGCTCCATTTGGATTTTGAAATTTCGGGCTTGGCGTTGCGCGGTTGGATTAGTGTGCCGACGTTTTCGCGTAGCCAAACGGATATGCAGTTTTTTTATGTGAATGGGCGATTTGTCAAAGATAAAACCGTTGCCCACGCTATTAAACAAGCTTATTCGGACGTACTTTTTCATGGGCGACACGCGGTTTTTATATTGTATTTAACGCTCAATCCGACGGAAGTTGATGTCAACGCTCATCCTGCAAAATTGGAAGTTCGTTTTCGTGAAAGCCGCGCCGTGCATGATTTTATGGTGTCATGTGTGAAACGTGCTTTGGGAAATGTGCGTCCGACGATTGTGAGTTACGGCGAATTGCCAGCGCGTTCCGAAAGTGAATTTGAGTCCACTCAAAATTTTCCACCACGTTATCCGCAACAATCATTAAACCTTACCGAACCGCAAATCTATCAAACACTTTATTCTCAGCCGAACGAAAATAAAAAAACGTTTGATGCCAATCCAAATTACATGGTTTTGGGTTATGCGGTTTCTCATTTGCACGGAATTTATATTGTGGCGGAAACCGCCACCGGTATGGTTTTAGTTGATACTCACGCCGCGCATGAACGTATTACTTTCGAGCGATTAAAACAACAATACGCTGACGGTAAAATTGCCACGCAATCGTTGTTGTTACCGATAAAAATCACTGTCACAGAAGCCGAAGCGGAATTAGCTGAAAATGCCGAAGAGTTTTTTGCTCAGTTGGGTTTTGAATTAAATCGGATTGCGCCAGAAACGTTGTTGTTACGCACCCAACCAGCATTATTACAGAATTCGGACGGCGAACAATTGGTGCGTGATGTATTGGCAGATTTGGCGGAACACGAAGAAAGTTATCGCATTCAAACCGAATATAACGATGTGCTGGCGAAAATGGCGTGTTACGGTTCGGTGCGAGCGCATCGAATTTTGACGCAAGACGAAATGAATGCACTGTTGCGGGAGTTAGAACAAACGGAACGTGGTGGGCAATGTAATCATGGTCGCCCGACATGGATTGCATTATCAACACAAGATCTTGATAAATTTTTCCTACGCGGGCAGTGATGAATTTTTTAGTGGCTTTTGGCTTTGGCACGACGGGTTAAACGCTCACGTTTTTTAACCGCCCATTCTGTCATTTTTGGTTTTGTACCAGCGAACGGATTTACTGGTGATTTGAATACAATCCGAATCGGCGTGCCGCTGAGGTGCATTGCGGTTCGATAATAATTGATCAAATAACGTTTGTACGATTCGGGCAATTCGTCGGTTTGTGCGCCATGAATGACGACAATTGGCGGATTTCGTCCACCTTGATGCGCGTATTTCAACTTAATCCGTCGTCCATTTACCATCGGCGGTTGATGGGCAGCGGTGGCTTCTTTCAACATTCGCGTTAAGTTCGGCGTAGACATATCGAGCATTGCCGCTTCATACAAACTTTGAACACGGTCAAACATTTTGCCGACACCACTACCATGCAACGCAGAAATCGTATGTTTTTCGGCAAATTCCACAAACGTTAATTTCACTTCCAGCAGGCGGCTAATCGTATTTTTTTGGTCAGCCGAAATACCATCCCATTTATTTAAACCAATAATTAACGCGCGTCCTGCTTCTAAAACTAAACCTAATAAATGCGCGTCTTGGTCGGTAATGCCTTCTTGAGCATCGACAAGATAAATGACAACGTTGGCTTTTTCGACCGCTTGCAATGCTTTTAACACGCTGAATTTTTCGATGACTTCGTCAATTCGTGAACGGCGACGCATTCCAGCTGTGTCGATTAACGTAAATTTTCTGCCATCACGTTCAAACGGAATGTAGATACTGTCACGCGTTGTGCCAGCCTCGTCAAAAACAACAACCCGTTCTTCACCTAATAAACGATTGACTAAAGTAGATTTGCCGACATTTGGACGACCGACGATAGCAATTTTGATTTCGTCTTTATCTTCGATTTCTTCTTCGATGGTGATAGGCAATAATTGATCTGCGATTTTCAATAATTCTGGTACGCCTGTTCCGTGCGATGCGGCGATTTTTATCGGTTCGCCTAACGCTAAACTGTAAAAATCTGAAATCGAAGAGAAGGAATCGACACCGTCAGTTTTGTTCGTCACTAAAAGGATGGGCTTGTTTAAGCGGCGCAACATATCGGCAATCACTTTGTCGGAGGTACTTAAACCTGCCCGTCCATCCACCATGAAAAATACGATGTCGGCTTCTTCCAAAGCAACTTGAACTTGTTGACGCGCCACACGTTCAATGCCTTCAGCATCGTCCGCGATTCCGCCCGTATCGACAACCAAACAGGGGCGAATATCTCTATGTTTGACGCGCCCATATTGGCGGTCACGGGTTAAGCCAGCAAAATCGGCAACAATCGCATCTCGTGTGCGGGTTAATAGATTGAATAAGGTCGATTTGCCCACGTTGGGGCGACCGACTAAAGCGATTACGGGTAACATAATTTTGTATTTTTCTTGGAGGGAGAGGTGAAAGGTTCAAGATGATTTTACCTTGAACCTGAGTTTTGATTTATTTTGCTTTCAACGCTGCAAGCGTACCGTCTTTGGCATAAATATAAACGATGTCATCAACGACCACAGGTTTTGCTTCAATTGGACTGTCTGAAACTTGAATCCGTCCGAGTTGTCGTCCGTCGGAGCTACTGAGCCAATGCACATAACCTTCAAAATCACCGACGACAACGTAATTTTGATACGTTACAGGCGCGGTCAAACGGCGATGATGCAAATCTTTTTGCTGCCATAAACCGCCGCCAGTACGTTGATCAACTTGCCAAACGTGTCCGTGCGAATCGCTTAGATATAAATAACGAAAATCGTTGCTCAAACCGGAATACGACGAAATATTTTCATTGCGCCACATGCCATCGCCATCTGACGCAGAAATTGCTGCAATACCACCTCGATAACTCGCGATATAAACCACGTCGTTAATTTCAATGGGGTCAACGTCTAAATCTACTAAGCGTTCAACTTCGGAGCGTCCTTTGGGAATTGAAATAGTGGTTTCCCAGGCAAATTTTCCGTTTCGCAAATCGAGGGCGACCACTTTTCCATTGTCGTAACCTGCAATGACTTTATCGCCAACGATTAACGGTGCGCCCGTGCCGCGAATACTTAACGCTGGGACATTGTGTTCGTAACTCCATAATTTTGCGCCCGTTTGTTCATTTAACGCAGTCACTGTGCCATCGGTGGTGCGAATAATGACGAAGTGTTTGGCAACGGTTGGAATCGCTAACACTTCGCTCGATACTTTGACTGTCCAAAGTTTTTCGCCTGTGTCGCCATTTAATGCAATCACGTCGGCGTTGCTCGACCCTAAAATTACCGTGTCGCTGCCTAAACCCACGCCGCCCGATAAACGCAATTCTGTTTCAACTTCCCAAACTTTATCGCCCGTCACTAAGTGCCGTGCTTGCACTAAACCTTCACGGTCGGCAGTGATAATTTTTTGATTATGAATGGCGGGCGCGAGTTTGACGGTTTGTTCATTTGCACCCACACCTGTTGACGAACTCCAAACTTTCTCAATCTGAACTTCGGCGGCAAATTCAGTCAAAATCGCTGGCGGGTCAGCGTTGTCTTCACCGCCTGAAAAATAATCTGAAATGCCAGAAACGGAATCTTTAACCGTGTCTAACGTTGAACAGGCAGTCAGTGATAACGCTGTAAATAATAAAAATGTGCGACGCATTATTTTGTACTTTCCAATTTTTCAGGTGCGGTTAAATCATCAAGTTTGAATTGCAACAATGATGATTGATAGCCATTTCGCAAGGCTTTTTCGTAAGAGGTACGCGCTTCATCGATACGATCTAACGCGACGTATAAATCGCCTACCAATTCGTCGTAATTATCTTCAAAACCAGCAGCGGCTTTTTGGTCAACTTGTCCGATAAGTTGCAACCCTTTTTCATATTCAGCCGTTGCCAAAAACAAACGCACTAAACGTAATTTTGCCAATTGACTGAGGTCGCTCGATTGATTCGCTAAACCTTGTAAAAGCTCTTTCGCTCCTGCTAAATCACCCGCTTCAACTTTCATTTTTGCTTGTAAAAGCGTGCTGTAAGTCGCGTATTCGGTCGAACTAAATTCGGTTTTTATTTGTTTGGCAATGGTATCAACCTCGTCTTTTTTATTGCCTTCAACATCTTTAAGTAATTGGTCATAGACGGCTGAGGCTTTGCCCGTTTGCTCTTTTTTATAATCGAGCCACGAGTTCCAGCCCAAAATTGCCGCAATCGCAATGCCTAAACCTATCAGCGAGGCGGTAGCATTTTCTTTCCACCACTTTTGCAGGGCTTCGACTTGTTGTTCTTCGGTTTCGTAGAGTTCCATTAACAATCTCGCTTTAATGTTTTTAGATTTATTTCAACTTTTGCAAAAATGCACAGACTTCGGACTGAGTTAAGTTTTGCTGATTTGACTGCTCATCACGCAACGATTTTAAACCAACTTCGTTACGACTTACTTCGTCTTCGCCCAAAATCAGCGCGTATTTTGCGCCACTTTTATCGGCTTTTTTAAACTGACTTTTAATGCTTCCACCCGCGCAATCAACTTGTAATTTCAAGGTTGGAATTTCAGTTCGTAATTGTTCCGCTAAATGCAAACCGAATTTTTCAGCGGCTTCACCGACACGAATCATATAAACATCGGCAGGTTTTTCGACGTTAATATCGAGCGTTTCGAGCAATAACACCAAACGTTCCATGCCCATTGCAAAACCGATGGCCGAATTCGCTTTGCCGCCGAGTTGTTCAATCAATCCGTCATAACGTCCGCCGGCGCAAATCGTGCCTTGTGAACCGAGTTCGTCTGTGACCCATTCAAAAACGGTTTTGCTGTAATAATCCAATCCTCGAACCAAGCGTGTATTGATTTCATAACTCACGCCTAAATCCGTGAGCGTGTCTAAAATCGTTTGAAAATGTTGGCGCGAATCGTCGCCTAAATAATTCATCAATTCTGGCGCATTCTTGACTACATCTGCCATTGCAGGATTTTTGGTGTCTAAAATTCTGAGTGGATTGGTGTTCAAACGACGCAAACTATCTTCGTCCAACGCTTCTAAATGTTGTTGAAAATAAGCGACCAACGCTTCACGATAAACCAAACGTTCGGCAATCGTGCCAAGCGAATTAAGCTGCAAACGCACTTTTTCACGAATGCCCAACCGTTTCCATAATCTATCGGTCAGTAATAACAATTCGGCATCAATATCCGCCCTCGCCATGCCATACGTTTCAACACCAAACTGAAAAAATTGGCGATAACGTCCTTTTTGCGGACGTTCATGACGATACATCGCGCCGTAATACCACAACCGATGCACTTGATTATGCAGTAAACCGTGTTCTAAACAGGCTCGCAAACAGCCTGCCGTGCCTTCGGGGCGCAAGGTTAAAGAATCGCCATTTCTATCGTCAAAAGTGTACATTTCTTTTTCGACAATATCGGTGACTTCGCCGATGGAACGTTTAAACAGTTCCGTTTTTTCAACTGCAGGTAAACGAATTTCGCTGTAACCGTAATTACTTAAAACTTCACGGATAATTTTTTCTGCATATTGCCACAAGGGCGTTTGGTCTGGCAGTACGTCGTGCATACCGCGAATTGCTTGGATATTTGCCATAATTATTATTTGATTGATTTAAACCGTTTCGCTTCAGCAGAAAGCGGAAATTTTGTCAGAAGTAAAGTTTGATAATGTTTCGCCATTCCCGTATTGCCCGACGCGCCTTCGATTTGCGCGGCAATTAACAAAGATTCGGGTGTATGTTCAGAAACTTGTGCATAACGCTGTAAATAGACTTTCGCTGCCGAAAAATTACCTTGGTGATAATTCACTTTTTGCATTTCGAGCAGAGCAGGGGCGTAATTATTGTTGAGTTGCAAGGCTTGTGCAAAATAGCTTTCAGCTTCTTGATATTTTGCCAGTTGCATATAGCACCGCCCCAAATTCGTCATCGCCAACCACGGACGTTCATTCAATCCGTCAGCCGTCGCGGGCGTTAATAACACCATGCCTTTTTCAACTTCACCTTGTTCACACAAAAAACGCCCGTAATTATTTTTAATTCCCAAATCATCTGGCGTTAGCGATATTGCAATTTGATAATGCGAACGAGCGTCATCCATTTTATTGAGTTTTTCATCCAAAAAAGCCAGCGCGTTAAAGGCTTGCGCGTTTTTGGAATCTAAGCGAATTGCGTGTTGTAAATTTTCTTTCGCAATTTCTAATTTATTCAAATTCAAATAACGCACGCCAAGTTGCAAATAAATATCAGCGGTATTGTCTTCGACATTTTTACTTTCTTCGGTAGTCGCACAAGCGGTTAAGATCAATAACAACGCGCTTGAAAGGCATAATTTGAACGAACGCATCAGGTTATGTTGCAATTTTAAGTTTTAAATGCCGACGACTTTTGTCTGCAACTTGACCAACTAATTGACCGCACGCTGCATCAATATCTTCGCCGCGTGTTTTTCGCACCGTGGTGATAATGCCCGCGTCGTTGAGTAGCGTTTTAAATTTCAAAAGCGTTTCTTTGTTTGAACAGCGATAAGATGAATTCGGGAATGGATTGAACGGAATTAAATTGAGTTTGCACGGTACGGTTTTGAGTAATTTAATCAACCCTTTTGCGTCTTCAATTGTGTCATTGATACCGTCAAGCATCACATATTCAAACGTAATAAAACGGCGTGGCGCGATTTTGGCGTTTTCGCGGCAAGCGTCCATCAACATTGTTAACGGATATTTTTTGTTAATCGGCACGAGTTCGTCCCGCAATTCATCACGTACCGCATGAAGTGAAATTGCTAAACTCACATCACACGCTTCGCCCAGTTTTTCAATTGCAGGCACAACACCTGATGAACTAATCGTCACACGGCGTTTTGATAAACCATACGCGAAATCGTCCATCATCAAATTGCACGATGCGACCACGTTATCGAAATTCAACAATGGTTCACCCATGCCCATCATTACTACGTTGGTGATTCTACGGTCTTTGCCGACGCGATTTTGTGCGACAAAAAGTTGCCCGATAATTTCAGAAGCCGCGAGATTACGATTAAAACCTTGTTGAGCGGTCGAGCAAAACGTACACGCCAACGCACAACCGATTTGTGACGAAATGCACAAAGTGTTGCGGTCATCTTCGGGAATAAAAACACTTTCGATACGATTACCACAATGCGTTTGCATCGCCCATTTTATCGTGCCGTCAGAGGCGATTTGTTCCACCACAATTTCAGGTGTTTCAATCACGCAGTTTTCGGATAAATAAGCACGAAGCGTTTTGCTTAAATTACTCATTTCGTTGAAGTCGTACACGTCTTCTTGATAAATCCACTTCATCAATTGTGTAGCGCGGAAGGGTTTTTCGCCTAAGCCAACAAAAAAGGCAATTAAGCCTTTTCTGTCGAAATCGAGTAAATTAACCTTTTTTATAGGATTAACGAGTTCTTGCACAAAGTTCATCAGCTGAAAAAAAGTAAGCAATTTCGCGTGCTGCAGTTTCTACTGCGTCTGAACCGTGAACTGCATTTTCGTCAATACTTGCAGCGAAATCAGCGCGGATTGTACCAGCGGCAGCTTCTTTAGGATTCGTTGCACCCATGATGTCGCGGTGTTTTAAAACAGCGTTTTCGCCTTCTAAAACTTGCATAATTACTGGACCAGAAATCATGAAAGATACTAAATCACCGAAAAAGCCGCGTTCGCTGTGTTCAGCATAAAAACCTTCCGCTTGTTCTTTTGTTAAATGAATCATTTTTGCTGCAACGATTTTCAAATCGTTTTTTTCAAAACGGCTGTAAATTTCGCCGATTACGTTTTTGGCTACTGCGTCAGGTTTGATAATAGAAAAAGTACGTTCGATTGCCATGGTTTTTAAAACTCCTAAAAATAAATTAAATAATGAGCGCGGATTATAGCGGATTTCAAGCGTGGGAAGTAGGTGTTGCTTTTTTGTTCAGAGCATCACGCATTTTTAAATGTCTTAACGCCATTTCATTGCGCGGAAATTCGACATCGATGTTTTTTAAATTATGTTCGCGGGTACCTTTGAGGATGATGCTGTTTTTCATGGTGTTTGGTCACGATTGAAAGACGAAAGGATTGAGGCAGATTTTAACAGTTTTAGGCTAGCTGTGATGTGAGCTATTATAAAATGAAACAACTCTCAATTTTTATTTTTGGAAAAAATGACTATGGACATGGATAAAATGTTACTCACCGTTTTTTTATCTGCATTAGTTGGCTTTATTACTGCGGTTGTCAGTATTGTCAAACTTGTGAATGAAAAAGAAAGTAAAACAACGGATTACAGACAGGAATGGACAAATTCTGTTAGACGAGCGTTCGCTGATTTAATTGCTCGTGTAAACGCTCAGGCTACAAATGTTGTCAGCCAGTGTGACGACATTAAAGAAATTAACAATTCGTCCGATGAAAATAATGAAGCTGAACATGTGTTAGAAGTGGGTAAAAATTCACTTTTGAATACAAGAAAAGTCATAATGGAAACGAGACATGCTATTCATGAAGCATATGCGTTCGCCGCACTACATTTTAAATCTAATGATTTGTCATTTAGTCGCGTAGAACACAAGTTTGACATGATAATCGACGCATTTGATAAATTAGCTGGTGTTCATCCATATGACGAAGTAAAACAGACTGAATTGAAGGGGAAAATCTATTCAGCAACAAATGAAATATCTAACTACGCTAGAGACATACTTGAATCGCAATGGGAAACAGTAAAACAAGGAGAACCCGCATATAAATTGACAAAAAAATGGTCAATCTGGTGTTCTGTCGTTATGTTGTTTATTTTGCTAGCAATTGGTGTGCATGCGGATTGGAAACCGAATGCTCATATAAAACAAAATGAAATAAGTAACACATCAGTTGATATGGATAAACAGATAAAACCTAAAACTACCGAGGAATCCGAGAAACAAAGTTAATTGGAAAAAAATCAACAAACCCGCTTCTCAGCAAACCCACGCACCTGTTCAAGCACTTGCAACAATTTTGTAGCTTGCTCACACGCGGAGGAAATGATGGTTTGTTGTTTTTCAGTTAGTCGCATTGGCGTACTTTCCTCAACTATGTGATTCTATCAGCGTATTTAATGAAAAGCCCCAACGTGCTTAATGCGGTTGGGGCTTTTTTAATTTTAAATAACAGATCACACGTTTAAGGCAAATGCGCGATGTCCGAATTGTCTTTAACGGGAATCATCAAATCTGCGTGGCTAATGCCCAACATCAATGCCGCTGGACTGGCGATAAAAATTGACGAATACGTTCCGAAAAATACGCCGAATAAAAGTACCAGTGCGAAATTGTGAATCGTTTCGCCACCTAAGAAAAATAGCGACACCAACACAAGTAAAACCGTCAGCGAAGTCATAATCGTGCGACTTAATGTAACGTTGACCGAAATGTTCATAATTTCTTCAGTCGATTTATCGCGGAACGCACGGAAGTTTTCCCTGATTCGGTCATACACCACAATCGTGTCGTTGAGTGAATAACCGATTAACGCCAAAACGGCTGCCAAAACGGTCAAATCAAACTCTAAACCGAGCAACGAAAATAATCCCAACGTAACAATTACGTCGTGAAAGGTCGCGATAATCGCACCGAGCGAGAATTTCCATTCAAATCGCCACGCGATATACGCCAAAATCGCCAATGACGAATATAGCAACGCTAAAAATCCATCTTCCGCTAAATCGTCACCGACTTGCGGACCAACAAATTCAACGCGGCGCAAACTCGCAGGTTCCGCCATGTCTTTGTTAATGGTTTCTAAAACTTGGGTGCTTAAATCCGCACTACTTACGCCTTCTTGAAGTTTGAGGCGAATCAATACGTCTTTTGCCGTGCCGAAATTTTGCACGGTCGCGCTTTCAAAACCTTCGGCATCGAGTTTTTGACGCAGCGCATTTAAGTCGGCGGGTTGTTGATAGCCAACTTCAATTAGCGTGCCGCCAGTAAAATCGATGCCCATGTGCAAGCCTTGTGTGGCGAGCGAAATAATCGAAATCAGTGAAAGTACGCCCGAAAAAATCAGGGCGATATTGCGATTTCCAATAAAATTGATGTTTGTTGTTTTCATTTTTTTGAATTCTAAATGATGGATTCAGCGTGAAATGGGCAGACGAAAAATGCCTACCCATTGGCATTTTTTAAATCGACAATTTCTCAACGTGCTTGTTGCCATAAATCCAGTTGATAACCATCCGAGTACCGGTAATCGCGGTGAACATCGAGGATAAAATCCCGATAATCAACGTCACCGCAAACCCTTTCACTGAACCCGTTCCGAAAGCAAATAAGACAATTGCCACTACTAAATTGGTGAAATGCGAATCTAAAATTGTTCCAAAGGCTTTGTCATAACCTGCGAAAATCGACGATTGCGGCGTATTGCCATTATTAAGTTCTTCTTTGATACGCTCAAAAATTAACACGTTTGCATCGACCGACATACCGACCGTCAAAATAATCCCCGCAATCCCTGGTAACGTCAGCGTTGCTTGTAACATCGACAAAACTGCCACTACAATCACCACGTTAAACGCTAACGCGGCGTTGGCAATCAAGCCAAAAAGTTTGTAATAAACCGCCATAAACAATACAACTAATGCGAAACCAACGATGAACGACATCATGCCTTTGTTGATATTGTCTTGACCTAAACTTGGGCCGACGGTGCGTTCTTCCACAATATCCACTGGTGCCGCGAGTGCGCCTGCTCTCAACAAGAGTGACAAATTACGCGCTTCTTGTGGACTGTCTAAACCTGTAGTTTGAAAACGTTTGCTAAATACGCCTTGAATCGTCGCTACACTGATGACTTTTTCAACCTTTTCTTTGTGACGAACTTTTTGACCGTTCACAACGCGCGTTTCATTTTTATATTCAATGAATACCACCGCCATGGGTTTGCCAATACTGATTTGGGTCAATTTACCCATTTTCGACGCGCCAATACCATTGAGTGAAATACTCACCGACGGACGACCGTCATCATCACTGCTTGAAGATGAATCCACGATTTGATCGCCGGTAATAATAATGCGTTTATCGAGCAAAATCGGACTACCATTTTTTTCATAATACAAACGGCTACCAATCGGCGCGTGTCCAGAAACGGCTTGCTGCACATCGTGTTCAGTATCAACCAAGTGATATTCCAACGTCGCTGTTGTACCCAAAATTTCTTTGGCACGCGACGTATCTTGCACACCAGGTAATTGCACCATAATGCGATTTTCACCTTGTTGTTGAATCACAGGTTCGGCAACACCTAACTCGTTCACCCGATTCCGCAACGTAGTCATATTTTGTGCAACAGCAGATTTTTTAATTTCGCGTACCTCAGTTTCTGAAACTTTCAGCCAAACTTGTTCATCGGCTTCTGGTTCAGTGACTGTCAAACCTCGAAACTCTTTACTCAATACTTCCATTAACTGCGTTTTATCATCTGCTGATTTCAAAGTAACTTTAATGAAACCGTTATCTTTCGTTACCGCTTGATAATGAATCTTTGCCTCGCGCAACGCCAAACGTAAATCGTCGTTATAACGTTCTTCGGCTTGCTTAACGGCTGCATCCATATCAACTTCGAGTAGGAAATGAACACCGCCGCGTAAATCCAAACCTAAATACATGGCTTGTGCGCCAATGGCGCGTAACCAATCAGGCGTGTTGGGAGCAAGATTTAAGGCGACGGTGTAATCGTTACCCATTTTGTCACGCAACAAATCCGCTACTTTCATTTGATCGTCGGTATTGGTCAATCGTGCGACCACTTTGCCATCTTTAAACTCGAACGTTTTTACCGTTGCGCCCGTGGTTTTAATTGCAACTTCAATATCGGTCGCTTGCGCTTGCGTGAGTTTATTGACGGTGTGTGAAATTTGGACTGAAGGATCGTCGCCGTATAAATTCGGCAACGAGTAAATAATGGAAACTAAAAACGTCACAATGATGACGATATTTTTCCAAAGGGGAAAATGGTTTTGCATTGCGTTTATTCCGCTGTGTTATTGAGCGACTTTTCTGTGCATCGCTTTATAAGTACCTTTAGGCATCATGCTTTCGATGTTGTGGCGTTGTACTTGAATGAATATGTTGTCGCTGATTTCGATTTTGACAAAGTTATCATCGACTTCTGCAATTTTCCCTAAAATCCCGCCCGACGTTACGACTTCTGTGCCTTTAGCAAGAGCTTCAACCATTTGCTTTTTTTCTTTCGCGCGTTTGGCTTGAGGACGTAAAAATAAAACGTAGAAAAATGCCAAAATCCCTAAAGGAAATAACATTCCTTCTAAACCTGGTTGTGCGGCGGCTGCGCCACCTTCAGCTAAAGCGTCAGAAATTAAAAAACTCATTGTGTATCCTCGTTATTTTTATAATGTGTGTGAAAAGAGAAGTGAAACGGCGGCTATTATGCCATAGAAAATTTATTGGGCTGTGTTTTGCACATCACAAAACGCGCCATAAAACGTGACAAATCAAAGTAGCGTGCTACACTTTTTGGCATTATTCACTTATTTTTTATCTTGAGATTTACAGTTTATGAAAGCTATGGAAGCGAATTACGCACAAATTATTACAGCCGTCGGCGAAGATTTAACGCGTGAAGGTTTAGTTGATACCCCAAAACGTGCGGCAAAAGCATTTAAATTTTTAAATAATGGTTATGAAAAAACCTTAGACGAAGTTTTGAATGGCGCGATTTTCACCGCTGACAGCGAAGATATGGTCATCGTCAAAGACATCGAATTGTATTCATTATGCGAACATCATTTATTGCCATTTATCGGTAAATGCCATGTCGGTTATTTACCTGATGGCAAAGTTTTAGGTTTGTCGAAAATTGCTCGCGTCGTTGATATGTATGCGCGACGTTTGCAAATTCAAGAAAAACTCACCAAACAAATCGCCGATGCGATTGAACAAGCAACGGGCGCACGCGGTGTTGCCGTTGTGATTGAAGCCAAACATTTGTGCATGATGATGCGTGGCGTAGAAAAACAAAATTCGGTAATGACCACTTCGTCGATGAAAGGAATTTTTCGTAAAGAAATCAGCACTCGTTCTGAATTTTTGAATTTAATCAGCCGGTAGGATTTGAAAATGGTAGATGAAAAAATCGGTGTTTTGCTGGTGAATTTAGGTTCACCGACTGCGCCGACTGTGCCAGCGGTACGAAAATTTCTAAAAGAATTTTTAGGTGATAAGCGCGTGGTGAACATTCCGCGTTTTGTGTGGTTGCCAATTTTGCACGGTTTTATTTTGCCATTTCGTCCAAAAAAATCATTGAAAGCCTATGCCAAAATTTGGGACGTTGAAAAAGGTTCACCGCTCACATTTTTAACGCATCAATTAACTTCAAAATTGGCAACGAAATTAACTTCTCAAAATATCGTTGTCGATTGTGCGATGAGTTACGGCGAACCGTCGATTCCGAATCAATTGCGTAAGTTTAAAGAACAAGGTGTGACTGAAATTATCGTGTTGCCGCTTTATCCACAGTATTCTTCGACGACAACGGCATCGGTTTATGATGCGCTAATTAAAGAATTAAAGGCTTTGTGGCATTTGCCGAGCTTTCGTTTTATCAGCGATTATCACCAAAACGAACGTTATATTTCTGCGTTAGCGGAATCTATTGAAGCCGCGTGGCGCGAAAAACCAAAAAATGAATTATTGATTATGTCGTTTCACGGTTTGCCCGAAATGTTGACTAAAAAAGGCGACCCGTATTTTTATCAATGCCAAAAAACCGCGCAATTATTGGCAGACAAATTAGGTTTGCAAGAAAATGAATGGCGGCTTGTGTTTCAATCACGCTTTGGTAAAGCTGAATGGTTGAAACCGTATTGCGTGGACACGTTGCAAGTTCTACCAAAAGAAGGTGTGAAAAACGTCGATGTAGTTTGCCCAGGTTTTGCGGTCGATTGTTTAGAAACACTCGAAGAAACTGCGATGGAAAACAAAAAAATTTTCCACGAAGCAGGCGGCGAAAACTATCGTTACATTCCAGCGTTGAATGATTCCGACTCGAATGTCGAGGTGATGTTGGATATTTTGAATTTAGAAAATTTTAAGGAAACAAAATGACTGCACTCGTAGGCATTATCATGGGTTCAACGTCTGATTGGGAGACGA
>CAINHO010000003.1 GCA_903848935.1 uncultured Pseudomonadota bacterium | reverse complement strand
GACTTGTTCAATACCGGACGTTTGTTCAGATGATGCGGAGGTAATTTGAGAAATACTTGCGGTTACGCCTTGGATGGAATTCACAATTTCTTCCATGGTTTTACCGGCTTTAGCCACTAACTCGGTGCCATCTTCGACTTTATCCACCGAATCGCTAATCAAGGCTTTAATTTCACCTGCTGCACTTGCCGCACGTTGCGCCAGATTACGCACTTCGCTCGCCACGACTGCAAAACCACGCCCTTGCTCCCCTGCCCTTGCCGCTTCAACCGCAGCGTTCAACGCTAAGATATTAGTTTGGAATGCAATCCCGTCAATTACCGTAATAATATCGACCACTTTGCGTGACGATTCGTTAATACCTTGCATCGTGGTCACAACTTGATTCACCACGGCAACACCTTTTCGTGCAATCTCTGAAGACGCTAACGCGAGTTCGTTGGCGTGTTTAGCATTTTCGCTGTTGGCTTGGACGGTTGACGTGAGTTCTTGCATACTCGCGGCGGTTTCTTCCAAACTAGCCGCTTGTTCTTCGGTGCGATGTGATAAGTCGTTATTTCCCGCTGCAATTTCTTGGGCAGCCGTGTTAATGGTATCGGTTGATTCTTTAATTTCGCCCACTAAGGCTTTGAGATTTTCGACCGTGCTATTCATCCCATCTTTAGCTTTACCAAATGTGCCGGGATAATCTTTGGTGATTTTTTGAGTTAAATCGCCCTGCGCTAACGCATTTGCAATGCGTAACACATCGTTAAAACCGCCATCACACGTTTCAACTAACGTGTTCAAATTAGTGAGCATATCTTTAAACATAAATTCAAAGTGAATGGCATCACTACGTTTAGAAAAATCTCCCTGTGCGCCAGCGGCAACTAACATTTCAATTTCACTATTTACATCCAATAACGCTGATTTCACTGCATCAATCGCCACGGTAATTTTTGCTTTTTCACCAGGCAGTCGGTCAATATCGCGTTTAAAATCTCCACGAGCATACTGCGAAACAATATCAACAACCTGCATTTTTACCGCGATATGAGTGCCAACCAAATCATTTATTTGCGTGGCGATTTCGCCATAAACACCCGGTAATTTACCGGCATCAATTCGTTCGCTAATAAATCCTTGGGCGTGTTTCTTTGCTAATTCTTGTTGTGCTTGTACAAAATTATTCAGTGCGTTTTGAATTCGTTGCATCGAATGAAATAACACATTCACAAAATCTTCATTCTCATCAATGATTTCTGAACTTAAATCTCCTTCTGCAATACGTTCAGCAATTTCTGAAACTGTGGCTAAATGCACCAATTCTTTTTTAAATTGTAATGCTAAAAAAACGAGAATAACCGTTTCAAATACAACAAATGCCGCGTGTAAAATAACGATACTAAAATTTGCCCCGTTTCTAAATATCCAAACATTGTAATTTGCAGCTTGTAGAAAATTTAAAACCAAATGATGTACAGCAATTAAAGCAGCGGCATAAACAATGATTTTCCAATCACGATACGCAAGTAAAAACGCTAAAATTGTAAATACACCAAAGTGCATTTCAATTAAACCATGACTCGCTTGAATGTGAATGGCGACATCGACCACTAATGCAGTAGCAATTGCTAAACGTAATAAAAACGACCCCGCTGCGACACGCGAAATAAAAAATGGAACAACAAATGCGGGAATACCAATTAGCATCGACATAAACAACACGTCATAAAACCAACCAATTCCAAGCGTAATAACCAACATTACACCCAGTGTAATGATCATAATTTTATCGGTTTGTGCGCGAATAGGTTGTAACAAGGTTTCTTCATTGATTCTCATAGTAACTTCTCATGTTCTAAAGCAAAACAATGTGGTGGTGTGGAATCGTTCAACGCCATCCAACTTAGTATTCCCGCGCTGTAAATAAACCAAGTAATAAATAAAATGGTTAATGCGCGTTGGCTGCTCAATAGTTTTTGTATTTTTGTCATTGACACCGATAGTTCCTAAAATTTCTTATACGTTTTTTAATCGAACGGCTAAAACGTCGCACGGGGCGTGATGCAAAACATCGTTTGCGGTTGAACCGAGTAATAACGCTAAACCATGTCGCCCGTGTGAACCCACGATGATTAAATCAACATTTTCTTGTTCTGCGAGGGCGCAAATCTCTTCTTTCGGCGAACCCCAAATCAGCCAACGTTGATTTTCTGGCACATTTAATTTCAGCCCAATTTTATTTAACTGGGCTTTTGTTTGTTCGAGTAAAACGTGTTCAGTTTCATAATCCAACGGAATTATCGTGCCGTAGCTCATATCGGGCATAGGGATGTTATCCAAAACATGAACGATACTAATTTTTGCATCATTGAGTAACATCATTTCTGACGTGCGTTCAACTAGACAATCCGTGTCTTCTGAAAAATCGACTGCGAATAGAATGTGTTTATACATTTTTGATTGTCTAGTCATGTTTTTAGCTCTATGAAATTAACGTTTAATCCAATTGCGATTTAAATAACGCCGCAAATTCTTCTTGTGACATCGTTTTTTTGCTGGCGATTGCCCACAACTCAAACTTTTTTGGTCGGGTAACAATACCACTCATTGCAAAACCTGCGTTTTGCAGATCCACTGACAATGTTTTTTTCGTAAAGCCGCAGCGATGTGCCATATACAAATTGCCCTGAGCCAGTGCTGGACGATGTCCGTATAAAATATCTAACGGTGTAATAGAACCTGCGGGTGCTGTGTACGCGGGTTCGGTTAATTTATCTTCAGCAACCAATTTGCAAACTGACACCAAATCGGGGCAAGTAATCACGACAAAACCATCGGCTTTAACCACACGATAAAATTCTTTTAACGCAACAGAGACTTCGTGCGGATACAAATGTTCGATGTTGTGACTTGAAAATAAAGCATCCACTGATTCTGTTTCGACTGAACTCATGTCCGTCATTGTGCCGACTAAATCAGGTTGAACCAATTCGTCGATGTCAAAACGGATTTCGTTCCATTCATCCGACTTAAAACCTTTCGTTGTTTGATCTTTTCGTTTTGGGCCGCAGCCAACGTGTAAAAATGATTTCATTGCTTTCGCCTAAGTGAAAAATTAAAAAATTTTGTGTTATTTTAAGTACAAAAGCATTTTTATTTGCCAACAAGTTAACGCTTGATTAACAAGCCCTGCCCTGTCGGTAAAGGCATGACGCGATATTGACGTTCATCAAACCAAGTATCTTCGGCAATTTTTTGGGTGCGATAAATCCCCGCCCATTCGTAATCATCCAAAATAATCATGCCACCGGGAACAATTTTGTCGAAAAGCACTTTTAACACTTCAATTTCATATTTCGCGCTGTTTAAATCGATGTGCAAATACGCAATTTTTTCAGGGCAATTGCCATTGAAAGATTCGGGTAATAAACCTTTAATCAGTTTGACTTGTTCGTAACCTGCAAAACGATCGACCACTTTTTCGTAAAAGCCCGCCTGCTGTTCTGAAAATGCCGCGTGACCTTCTTCGGGGTGATAATCGTAAGTGTCGTACCCCCAAAATGTTTTTGGAAATTCTTGACCGCCCAAATAATCGACAACGGTTTTAATGCCTGTCCCCCAATAAACACCGCATTCTACAAAGTCGCCTTCCAACTGAATGCAGTGATATGCGCTGGTTGCCAAAATATATCTGCGCCAAGAAATTGTGAAATCGCTGTCGTTTTTGAGATTGTCGAGCCACGCTTTTTGAAAGGCAGCGTCGTCGTTTAACGAGTTGTTTCTGCCCCAAGTGAATAGATTGTCCGAAAAATAAAAACCTGGTTCAACAAGCGTGGTGACTTCCGCCATCAATTCTAAAAAACGCGGCATATCATGAATGCCCCAGCTAGTTTTGTTATCAAAATTCACAACACGGTTTAATTCGGGTGGTACATTTTTTGGTAAAACGTTCATTTTTCTATTTCCTAAAAGTTAAAGTTACTTCAAACCATCAATCACCACAGGCATTTGCCCATGCTGAACTAAATTCCAATTCGCCAACAAATCTTCTTGGTGAATTTCCACCCACGCTAAAACCAAACGCTGTTGTCTTGTGGGTAAATTATTGTGCGTAATTTCACACGCATTCAAAGTAATACGAGCCGTCAATCCTTCAAAATCCGCGTGAATATGTGGCTGGCTGGTAGTTTTTGGCGCACGCTTCATGCGAATCACGATGCCATAAAACAAACTCAAAATGACAAATTCACTTTGATTAACAGACGTTGATGTGGCAATCATTTTGGTTTGTTTATTCGGAATACCTTGGGCGATTGCTTTTTCATATAACACTTCGATGTCACGGACTTGCTGCGGCATATCGAATAAATGACAGGTCGAACGACGCGCTTCAATGCTTCGACGCAAATCCGCAACGTGCGAACGATTCGCCGCCAATTCCACGGCTTTGGCTTCGTAATCGTCGAGATTGTAAGTAATCAATTCGTCCAAACTGAGCGAATGCAACAAACTTCCCGCCATACGCGAGGCAAAGGTTTTTCCGGTCAACGTTAAAATAGGCAAACCCATAAACAACGCATCATTCGCAGTCGTACCGCCATTAAACGGTGTGCAATCTAAAAACACGTCCGCCACTTGATAACGCGCCAAATAATCGGCAGGCGTAACACGCGACGCAAAAATCAAACGTTTTTTCTTGATACCATGCGCGACAGCGGCATTTACCATGTTGTCGTGCGACCATTCGTTATCCGCTAACAACCACAACACGCTGTCAGGAACACGTTTTAAAATCCGCATCCAACAGGCAAACATTTCTTCAGTGATTTTGTAATTGTTGTTGAATGAACAGAATACAAACGCCTCGTCGGGCAATTCACAACTGGCGCGAGTCGGTTTTTCACCCACAGGACGTTTGCGGTCTGAAACCTGGAAAACGTGTGGCATATAAAGCGGCGTTTCACTGAAATACGTCGCCAATTCAGGCGGAATCAAAAACTCGTCACCAATCACATAGTCGATATTTGGCAACGCAGTTGTGCCTGGAAAACCTAAATAAGTGACTTGAACCGGCGCGGGACGATGCGCCAAAATGTTTGGACGCACGCCTGAAGTCAAGCCTTGTAAATCCACCAGCAAATCAATTTCGTGCGAATGAATGCAACGCGCCGCTTCTTCGTCAGTCATCTCACCAACGGAAATAAACGTATCCATTGCGCTCATTACTCGCGCTCGCAATGCCGAATCATCCGGCGGCGTGAAGCAAAAGCCGTAAATTTCAAATTTGTCTCGGTCGTGCAATTCGTACAATTCCACCGTCAGCAACGATACCGCGTGCGTGCGAAAATCCGATGACAAATAACCGATACGAATTTTTTTATGGCTGTACGGCGTTTGATTTTCAACCAAATTCGGTAAATGTTTATCGACTTTTTCTTCCACAAAATCTTGTGAATTTTTGAGTTGTTCTTCTGGCGAATTCGACGCGCTCAACATGGCTAACGCGGACGTTCCTGCTATCATCGCCGCTTTCGTCACGCCCATCACCGGTTTATAAACCGGCCACTCGCATTGTTTTTGACGCAAATGCACCCAATGCGAAATCACTTTTGGTTGGTCTGGATGAAGCAACAAACTTTGCGTTAAAAACTGTTCGGATTCTTGAAATTGGCGTTCAATTTCCAAAACGCGCCCCAAACTGTTCAATGCCAAAATGTAGATTTTTTTGTCATCATCCGACAGCGCAATGTATTCGTATTTTGAAACGATGCCGCGCCATTGATTTAAGGCTTCTTCGATACGATTTTGACGTTCGAGTGTCGCGCCTAAATTGAATTGTCCTTGAATAAAATCAGGATGCGCTTCGATAGAGTCACGATAGGCTTGTTCGGCTTTTTCAGGTGATTTTTGTTGATCTAAAATCACCGCTAAATTGAAATATGCCGCATAACGAACGGGCGAATCGCTGTGTTCAATCCAGGTTTCATAGAGTTCTATTTGTTGTTCTGGCGTTAATAATTCGCCCGCCGATAACAATTCAATGATGTCCATTTTTTTTTGTTGCGCCTGTTCTAAAAAGGCTTCAAAGGCGGAAGTGGTTTTAGATTTTGTCATGTGTTGTTCTCAAAAATGAAATGAAGCAAAATAATAACGAAATATCAGCAATTCCTATGCCGTCAAACTCACTTTTCGTAAGCGAGCATAATAAAAACCGTCACACTCATTATCGCCGGTCAAAATTTGCCAGCCGTGTTGAGCCGGATTTTTATCGAACGAAACTTCTTGGGCGTTGGAATTGTCGGCTAAAAATTGAGCGATTTGGTCTTCGTTTTCGGCTTTTAAAATCGAACACGTTGCATAAACTAACAAACCACCTTCTTTCAACATTGACCACGCGGCTTTTAAAATCAAGGCTTGCAATGCGGGTAACACAATCAAATCATCGGCACGACGTAACAATTTAATATCAGGATGGCGGCGAATGACACCTAATGCTGAACATGGCGCATCCACCAAAATACGGTCAAAAAGTTTCCCGTCCCACCAGATTTCAGGTTGCGTGGCATCGCCCACAATCAATTGCGCCGATAAATTCAACCGTTGCAAATTTGTTTCAACACGTTCCATTCGCGTCGCATCAATATCCACCGCCACGCAGTCTAAATAGGATTGTGATTCCAAAATATGGGCAGTTTTACCTGCTGGCGCGGCACATAAATCTAAAACCCGTTGCCCTGCCTTCAATTCCAATAATCCCGCCGCAAATTGTGCCGCCGTGTCTTGAACCGAAACCATGCCACTTTCAAAATTTGGCAACGAAAATACCGCCACCGGTTTAATCAAACGAATCGCCGATGGACACGTTTCAACCGCTTCGGCTTCAATTTCTAAATCTGCTAATTGTTGTAAATAATTTTCGCGCGTCGATTGCAAAACATTCACACGCAACATCATCGGTGGAAATTGATTATTCGCTTGAAAAATTCGTGCGGCATTTTCACTTCCCCAATCATTTTCAACTCGAGCAATTAACCATTTTGGATGAGAATATAACGCCGTTGGATTCAAATTGGCTTGCGCTTCGAGAGCTTCTTGTTCGCGTAAATAGCGGCGTAACAGCGCGTTAATCAGATTCTTTGCCCATGATTTTTTGCGCGTGGCATCGACCGTTTCAGAAACAGCGGCGTGCGTTTTCACCCGCATAAACGCCAATTGATACAAGCCCACCAACGCCAGCGCATAAATTTCTGCGTCTTTAATCGGCTTGTCGAGCAGCTGCGTCAAAATAAATTGCAACCGATGATAATAACGGCACACGCCATAACATACGGCTTGCACAAAGGCTTTATCTTTTGGATTTTCGAGGAGTTGCAAAGTGTGTTCTAACGCGACCGTGAGCGATTGCCCACCGTCTAAAACCCGCACTAATGTTCGGGCGGCAATCAATCGAGTATTCATCCGAGTGTCGCGCCATTCAAATCATGCGCCGCTAAAAACGCCGTCGCGCTCATGCGTTTGCCATTTGGCAATTGCAATTCGTGAATCCGCACAAAACCTTCGCCGGTCGCCACGTCTAAAGTTTTAGAATTGCAACGGGCTTGTCCAATGGATAAATTCGTTGGCTCATTCAAAAATTCGGCATTCCAAATTTTCATCACCAAATCGTTATAAAGTGTGTGGGCGACTGGCCACGGATTCAAACCGTGAATTTTTCGCACCAACGTTTTAGCCGATTGCGTCCAATCAATTACCGCTTCTTCTTTGGTGAGTTTCGTCGCATACGTTACGAGATTTTCGTCTTGCGGTTCAGCGTGTAACGTGCCGTTTTCGATTTGCGTTAAGACTTTTTCTAAACCTATCGCGCTCAATTGCGACAATTCGTCATGAACCATCGCCGACGTATCAGTCGGTTTAATGGCATAAATTTCTTTGTGCAACATATTTCCCGCGTCCAACTTTTTCACAATCTGCATAATCGTCACGCCCGTTTCGCTATCGCCTTCAATGACAGCGCGTTGAATCGGTGCTGCACCGCGCCACCGTGGTAATAATGAACCATGTCCGTTAATGCAACCCAATCGTGGTACATCCAAAATGGTTTGTGGCAAAATCATTCCGTAAGCCACCACCACCATTAAATCTGCGTTAAAGGCTTGAAAGGTTTGAAATTCGTCCTCAGTTTTCAGCGTCAACGGTTGCAGAACAGGAATGTTATGCGCCAACGCCAACACTTTTACGGGCGGCGGTTGTAAATGTTGTCCGCGTCCCGAAGGTCTATCGGGTTGAGTGTAAACCGCGCAAACGTCGTGACCTAAATCAAGTAACTTCTGCAAACTCGGCACCGCAAACTCTGGTGTTCCCGCAAAAATAATCTTCATTATTTACCTTCCAAACGGTGCATTTTTTCCAGCTTCGTTTTAATACGCTGGCGTTTCAACGGCGATAAATAATCGACAAACAATTTGCCGTTCAAATGGTCGATTTCGTGTTGAATACAGGTTGAAAGTAAATCGTTCGCTTCGATTTCGATTTCCGCGCCATTTCGATCTAACCCTTTGACGATAATGTGACCGGGACGGGTAATTTTTTCGTAACTTTCTGGCACCGACAAACAACCTTCTTTGTATTCGAATTCGCCATCTTTACTGGTAATTTCAGGATTCATAAGACACAACGGCGCGTTTTTTTCTTCGCTGGTATCAATCACCAAAAGTCGTAAATGCACATTCACTTGAGTCGCCGCCAAACCAATTCCACCCGAGTGATACATGGTTTCAAGCATATCGTCGATAAGCGTTTGAAGGCTGTTGTCTATGTTGTTGACTGGTTTGGCGATTTTACGCAATCGCTCATCTGGAAATTCGAGAATCGTTAGAATACTCAAGGCACTCTCCACTATAATGTTGAAAAATTTAAATAAACGCGAATTCTATCCGAAATCACACCAACTTTGTTGTCACGCATGAAAAATACACGTTCTACGCCCTGCCCTTTGTTAATTGGTTTATTGCTAAATTTTTGCACGTTAGGAATTAGTTATGCGGACGAAATCGCGCTAAATCCTACGCATCCTGAAAAATATACCGTTGTGAAAGGCGACACACTTTGGGATATTTCAGGGAAATTTTTGCAACATCCGTGGCAATGGAAAAAACTTTGGGAAGATAATTCTCAAATTAAAAATCCGAATTTGATTTATCCAAATGACACGATTTATTTCAAAATGGTCAATGGAAAACCGCAACTGGATTTATCTCGTCCTCAAGTGTTACAAACTGATAAACCATGCGTGTTAAAACCAAGCGAATATAAAAAAGGGCGGCAAAGTTTTTTGCTCGATAAAAATAATAAAGTCCTGCCCTGCTCGCGTGAAAGCGACCTTGAAAAACCGATTCACTTAATTCCGCACGATAAGATTGCCGCTTTTTTAACCTCACCCAAAGTCGTGAGTAAAGATGAATTAGAAAATGCACCGTATGTTGTCGGTTTTCACGAAGGACATTTGATTGCTGGAACGGGTGATAAAATTTACGTCAAGAGATTAACCGATGCAACGGTCAGCACTTACACGATTTACCGTGGTGGCGAAGCCTATTACGATGCTGATACGAATGACGTTTTGGGATATGAAGCACAATATATTGCCTCGGCAACGATGTTAAACGATGACGATCCGGCGACATTGATAATTACCAAAGGAACACATGAAATTCGTACAGGCGACCGTATTATGCCAAGTCCTGAAGTTGAAAATACCTTGAGTTTTTTCCCAAAACCACCCGAACAAATTATTGATGGTCACATTATCGGTGTGAAAGACAGCATGGCGTTGATAGGTTTATACAGTGTGGTGATTATAGATAAAGGCAGTGCGGACGGTTTGATTCCGGGACACGAGCTGACCATTTATCAAAAAGGAAAACTGATTATTGACCCCGTCAAAGACAACGGGGACGAAGTGAAATTGCCTGATGAAATATCGGGGAAGATTATGATTTTTCGGCCGTTTGAACATTTGAGTTACGCGCTGGTGATGGAAACAAAACATGATATTCGTCGCTTGGATGAAGTGAAAACCCAATGAAAACATTAAATTGCGACGATGCCGATATTAAATACTGGTTGGCATTATTACGGATTGACGGCATCGGTTGCAGAACGTTTGCGAGTTTGATTGAAGAACACACGCCCGAAGAGATTTTCACCGCAAACGAATCAGAATTACTGGCGTGGGGAATTAAAAAAGCCTTCGTCGAAGCGATTATAAAGTTCGACTGGGCGGCAGTAGATTACGATTTGCAATGGTTGGCGCAACCCAATAACGACGTTTTAAAAATCACACATTCGCTTTATCCCGACCCACTCAGAGAAATTTACGATCCGCCACCGCTGCTGTTTATTCGTGGCAATTCGCATGTTTTGGCGTATCCACAAATTGCGATTGTTGGCAGTCGCAATCCGTCGGCATTGGGCAACAAAACCGCGTTTGATTTTGCATTTGAATTGAGTCAATACGGTTTTGCAATTACCAGCGGTTTAGCGTTAGGCATTGACGCGACGGCACATCAAGGCGCGTTAAGTGCGGCGGGATTTACCATTGCCGTGGCGGGAACAGGTTTAGACCGCGTTTATCCGTCGAGCAATCGAGATTTAGCGTTAGAAATTGTCAATACAGGCGCAATGGTTTCGGAATTTCCACCTGGAACAACGGCGAAAGGCTCAAATTTCCCCCGTCGAAATCGTATTATCAGCGGACTTTGCCAAGGTTTATTAGTCGTCGAAGCGGCACAAAAAAGCGGGTCGCTCATCACCGCCCGCATGGCGTTAGAACAAAACCGTGAAGTGTTTGCCATTCCAGGATCGATTTATAGCCCACTTTCACGCGGCTGCAATGCCATGATTAAGGAAGGCGCAAAACTTGTCGAATCGCCACAAGATATTATCGACGAATTGAGCCAATACAAATCACGCATTAGCTCGTTGCGTGCTGAACCCGAACAATCCTTGCTTGATCTTGACCAACAAACATTATTGAACCTAATCATGTTTAGCCCAACATCGATTGACGATTTAGTCGAAAGTTCGGCACAATCCGTAAAATCAATCGCAGCACAACTGATAATGCTAGAAATTCAAGGTTATATTGAGGCAGTGGCGGGCGGTTGTTATATTCGCGTTAAATAGAATTCACATACGTCAAAATAATTTTTAAGATGAGAACAGAACATCGTGAACCGTAAAGAAAAATCTTTTAACAGTACAGAAAATAACATCCATAACAAACTTACTTTTTTAGTTTTATTACTGGGATTAACCTGTACGGCGGCAACGAGTTATTGGATAGAATCAAAGGATAAAGCGTACGCCCTTCTAAAATTTATCGATCAATGTCAAACAATTGAACAAAAAATCACGACTCGACTACGCACCCAGGAACAGTATTTATTGAGTAGCGCGGCTATGTTTGAAGCTTCTAACGGTGTAACACGACAAGAATTCCAGATTTACGCCAATCGTTTACTCCACAATCAACATTTCAACGGTATTCAAGCCTTAGGTTTTTCACAATGGATTAAGCCTGAACAACTGAAATCACATGAAGAAAATATCCACGAAACAGGTTTTTCGGATTATCACATTAAACCCGAAGGCAAGCGCGATGCTTACACTTCGATTGTTTATATTGAGCCGTTTGCCGAAAGAAATGTACGCGCGTTTGGTTATGACATGTATTCCGAACCGATACGCCGTGCTGCAATGGCGCGAGCGCGAGATGAAAATGAAATTATTTTGTCGGGAAAAGTAACCTTGATACAGGAAACAGGCGCGGATATTCAACCTGGCACGTTGATGTTTGCATCTGTTTATGAAAAAAACAAACCACTTGATACGACTGAACAACGCGCCAATGCTATATTTGGCTGGGTTTATAGTCCATTCCGAATGACCGATTTACTCCATAACATTATTGGTAACAGTGCTTTGTATCTGCATGTTTATGATGGAGATAATATGCAACTCGAAAATTTGTTATACCAAAATACGGACAATTCGCTTGCAAGTACGTTTAGTGAAGAAAGAAAAATTGTGTTTAATGGCACGATATGGACACTGTATTTTGAGCAGTTTACGCCGTGGGATACCAGTAAAGCATGGATTGTCGCGACTACAGGTACCGTCATTAGTTTATTATTGTTTCTTTTTTTACGGTCTCATTTTATGACGATAGCGCGTAAAGAGGATCTTATTATTCAACACGCAGAAAAAAAGAAACTCGCCGTACAACAAGCCCTTACTGACCAAGAGCTTTTCTTTCAAAAAAGAGCAAACAAAGAACTTCTCTTTCAAAATGCTGAAAAAGAAAAACGAGCCGTGGAACTGGTCGCCTCTCATAATGAAAATAAAATTTTGAGTCTTCAAGTTAATCACATGCAAAAAATAGAAAGCATTGGACGACTAACTGCCGGAATTGCCCATGATTTTAATAATATCTTAGCGTGTATTTTGGGTTATAACGAAATGAATCAAGATGTTAGTTCAGACATGACTAATGAATTGTTAAAATCCGAGCTTGAAAGTAATACCAAACAAATTTATTTAGCGGGTAAACGTGCGACCGTATTGATTGAGAAAATGCTGACTTATTGTCGTCAAGAGACTTCCTCCAGAAAAATCGACATAAAACCCACGCAAGAAGTAATTAAAGAAGTATTAGAAATGTTGCGTCCCGCACTCACCAGTCGAATTAAGATTGAATTTGAATCGCCGTGCCATATCAATAATAGCGATTGTAATACCTGTGGTAATCGAAACGCCTGCGATGCAAACATTCAAATTGATGCCATTGATTTGCATCAAATCCTCACAAATTTAGCATTAAATGCGCGAGATGCCATGAAAGAACGCGGTGGAATTATTACGATTTCGTTGAAAATAGTGACGAACTTAACCGCGCATTGTGTCGCATGTGCAGAAAGATTGGAGAATGATTTTATTGAATTAAGCGTGGCGGATAATGGCACAGGAGTTGAGCCAGGAGTCATTAGTCGAATGTTCGATCCTTTTTTCACTACCAAAGAGCAAGGTGAAGGCACAGGTTTAGGGTTATCGACGGTAAGCGGTATGGTGCATAGTTCGGGTGGTCATATTTTAGTAGATTCAAAACAAAATGAGCCAAATCAAGGAACCATGTTTAGATTGCTATTTCCCATGTCAACCGATGCAGCGACACTCATTTGAACAAACCTGCAAAGCAACATATTATTGATTTAATTAAATCAATATAAACAACGTATTATCGTTTTTCGTACCACGTCAGAATAATCATTACTTGACCTTAATCAACAAACATTATTGAATCTAGCCATGTTTAGCCCCACTTCGGAAATCATTGCCGCCCAGTTGATGATGTTAAAATCGTAAGACTCTATTGAATCCACAGCAGGCGGTTGCTATATCCGCATAAAATAATCCTGGAACTATGAAAGAAAATATATTTGATGTCCTGATGTACCTTTTTGACAATTACATGGACGAAGACCGCGAAATTCCGCCCGATAATGAGATGGTGAAAACTGAATTATTGAGAGCGGGATTTGGTCATAAGGATGTCACGAAAGCCTTTGATTGGTTGGAATCGTTAGCGATTGAAGACCTTGATATTGCCGCGCAAGCATCGTCATCGTTCCGTATTTTTAGCCCATTTGAAAAAAAGCGTTTAGACGTGGAATGCCAAGATTTAATCATGACATTGGAACGCACTGGCATTTTGAATTCGGTGAATCGTGAGTTAGTGTTGGATCGAGCTATTGCGTTGGAAGAAACGTTGACGATTGATAAATTGAAATGGATTGTGTTGATTGTGTTATTAAATATGCCAGACGAAGAACTCGCGCTTGCTCGTATGGAAGACATGATTTACGACTTGATTCCTACTTATCTGCATTAAAAATTTTATCAAACGGAATAGATTAAATGAGCAAAAACCTCGTCATTGTTGAATCCCCCGCTAAAGCCAAAACCATTGAAAAATATCTCGGCAAAGATTTTCACGTCCTCGCGTCTTACGGTCACGTCCGCGATTTAGTTCCGAAAGAAGGCGCGGTCGATACGCAAAATGATTTCACGATGAAATACGAAATTGTCGAACGCAATCAGCGTCATATTTTAGCGATTACCAAAGCGTTGAAAGGTGCAGATACACTTTATTTAGCGACCGATCCAGACCGTGAAGGTGAAGCAATTTCGTGGCATTTGTTGGAATTATTGAACGAAAAAAATCTACTGAAAAATAAAACCATTCATCGCGTTGCGTTTCATGAAATCACCAAAAAAGCCGTGACCGAAGCGATTGCTGAACCGTCAGAACTCAATTACAACATGGTTCATGCACAGCAAGCCCGTCGTGCATTAGATTATTTAGTGGGTTTTAAGTTATCGCCGTTGTTGTGGAAAAAAATCCGTCGCGGTTTATCCGCAGGTCGAGTGCAAAGTCCTGCGTTACGTTTAATCGTTGAACGTGAATTAGAAATTGAAGCCTTTCAAAGCCGCGAATACTGGTCAGTCGATGCGGCGGTTTTTGCACTCAAACAAGCATTCAAAGCGAAACTCACTTATTTTGATAATAACAAAATCACCCAATTCAGCATCGATAACGCAGAGCTTGCGGGCAATACACAACAACGTTTGCTTGACGAAGCGAACGGCGAATTGACCGTTGCAAAACTCGAAAAGAAACAACGCAAAAGTAATCCTGCGCCCCCGTTCATCACGTCTACGTTGCAACAAGAAGCGGCGCGAAAATTGGGTTTTACCACCAAACGCACTATGACTGTCGCGCAACAACTTTATGAAGGGATTGATATTGGCGGCGAAACCGCTGGGTTAATTACCTATATGCGGACAGATTCTGTGAATTTATCGAAAGACGCGGTCGAAGATATTCGTATTTTAATTGGCGAAATGTACGGCGCGGCAAATGTACCGAAAGAACCTGTCGTTTATAAAACCAAATCTAAAAATGCCCAAGAAGCGCATGAAGCGGTGCGTCCAACCTCGGCGCGTTATTTGCCCAACGAGATTCAATCATTTCTATCGGCGGAACAATTCAAACTTTACGAATTGATTTGGAAACGCACCATTGCCTGCCAAATGATTCATGCGACCTTAAACAGTGTGGCGATTGATTTGAATTGTGCCGAAGGAAAACATGTTTTTCGCGCCACCGGTTCATCGGTGGCGAATCCTGGTTTTATGGCGGTTTATCTCGAAGGCAAAGACGATTCTAAAGAGGGCGACGACAAAGAAAACTTTTTGCCGGCATTAAACGAAGGCGATACGGTTAAATTGAACGACGTTTTAATTGCTCAACATTTCACCGAACCCCCACCGCGTTATGGCGAAGCAAGTTTGGTTAAAGCATTAGAAGAACACGGTATTGGTCGCCCTTCAACGTATGCGTCTATTATTTCAACTTTGCAAAACCGCGAATACGTCACGCTCGAAACCAAACGTTTTCACCCGACAGATGTGGGGCGAATCGTGAATAAATTTTTGACCGAACATTTTACGAAATACGTTGATTATGATTTTACGGCGAACTTGGAAGACGAATTAGACGCGGTGGCACGGGGTGAAAAAGAATGGATTCCGTTAATGCACAGTTTTTGGAAACCGTTTGGCGAATTGGTCATCGAAAAAGAAGCGTCAGTACAACGTAAAGATGTCACGCAAGAAGCGATTGATGAACTCTGCCCGCAATGTAACAAAGCCTTATCCATTCGATTGGGACGCAATGGACGTTTTATTGGTTGCACCGATTATCCAACCTGTAATTACACCCGAAATTTAACGGATGCGGCGGCGGTTGAACCCGAACTTGTCGAAGGACGTGAATGTCCCGAATGTAAATCACCGTTGATTTATAAAACAGGACGTTATGGGAAGTTCATTGGTTGCACAGGTTATCCCGATTGTCGTTATATTGAACCGATTGAAAAACCACTGGATACCGGTGTGCGTTGTCCACAATGCGACAAAGGGCAGATTTTCAGGCGTAAAGCACGCAGCGGAAAGATTTTTTACTCGTGCGAAAATTATCCGACTTGTGATTACGCGCTGTGGAATGTACCGCTTAATGAACCGTGTCCAAAATGTAATTGGCCATTGTTGACATTGAAAGAAAGTAAAAAACACGGTATACAAAAAATTTGTCCACAGAAGAGTTGTGATTTTGTGGAAGCGGTGGAAATAAACGAGGCAGAATAGTAAAGGTGTGACGTAATCATGGCGCGATGCCATGATTACGTTTAGCAAGAATTAACCGGCTTTTAGTTTTGCAACCAATTGGTTAATCAAATTATCAGGCTTAAAAGGTTTAACGATGTAAGACGTAATGCCGACTGAAATAGCTTCTTTTACTTTTTCGCCATCGGAAGAAGATGTCAGCATAATCCAAGGTGGAGTCGCTAATTTGTCGTCGGCTTTAACCGCTTGATACAATTCAATACCACTCATACCAGGCATATTCCAATCGCAAATACACACGTTGATTTTAACTTTTGCCATCATCAACAATGCTTCTCGTCCACCTGGAACGTCAAAAACGTGGGCGAAACCAGCTTCGCGCAAAATCGCCTTTGTTAACGTACGCATCGAAGCAGCATCGTCAACAATCAGAATTTTTTTTTGTAACATTTCGGGTGATATATCCATCTTCTTTTCCTAAATCTATGTAGTTAATTTAATTTCAAGGCGCGGCGTATTATGGCTTGAACCGCATTTTACAATAAGTTATGAGCGTCTTAAAAATCCTAAGATTCTCTGTGTATATAGTACCGATAACCATCAGTGCTTCTCCTCAACAGGAAGTGTCTACATTATAAACGATACGCTAGCATCATTAAACGGTTGCTTTGGGTAATGCTCGTTTGAATATAAACAATATCAAAAACAAACTCTTTTTAACATTCACTGACAATTTCAAAATTTATGCTAAGAATTACTGAACTCAAACTTCCGCTCAATCATTCTGAAAGCGACTTGCAATCTACCGTGTTTTATCGGCTAGGTATCGATTTAAATGAATTTATTAGCTGCCACATTTTCCGACAAGGTCACGACGCGCGAAAACGTGACGCGATTCAAATGGTGTATACCGTCGATGTCGAATTGAAAAATGAAGTCGAAATTTTAGCGAAATTTGCCAACGATGTTCACATCAGCCAAACACCCGACACCGAATATCATTTACCGCTGAACGTTGCCCCCATAAATCAAGCCCGCCCTATTATTATCGGTTCAGGGCCTTGCGGTTTATTGGCGACATTGATTTTGGCACAAATGGGTTTCAAACCAATTCTGTTGGAACGCGGAAAATCGGTTCGTGAACGCACCAAAGATACGTTTGCCTTGTGGCGGAAAGGCGAATTTAACGCCGAATCCAATGTTCAATTCGGTGAAGGTGGCGCGGGAACGTTCTCTGATGGCAAACTTTACACGCAAATCAAAGACCCAAATTATTACGGTCGAAAAGTCTTACAAGAATTCGTCAAAGCAGGCGCACCCGAAGAAATTTTGTATTTAAGTAAACCACATATCGGCACGTTTCGTCTCGTGACAATGGTGGAACAAATTCGCACCACCATTGAATCATTAGGCGGCGAAATCCGTTTTGAAAGTCGGGTTGATGAATTGCTGATTGAAAATGGACAAGTGCAAGGCGTGAAATTGGCAACAGGTGAAACGCTTGAAAGTTCGCACGTTGTGTTAGCGATTGGTCACAGCGCACGCGACACGTTTTCGATGTTGCAACGCAACGGTGTTTATATGGAAGCAAAACCGTTTTCGATGGGCTTTCGTATTGAACATCCACAATCATTGATTGACCAATGTCGTTTTGGAAACGATGCGGGGCATCCGTTGTTGGGTGCGGCGGATTATAAACTTGTGCATCACTGCAAAAATGGGCGATCAGTTTATAGTTTTTGTATGTGTCCAGGCGGTACGGTTGTGGCGGCAACGTCGGAAGCGGGTCATGTTGTCACTAACGGTATGAGCCAGTATTCCCGTAACGAACGTAATGCCAATAGCGCAATCGTGGTCGGTATTACACCCGAAGTCGATTATCCGCAGCATGTTTTAGCAGGCGTAGATTTACAACGGCATTGGGAGCGACAAGCGTTTTTGTTGGGTGGTGAAACTTACGCTGCCCCCGCGCAACTAGTCGGTGATTTTTTGGCTGGGCAACCGTCAACAACATTTGGAAATGTGCAACCGTCTTACACGCCGTCGGTTAAATTAGGTGATTTGAGTGCTGCCCTGCCCGATTACGCCATTGCCGCTATTCGTGAAGCACTGCCAGAATTCGATAAAAAAATAAAAGGATTTGCCATGCACGACGCGCTTTTAACGGGCGTTGAAACGCGCACTTCGTCGCCCATTCGGATTAAACGTAACGAACAATTTCAAAGTTTAAACACGGTTGGATTATTTCCTGCGGGTGAAGGTGCGGGTTATGCTGGCGGAATTTTATCTGCGGCAATTGACGGTATTAAAGTTGCCGAAGCCGTAGCGCGTGCCATGCAAAATTAGGAGACAAAATGTCAGCAGCTTGGGCAGGTGGTACGGATGCTATTATTGAACGCATGGACAAAATGACAGAATTGTTTCTCGAAGAAGCGCGTAAAGCGATGTATCACGGTGAATCTGCGTTGGAGTGTGAAGAATGTGGCGAACCTATTCCTGAAAAACGCCGTTTGGCCATCGCCTGCAAAACCTGTTTGGCGTGTCAGACGGCGTTGGAAAAGAAAGCGTGATTTTACCGCTGCGCGTTTTTACTGTTCCGAAAAATGAGCGGCTTTTCATTGCCCGATAACGCCGTCGTTCGTGCTGTTTCAATCAATTCATCAATCACATGATGTTGTGGTGATTTGCTACATACTGGGTCTGTTGAACTTGCATCGCCCGTCAACAAATAGGCTTGGCAACGACATCCGCCAAAATCTTTTTCTTTTTCATCGCAACTGTGACACGGCTCTTGCATCCATTCAAAACCACGAAAAAAATTAAACGCTTTCGAATCATTCCAAATTTCAGACACACTAAAATCATTCACATTCGGGCATTCAAAATTTGGCAAATCTCGTGCTGAATGACACGGTAACGCCATGCCGTCGGGCGCAATTGTTAAAAACGTCGTCGCCCAACCGTTCATGCAGGCTTTCGGACGGTCTTCGTAAAAGTCTGGCACGACGTAATAAATTTTCATTTTGCCCGCAACTTGCACTTTAAAGGCTTGAGCAATCGCTTCGGCAGTTTCAAATTGTTCTTTAGTTGGCAACAATAAATCTCGATTCAAATGCGCCCAACCGTAGTATTGCGTGTTGGCGAGTTCTAAATAATCCGCGCCTAACGCTTCTGCCATTGTCAAAATCTCGGGCATTTGATGAATGTTTTCCCGATGAATCACAACGCACAATACCATTGGATAACCGTGTTTTTTTACCAGTCGCGCCACATTTTGTTTGTGTTCAAATGATGCTGTACCCGCAATATGGTCGTTCAATTCTTGCGAACTGGCTTGAATGCTAACTTGAATGTGGTCAAGTCCAGCTGTTTTGAGTTGCACAATTTTTTCTTCGGTCAACCCATAACCCGAGGTAATCAAATTTGAGTAATAACCCAATTCTCGGGCGTGCTGCACCAGTTCAACCAAATCGGGACGAGTCAACGGTTCACCACCTGAAAAACCCAATTGCACCGCGCCCATTTTTCGCGCTTCCGTTAAAACACGTTTCCAATCGTTGGTGCTGAGTTCGCTTTTGTATTTCGTGTAATCGAGCGGATTTGAGCAATACGGACATTGCAACGGACAGGAATAAGTTAATTCTGCCAATAACCAACGTGGCGGGGTGTTTGTTTTTTGTAATTCAGTCATTGTTAGTTTCGTGTGAGATTTTCAACATTAGCGAATTTGAAATCAGTAAGTTCTTTGAAAAATTTAGATGCAAAATTAAAAACTTAGTAAAGTTTTTTGAAGTCTTCAAGTTCTTTCGCACGAGCCGCTGTCATAGAAAGAAAATTATCATTTGAGCTAATTCTCGTCATTGAGCCACCATCTGGGTCAGCATAAAAACTGCTGTTTGCGTCCCTGTACTTTATCCACAAGCGTTGAACCTCTTGTAATTCTTTTTGTCGAGCGGCTGAAAGTGTCGGCATAAGTTCTTTGTAGGCTTTATTCAAACGAGCGTCTTGATATTTTACTTCCGAGCCAATGCAATCAAGAATTTCAGCGGTAACACCACCTGATTTATCCATGCAGGCGGCAAACTGTTTCGTTAAATCATTGTTCTCGGCAAATGTGGCTTGTGAAAAACAGGATAAAATAAATCCCGTGACAAAAATTTTCTTCAAATTCATAACAATTCCCTTCAATAACACAGTAACCCAACCGCCTTCAAAAGCAGAAATCAATCTCGCGGATAATTTCAGGATTATTTTCGACCAGAAAACACAACGAAACTGTAATTTTTATACCAACAATCAACGGCTTCGAAATTCGTCTGTTTCAGCCAATCCAATTGGTTTTCCAGGGTAGACATTTTATCTTCTTTCATTCGCTCTAAAGCTGCACTCAAATCTGTATCCGAAACGCCACGATTTTTGACTTGTTGAATCCATGTTTTACGGTAAATACTTTCAATCTCTGGCGTTGAACCCAACACTTGGTCTGCATTGATGAATACACCGCCTTTAGGTAATACATCATAAATATGGCGAAATAGCTCGATTTTAAGATTCTCTGTGAGATGGTGAATTGAAAGTGCAGACACTACAACGTCAAATTCACCGCTTAACTGCTTTGAATAATCAGCGGTAATAAATTCAAAACGGTTTAATTCATCAGAAAAACGCTCTTTAGCTTTGGCAAGCATTGCGTCAGATACATCAACTAACGTAATTTGTGCATTAGGAAATTGTTTAGATATGAATAGTGAAAGCAATCCTGTACCTGCACCCAAATCAAGAACTCGAAAACAATCTTGATACTCGTAAGAAATCAATCCAAGCGCAGTATTATAAAAATCATCGAAACAAGGAATAAGTTGCCGTCTTGCTTGGTCATAATTATGTGCAGACACATCAAAAGCTGTTTTTACTGCTGTGGTATCCATATTATCTTCCTATTTAAAAATTCTTAATCGTTTAACAAACCTCAACCAATGCCCCCGCCATTGAAATGGTTATAACTATCAAAAAGCATTAAACGCCTTCAAAAGCAGAAATCAATCTCGCGGATAATTTCATGGTTTTTTTATCTTCAGCTTAGTCTACAATTTTCTCGATTAGATCGCCTGAGAATGTATTCAAATCAAAACTGAAAAACGCCGCATTTCGCTGAATTTTATCAAGTGACCAATTCCACCATTGAATTTGTAGCAACTGCTCAATCATTTCGATTGGAAACCGCTTTTTAATTTGCTTTGCAGGCATTCCAACATAAACACCATAAGGCTCACAATTTTTTGTCACGACAGCTCTCGAACCAATTACACAACCATCACCAATCGTCACCCCAGCCATAATCTTAACTCCATCGGCAATCCATACATCGCTGCCGATTGTCACACCATCTTGTTTTTCAATGCAATCTGTGTAATCAACATTCATTCCTAAAATGGTTCGCAAAGGAAATGTCGTCACATATGTTGTTTGATGATTCTCAAGGGTGCAGCAATAAACGTTTTGAGCAATTGAACAAAACGCCCCAATTTTTATTGGTGACTGCATCGTACCGATGAATGATGTGTTTTGATTTACATAGCTATAACGTGCAATAGTCGTATAACGAAAAATCGCTGAATTATGGACGTAGGCTTTATCATTATCCGGGAATGGTAAAACTAGAAAATTTGATGGTGGATTGTTTATCCACATAAATAAGCCCCTTTAAATTTAGTTAATTTGCTGTTTCATCAATTCAATAACCTCAACCAACGCCCCTACCAATGCCGCTGGATTATTCCCGCCAGCTTGTGCTAAATCAGGTTTGCCGCCACCTTTACCACCAATTTTTGCAGCAACAAAATTCGCCAATTCGCCTGCTTTGACTTTTGCGGTTTGGTCTTTGGAAACACCAGCAACCACGCTGACTTTTTCGCCTTCCACCGAAGCCAAAACAACAACCGCGTTATGTAATTTGTTTTTCAACTGCTCGACAATTTCACGCAAGATTTTGGCATCGACATTTTCAACCGTTGTCGCCAACACTTTCACTCCGTTGATTTCGACCGCTTTCGCCATCAATTCATCACCTGTTGTACTCGCCAATTTTGAATTCAAACGCTCTAATTGTTTTTCCAAACCTCGAGCGCGTTCAACGAGTTGTTCAACTTTTTCAACGGCTTTATCGGGTGTACCTTTGACCAAATCCGCGATTTGTACCAACGCGCTTTCACGTTGCGCGAACCACGCTAAACAGTTTGCACCTGTGACCGCTTCAATGCGTCGCACGCCAGCCGCCACGCCGTTTTCGCTGATAATTTTGAAACAACCAATATCGCCAGCTCGCGCAACGTGTGTGCCGCCGCATAATTCGGTGGAGAAGTCACCGATTTTTAACACGCGCACTTCTGCGCCGTATTTTTCGCCGAATAACGCCATCGCGCCCGCTTTGACCGCATCATCTTTCGCCATGATTTGCGCTGAAACGGCATTATTCAAACGGATTTGTTCATTCACCAAACGTTCGATGGTTGAAATTTCGTCAGCGGTCAACGGTTCAAAATGTGAAAAGTCAAAACGCAACCGTTCAGGATTCACGAGCGAACCTTTTTGCGCGACGTGTTCGCCCAACGTTTGACGCAATGCGGCGTGCAATAAATGGGTCGCCGAGTGGTTTAATTCAGTCGCTTTGCGTTTTACCATATCGACAGCCGCCACAACATTTTGTCCGACTTTAAACGCGCCAGTGCTGACTTTGCCTTGGTGTAAAAATAAACTGCCTGCTTGTTTTTGGGTATCAGCAACTTCAAACGTCGCGCCGTCTGCGCTAATCGTTCCACTGTCGCCAATTTGACCACCTGATTCGCCATAAAAAGGTGTTTTATCTAAAACAATGACACCTTCATCGCCAGCATTTAATTGTTCAACCGCTTCGCCGCCTTTGAATAACGCCACGATTTGTGCCGCGTCATGTAGATTTTCATAACCCGTAAAATTCGTTTGTGAATCGAGTTCGATGTTTTTATGAGCATCCGCACCGAAATGGCTGGCAGAACGCGCTCTATCACGTTGCGCTTCCATTGCTTTTTCAAAGCCGTCGTAATCAACGGTTAAATTATGTTCACGCGCAAAATCAGCTGTTAAATCAACAGGGAAACCGTAAGTGTCATAGAGTTGGAAAACGGTTTCGCCTTCAATCACTGTGCCTGCCATTTTAGCTACACAGGCTTCTAAAATTTTCATGCCTTGACCAAGTGTTTCAGCAAAACGTTTTTCTTCGCGTTCTAAAATGGTTTCAACTTGAGCTTGTGCGGCGCGTAATTCAGGGAATGCGTCGCCCATTTCTTGAGCGAGTGGCGCGACCAATTTGTGGAAGAAAATTTCATTTACGCCCAAACGATAACCGTGACGAATTGCGCGGCGAATAATGCGACGCAACACATAACCGCGCCCTTCGTTTGACGGCATCACGCCATCCACAATCATAAACGCGCAGGAACGAATATGGTCAGCAATCACGCGCAATGAACTGTTTGTTAAATCTGTCGTATTTGTGACAGACGCGGCGGCTTTAAGTAAGTTTTGGAACAAATCGATGTCGTAATTGTTATGCACATTTTGCATCACGGCAGAAATACGCTCTAAGCCCATGCCCGTATCAACCGATGGTTTTGGCAACGGTGTCAACGTGCCGTCTGCACTGCGGTCATATTGCATGAAAACTAAATTCCAAATCTCGATATAACGGTCGCCGTCTTCGTCTGGGGTACCTGGAGGACCGCCGAAGATTTCTTCGCCGTGGTCATAAAAAATTTCACTGCAAGGTCCGCAAGGTCCTGTGTCGCCCATCGACCAAAAATTATCTTTCGCGCCGATGCGTGACAATCGGTCAGGCGAAACGCCAATTTCGTTAATCCAAATATTGGCGGCTTCGTCGTCTTCGTCAAACACCGTGACCCACAATTTTTCTTTGGGGATTTCAAGCACATTGACCAAAAATTCCCACGCAAAATGAATCGCTTCTTTTTTGAAATAATCGCCAAAACTGAAATTGCCGAGCATTTCAAAAAACGTATGGTGACGCGCGGTGTAACCGACATTTTCTAAATCGTTATGTTTACCGCCTGCTCGCACACAACGTTGACTGGTTGCCGCACGAGTAAATTCACGCTGTTCCCGTCCCAAAAACATATCTTTAAACTGCACCATTCCAGCGTTCACAAAAAGTAACGTCGGGTCATTGCTCGGAATTAACGAACTCGAAGGCTCAACAGAATGTCCGTGTTGTTTAAAAAAGTCTAAAAAAGCAGAGCGTACTTCTGCGCTAGTCATAGTTTTCATAATGATTTTGAGTGTGCGTGAGTAATTGTTAGGAATAAATAAAGCGTAATTTTTTGGCGAATTGCGTAATTTGCGAACTCGAAAAACCGCGTTGTAATAAAAATCGACTGCGTTTTGACCAGTCGTGACAGGTAATTGGGGCGATGTCGCCGTATTTTTTACGATAAACGTGCGTCAACAAATCCAACCAATCGTCCGCGATAGTCAGCAGAACGTCATTTAACGTGTTGAGAGCAACATCTATGCCCTTTTGGCTTAGTTCATAACGAATGGCGACCGCTCCGAAACCTTTTTGCAATCGATACCGCGCATAACATTCAGCAAAACGGTCATCGCTTTGCCAGTTGTTTTGCGCTAAATCGTCGATGACGGGTTGAATGTCGGCGCGTTCAAAGCCTTTTTGCATCAATTTGGTCAGTAATTCTTTTTGCGAATGCTCACGACGAGTCAATAGCCGTAAGCATTGGTTTTTGATGTCGTGAGCAAGGGAATTCACAGCGGATTTTTACAGTGGTGCGCCTACATCGGTTTCGTCTTCCGTCGGTTCAAATTCTTTGACCGCAAGCAACGGTTTTTTGAAGGCTTCATCGCGGATTTTGGTTTCGAGTTCTTTGGCTTTCGCGGGATTTTCTTTGAAGAAAATTTTAGCGTTGTCTTTGCCTTGTCCGATTTTCTCAGTGCCGTAGCTATACCACGAACCCGCTTTTTGCACGAAACCATAAGTTACGCCCAAATCCACCAATTCGCCGACAAATGAAATGCCTTCGCCGTACAAAATTTCAAATTCAGCTTGTTTGAATGGCGGTGCAACTTTGTTTTTCACCACTTTGACGCGGGTTTCGTTGCCGATAATATCGTCACCTTTTTTCACTGCGCCGATGCGACGAATATCTAATCGCACTGACGCATAAAATTTCAACGCATTACCACCTGTTGTCGTTTCAGGCGACCCAAACATCACGCCGATTTTCATGCGAATTTGGTTGATGAAAATCACCATCGTATTCGAACGTTTAATGTTGGCAGTCAATTTCCGTAAGGCTTGTGACATCAAACGCGCTTGTAAACCCATGTGCGAATCGCCCATATCGCCTTCGATTTCGGCTTTCGGAGTCAACGCAGCAACCGAATCGATAACGACAATATCTAACGCACCCGAACGGACTAACGAATCTGTAATTTCTAACGCTTGTTCGCCTGTATCAGGTTGTGAAACGTATAAATTGGCAATATCAACGCCTAACTTTCCTGCATAGTTAATATCCAAAGCGTGTTCAGCATCAATAAACGCTGCTGTGCCGCCCAATTTTTGGACTTCAGCAATGACTTGTAACGTTAAAGTCGTTTTACCCGAAGATTCAGGGCCATAAATTTCAATGATTCGACCGCGTGGTAAACCACCACAACCGAGTGCAATATCTAAACTCAATGACCCCGTCGAAACGACTTCAATGTCTTTCGAAATATCCACATCACCCATTTTCATGACTGAACCTTTGCCGTGTTGTTTTTCGATTTGCATCAGCGCGGCTGCTAAGGCTTTTTTCTTATTTTCGTCCATTTGAATCCTCATTTATTCGTTGAAAAAGGGAGTGATTTACGGCGTTTATTATCACACAGGGTTTGTGGTTCATGTGAACGAAATTACTTTTTATCCGTTGATAACGCGGCATTTAAACCGCCTGCAATCGCATCGCCCGTGTTGCCACGAACATAATCGACGACGACAGGCACAAATTTCTGCATCGTTTCGGGTTTCATACCCAATTGTTGAAAAATCGACACAGCAGTTAATGCTGTTCCGATTGACGAACCACCTGCTAATCCACCCAATTTCCCCGCCAAACCACCTAATCCCGATTGTGGTTGCAAGGCGGGAACTACTGAAAGCAATTGTGAAACGTCAGGAACTTGTTGTGACAATTTCGCAAAGGCTTCTGGATTCATACGGGTTTTCGCGACTTGCAATAATGCACCTGCGCCGCCCATCGCTTGTTGTGGGCTTATGCCTAAACGTTGCACTAATACATTCGTCAATTCGCCAGAGTTTAAGGTTTTGCCGCTTTCGAGTAATTTTTGCGCTTGATTGACGGCATCTGCGCTGTTCTCTAACGTTTGCCCGCTTTCTTTGCTGATAGATTTCAACACGTCGCCCCAATTCTCAGCGTGAACCAATGGTGTGACGGCGAATAATAAAAGTGCAGCGGTGGTTTTTAAAAATTTCATGATGGAGCCTTTTGTTAAATGTGTTGAGGATAGTGTGTTGATTGCATTTCGATTAAGCGAGAGCGAGTACGTTCAAAATCGGCTTTAGTTTTTCCATTCAGATACAAATCGTCAATGGCGACTTCCGCGCTACAAATCAGCGTTACTTTATAGTCGTAAAGCACATCAATCAAGGTGATAAATCGCCGCGCTTCATTTTGTTTTTCGGCGGTGAGTTGAGGAATATGCGTTAAAACCAACGTGTTTATTTGTGCCGCCAACGTTAAATAATCGCGTGCGCCTTTCGGTTCGCCACACAATTTCGCAAATGAAAATACAACGTCGGCGTTGCATTGTGAAATGGCGATTTCGGTTTGTGCATTTAACGGAAAAAAATAACGACTTGCTACGTCAAATGATTTGGTTAAACGGTAATCTTGTTCTCCGTTGAGTTGAATAATCGCCACTTTAGCGTGCAGTAAATCAATAAACGGCAATAATGACGCACGTTGCAAACCATTCGGATACAGTTTATCAGGATGACAATTTGATGTGATGACAATAATCACGCCTTGTTTAAAGAGCGCGTCGAATAAACCACTTAACAACATCGCATCGGCAATATCGTTGATGAAAAACTCATCGAAACACAGGAGTTGCGCGGTTTCTCGAACGTGTTTTGCTAAAAATGGCAAAGCATTTTGATTCGGGTGTTGATGAATAAACGAATGTACTTCCTGCATAAAAACGTGAAAATGCACGCGGCGTTTTTTAGGCAATTCACACGCTTCATAAAACCACGTCATCAACATCGATTTGCCACGTCCGACATCGCCAAACAAATACAAACCTTGCCAAGTCGTCACGAGTGACGATTTCCATTGCCAACGTTTCACTCGTGCTAATTTTTCACCGTAAGTATGCAGTTCATCGAGCAAGGTTTGTAAATTTTGCAACGCCGCCCATTGTTCGGTATCAAAGTCGATAAGTTTGTCGGCAACGTGCTGTTCGTAGCGTTGGATAAGACGTGAATGATTCATCAAAATTTCAATTTAACAAACTTGCATTGATTAAAATAACAGCCGCTTGTTTAGCAAGTACGGCGGAACCTGAATGACGTTTCATTTGTTCTGAAACGATAGCACCTTCGATTAGCAGACTAAGTTGTAATGCTAAAACTTCTGGCGAAGTTGAGCCGCATTCTTTAGCTAAACCCGTCATATAGCCACGAAATTTGTCATAAAATTCAGCAGATACTTGATGAACAGGATTGCCTTCTAACGGAAATTCGGCAGCTGCATTGATAAAGGCACAACCACGAAATTCGGGAATTGCCATCCATTCGTCAATCACATCAAAAATCGCTAACAATTTGGTTTCTGGGGTATCCGCTTTGTTATTGACTTGCTCCACAAACCACACGCGAAAATCCTCATCGCGTTTGCGTAAAAAAGCGAGTATCAAATCATCTTTAGAGGAAAAATATTTATAAAGACTCATTTTGGTCGTGTTTGCTGCTTTGACAATCGCATCAACACCCGTTGCTCGGATGCCTTGGCTATAAAATAGCTCGGCTGCCGCTTGTAAAATTCTCTCTTGTAAATTTAAGGACATAAGTAAAAACGATAGAAAACAGATTGATTACGACTATACAGCTCGGTATAATTAAACGTCAATATACTGACTGGTCAGTATAGTTCCTAATTTTAGAGAGAATAATACGATGGAGATATTGTTAGTTGGCGCGGCATTGATGATTTTTGCTGTTTTGGTTTCCGCATGGTTGATGACTTTTGCTCGATGGTTTCCCATTAAAGGGATTGATGGCGCGTTTCTTCCTGATTACAAAACCTTAATCCGGGCGCATATTGATTTTGCTTTAATGGCTTTGTTTTGCTTGGGATTTTATGCCGTTAAAGTGCCATTATCGGTGACGGCTTGTTGGTTAGTGGTGATAGGTGGCATCACAAATCCAGCCGTTTTTGTAATTGCTGCTTTTAATCCAAATTTTTGGGAAAAAACAATCTGGAAAGTCTACGCTGCTATTAGCTTTGTTATCACCACCATCGGTTTCGGCTGGGTTTGTATCAGCTTATTAAACTACGCTTAATCAAATTAAAACCGCTCTTGAGAAAATTCGGAGCGGTTTTTTTACAATTATTTCAATGCGCCTTTATGTCCTTGCGATAAGCGCAAAATTCCCCGCAAAATATCGACTTCTTTGCTGCGTAATTCAGCGCGGTTATACATTCGGCGTAAACGGCGCATGAGCGATTCTTCTTTTTCAGGGTGCATAAAACCAATGTCCGCCAAAGTTTCGGCGAGATGGTCATAAAACAATTCCATTTGATGATTGGTGGCTAATTCTTGCTCATTTTCATCGCCCACGGTTTTACGCGCCACTTCGCCGTTTTGTGCGGCAATGAATAATTCATAACACACGACTTGAACTGCCGCCGCGATATTGAGTGAACTATAATTTTCGTTGCACGGAATGTGTAGCAAATAGCGGCACAAATCGAGTTCTTCGTTTTTCAAACCTGAGTTTTCACGCCCAAACACAATCGCAATTTTTTCATGTGCTGATTCAACAATCACTTTTTCAGCACATTCACGCGGCGTGACTTCTGACCAACTAATTGTGCGACTTCTCGCACTTGCCCCAATAACTAAAGTGCAATCTGCAATTGCCTCTTGCAAGGTTTCATAAATTTGTGCGCGTGCCAAAATATCATCTGCGCCAGCGGCTCTCGCCGTGGCATCAGCATGAGGAAAAAGTTTCGGTGAAACCAAACACAAATTGGTCAAAGTCATGTTTTTCATCGCTCGCGCTACTGCACCGATATTTCCAGAATGCGAAGTTTCAACTAATACGATTTTAATGTGAGAGAACAAGGCGAATATCCAATGGGCTAAAAAAGCACTAAGTTTAGCAAAAGATTTGTTAAACTTAGATCTTAATCCGCTATTTAAAAAAGAAAATTCCTATGCAACAACCCATGCTCAATATCGCGGTTCGTGCCGCTCGTAGCGCAGGTGAAATCCTGCTTCGTTCAACTGACAAAGTCGCGCATTTAGAAGTCGAAAGCAAAGGCAAAAACGACTTTGCCACCGAAATCGACCGACTTGCCGAACGCGAAATTATCTCCATCATCAAAAATGCTTACCCCGAACACAGCATTTTGGCTGAAGAAAGTGGCGAACACGAAGGCAACGAATATCAGTGGATTATCGACCCGCTCGATGGCACAACCAATTTCATTCACGGTTTTCCACAATATGCCGTTTCAATCGCCTTGAAACACAAAGGACGTTTGGAAGTCGGCGTGGTTTATGATCCGTTGCGTGACGAATTATTTACCGCAAAACGTGGCGGTGGCGCAATGTTGAATAATCGCCGTATTCGTGTCACTAATTTAACCACGATGCGTGGTGCGTTAGTTGGTACGGGCTTTCCCTTTAAAGTTCCGCAACATTTAGATGCTTACATGGAAATGTTTAAAGCGGTCACGCTTGATTCTGCTGGCATTCGCCGCGCGGGTTCAGCGGCTCTCGATTTAGCGTATGTCGCCGCCGGTCGATTAGACGCTTTTTGGGAAATCGAACTCAAAGAATGGGACATGGCAGCAGGAATTTTATTGGTCAAAGAAGCAGGCGGTGTGGCGACCGATTTTTCATTTAAAGATGGTTATTTAGAATCAGGTAATCTAATTGCCGCCAGTCCGAGAATGCACCAACTCATGTACCAACTCATTGAACCGCACGTCACCGCTGCATTGAAATAAACGCATTTTTTAAATTCTCAATGACATAACCTGTCGTCACCGTGTGCTATCGTTTGCGTTTCTAATTTCAAAGAAGCGCAAATTATCATGACCAACTCAAATTCCCCTGTCGTTATCGACAACGAAACAGGCTTTATTCTCGACGAAGCCGCTGAAGAAAAACTCGCCAATCAAGCCGCCACCGATTTATTCGGCAACGAAGAAAATGCTCAAAAAACTAGCAGCATCATTTCAACGTTTGTCGATTCCTACACGCGCCACAAAAATTCCTTGCCGCTTGATGTTTGGCTCAATCAAGAATTCTCAAACTATCCCAACCTTTGGCAAAGCGACGAAGAACGCTTTGAAACCACCAAAACCATTATCAAAACTGTTCAAGAAGCCAACGATTCAAAAGCCGATTTGCACACGCATTTGGATAAAGGCAAAAGCCGCGAATCATGGCTGGCAAAAAAAATTGAACAAGGTGCGAATTCGGCTGGCGTTGTTGATGTTGGCAAATACGCGCAAGGAATCGATAACGCATTAGAAGCTGCAACAGATGAAATGCGCGACATGATTTTAAATAACGGTCAGGATTTCGTTGTCAGTAGTGCGCGGCAATTGCACGGTTTTATTGCAGAAGCGGATTTAGCGAATCAATTCAACATTAACGCCACAACTTCTGGTTCAACCTTAAAAGCAGAAGTTCCTAGCGTGACCACGTTGAACTCGCCCGATATTCTTATCAAAGATACAGCAGGAAATGTCGTTGAAAGTATTCAGGTCAAACTCTACCAGCCAAACGAAACAGGCTTAAAAGCCTTAATCAAAAACATTGAAACGCATGATTACGGCGATTCCACCATCATCGTCAATAAAGAACACGTTGAAGCGTTACGCGAAAAATTTCCCGATTTGAAAATTTCGAGCAAATACGAACATGACGGCATTTCGATGACGATGGACGATTACGAAAAACACAAAGCCGCCCAACAAAAAGCGCAACTCGAAGCCGAGCTTAAACAATACGACTGGAACGACGCGAACCGCCTAAACATTGCCAAAGAAATCGGCAAAAAAGCATTAGTTGCTGCCGCATTCACCGCAGGTTTTCAAGGCGCACGGATTTTAGGGCAACGTGTTTGGAATTCGCTTACGGGCAAAGAAAACCAATCGGGCAATGAAGATTTAAAAGAATTTTTTGAATCGTCAATTAAAAGCGCGAAAAACGTTGGCGTACAAGTCGCAGTTTCTGGAGCATTGGTTCTGGCAGCAAAAAGCGGTTGGATTTCAGTGCTTAAAAATACGCCAGCCGGTGAAATTGCCAACGTCGCTTACGTCGCCATTGAAAACGCTAAATGCGTTTACAAATTCGCCAAAGGTGAAATGTCAGCAACTGAAACACTTGATGCAATCGGAAATACCAATGCCAGCGCAATCGGTGGACTTTATGGCGCAATAGAAGGCGCGGCGTTTGGTTTAGCGTTGGCGGTGTGGGGGCTTTTGTGGGTGCAGTTGTCGGTGGCATCGCAGGAAGTGCAATTGGTGACGCAGTTTATCAAGGCAGTAAAGCCATCGTTAAAACTGCCACAAAGGTTGTCAAATCGGTCTACGAAGGCGCAAAATCTGCGGTGAAAAGCACGCTCAATACCTTAACATTCGGCTTGTTTTCGTAATTTTGTTTCACTTTTTCGTTCTCACGTTTGACGTGAGAACGAATTTTATTTTTTAAAAAGGATAATCCATGACCACAATCACTTTTGATACATCCGAATCGTTGGCGCAAGAACTTCATTATTTTGCCAACGCCAAATACAAATCACTCAACGTACTTTTAACCGAAATGTTACAAAACTACCTTAGTTCTGAAGAAGATGCGACAGATTTAGTCTTGATAAAAGCGCGTGAAAATGAATCTTGTAGCTCTTTAGAAGACGTAATAATGAGACTAAAAGCAAATGGCAAAATGCCGCTGTCGCCGAAATTTTAACCGTTATTTACAGTCTTACTGAAAACCCATATCAAGACGGCATTAAAAAATTGAAAGGTAAAAAGAAAACATCACCTTGTTTTAGAATTCGTGCCGGAAATTACCGCGTTTTGTACGAAGTGAATAATCATCAACTCGTTGTTCATGTTATTGCTGTCGGCGACCGCAAAGAAATTTATAAAAACTAATTTTAACCACCACAAAAGGAAAACCATGAAACCCATCAAAATTGATTTAAAACTCAACGTTAAAAAATGAAAAACAAGTGCATTTGGGATGAAAATAAGCGACAAAGTAATTTTGAGAAACACGGGCTTGATTTTGCTGATGCAGATTGTGTTTTAGATTCACGTTATCGTCTTAATGTTAGTGTTATTCGAGGTGGCGAAGAACGAATCCAATCCTTTTCGTATGTAATGAAAAAATTAACCGTGTTGTCATTGGTACATTTAGAACGTGAAAGTCTGACTCGAATTGTCAGTTTTCGTTATGCAAGTAAAACAGAATCGGAGGTTTATTATGAATGGCTCGAAACAAAATCTGACTGAGCGTCAGCAAATCTTAGAATCAATGAAAACACCACTTGTTGGCGGTTATTTTGTTTGGGATGGTGAAAACGAAGATGACCGTCCGTTAAGCCGCGAAGAAATGCGGGCTGGCATTTTGAAAGCCCAACAACTCAACACTAACGGCAAAACTGAAATTGCATTGCAGGTTGATAATGAAATTGTCGCCTACTTTCGCGCCACTGGGCAAAATTGGCAAAATCGCATGAACGACGCGCTCAAAGAATGGTTGCGTGAACATTCCGTTGCCATTTCTTAAAAATTTAACTAACCACCACAAAAAGGAACCTCATGAAACCCATCAAATTTGATTTAAAACTCAACGACGGCACAACACTTTACACGCTCGATGACCTCGAAGAAAATTTATCGCCCGCGCTTTTTGAGCATTTCCATTCGGGAAAATTAGCGAAATGGTTGCGGGTTCGGAAATTGGAAGATCACGCCGACAAAGTTGAAGCGTTACGCGCTGAACATCTCGACGACAAAAACGAACTCGACGTAAAACTGTTTAAAAAATTGTGTGGAATTTTCGTGAGTGAAGTTAGCGAAGCCGATGCACGCGAAGCGGTTGCTGATTACAAAGCAGTTGCGCCGTCCGATGAAAGTTCAAACGATGAAGAAATGAAACAACTCAAAGCTGAAAACGAAGCATTGAAAGCAGAAATTGAGCAATTGAAAAATCCACCCAAACCGAAAATAGCAGAAAAACAAATTGGACGGTTTATCGCGCGTGACGACGGCACAGCACTTGATACTAAAACGTTAACGTGGTGTCGATTTTCAATCGGGCAACATTGGAATGATGATAAGTTTATTGGGACTGCAAGAGCAATGGATTGGGATGACGCAATGAAAGTTGCCGATTCATTTAACACCCATTATGCGTGTGGTGGATTTACTGATTGGAGATTACCAACAATTGATGAATTAAGAAGCATTGTTGTTAAATCCTGCTCCTCCCCAGCAATCAATCAAACCATTTTTCCAAATACTCCCCCTGAGTATTTTTGGTCTTCCTCTTATTGGAGCGACGATAGTAAGAGTAATACGGTGTACTATGTCGATTTCAGCAGCGGCTATTCGGCAAGCTGTGGTAAGCACGTCAAGGGTTTTGTTCGGCTGGTGCGTGGGTGACAGTGTTTTTCCTTTTGTGTTTTTGTTTTTCTTTCGATTTGAAAAGGAGAAATTATGTTTTTCCTCGTTCGGTGCGTTACACTCGTTCGGCGCGTTACACTCGCACATTCTAAATTACAAAAATAGGAAATTTTCATGATAGATATTCGTACAACTATGCCTATGCACCTAGAATCTCACTGTAAACTTGTAGAAGTCCCAACGCTTGTAGAAAATTTACAGGGGAGGTATTTAGACTACGCTACGGCGCGTTCATTACTGGAAGATTGTATTGTGTTTTTAGAGTTTTCAGGAGCTGGTCTTGAAAGAGTTTGTAAAGGCAATAAAGGAGAGATTCTTTCAAATTCAAGTTTATATTCTCCCTCTAAAAATGATGACGCTGGCAATCCGATTGTTGATGAAGATTTGTTACAAAAACGACAAGAAGAACTTAGAAGTATAATTAAAGAAAAATTTGGCGATTCAATCAAAGTTCCCAAAATACAACAATAACTTCCTCATTATCTCAATCTAAGAAAGAGCGAACGATATTTGCCTCACTAAATATCTGTCCGCTCTTTTTTCACATTGAGAACACTTTTCGCCAAATATCTCATCAACTTTCGATTTAAAAAGGAAAAACCATGCCAGCAATTAGTATGTTCGATGTAATTGCCGTAAAAACGTTACCCGATTATTGGTTGTTTCTTACCTTTGAAAATAATGAGCAAAAACGCTTCGATATGAAACCATATTTAAATGGCACAGCATTTCAACCGCTGAAAAATGTCGGTTTTTTTAATTTGGCACGAATCGATTACGGCACGGTGGTTTGGTCTGATGACATCGATATTGCGCCAGAAACACTTTATCAACTTTCGATTTAGGAAGGAAAAATCATGTCTCCCGAAGCAATTACCACTGTCGTAAAAATGATGGAAACTTTACCGGATAATGCACAATCCCAAGTAGTTGAATATGTGCAAAACTACATTGCTGATTTACAAGATGAGTTACGTTGGGATGAAAACTTCAAAAAAACAAAAAGCTCTTTGATTCAAAAAGCACGACTAGCTAAACAACAAGTTGCAGAAGGTAAAGCAAAGCCGTTGAATCTTGCTGAATTATGAAGTCGCAGACGTTACCCAGTTTTTGGGAAGGTTATCGAGATTTAGATGAATCCATACGTCGAAAAACACGCAAATCGTATTTGATGTGGTCACAAAATCCGTTTCATCCGTCGTTACATTTTAAATGTGTCAATCATGCCGAAGATTTGTGGTCAGTCAGAATTACTCGTGCTTATCGTGCGCTTGGAATTATGGACGGTGACACCGTTACATGGTTTTGGATTGGAAACTATGACGATTACGAACGACTTTATTAACGTTTTAATCCTGAGAAAAACTAAATGACCAACACCAAAAACCTCTACACCAACATTCGCGCTCACGTTAATTCGCATTATCCACTGCTGTATTTAGTGACGTTTGAAGAACACCACGCTGATGATTTGATTCGCAAACTTGCCAAAGAAGATAATCAAAAAATTTTTGAATGGAATTTAGCGCGTGGCGTGGTGAATTTTGAACACAAACAACGTCAAACGCACGAATATCAAGATTTGGCGAACACGCTTGAAAACTGGTTAGACGACGAATTGACCAATCATTTTTTAATCATTAAAGACGCGCATTTAGCGATGCGTGAAAATCCGTTAGTCGTGGCGCGTTTAAAAGCATTGGCGCAAAAGATTTTGCATGACAGTGAAACCAAGGCAACGGTGATTTTCGTTTCGTCGCAAGCCTGCATTCCGCCCGAATTAGAAAAATTTATCACGTTATTTGATTTGCCGTTGCCCGACCAAACTAGGATTAGTGCGGTGATTAAACAATTTGTAGACGCACAAGGCGACACCATTGCACCAAAAGTTTTAGACGATTTAACGATGGCATTTCGTGGTTTAAGTGAACATGAAATTACGCAATTGTTAACGCGCGGTTATCAAGAAGACAGCAAACTCGACAGTAATGATGTTGAATTGGTGCTTCAAGAAAAAGAGCAAATTATCAAAAAGTCGGGCATTTTGGATATGATTTCGACGGTGGAACAATTCGACAACGTGGGTGGTTTGACGAATTTAAAAGCGTGGCTGAAACAAAAAGCACACATTTTGCACAATTTAAACGAAGCGTTAGCATTTGGCGTGGAAGCTCCGAAAGGCGTGATGATTGTCGGAATGCCAGGTTGTGGAAAATCGTTGACGGCAAAAGCCACCGCTTCGTTATTCAAATTACCGTTATTGCGTTTAGACGTGGGTTCGTTGATGGGCAAATACGTCGGCGAAAGTGAATCGAATATGCGCCGAGCGTTACAACTTGCCGAAGCTGTTAGTCCATGCGTTTTATGGGTAGATGAATTAGAAAAAGCGTTTGTCGGAATTGGTAGTGGTGGCGCGGGTTCAGAAGTCGCGACACGTTTATTTGGTTATTTTTTAACGTGGATGCAAGACAAAACGGGCGCGGTATTTGTGTTGGCGACAGCGAATGACATTTCCTCCTTGCCACCCGAATTATTACGCAAAGGGCGTTTTGACGAAATTTTTTACGTTGATTTTCCCACTCGTGACGAACGCGAAAACATTTTCAAAATTCATTTACAAAAACGAAATCAAAACGCCGTAATTGACATTAAAAAACTGACAGAAAAAACAGATGGTTTTTCAGGCGCAGACATTGAAGCCGTGGTGAAAGAAGCAATTGAAATTGCCTTTGTGAATAATCGCACCGCGTTAACAACCGAATCACTGATTGACGTAATCGGCAGCACGCATCCGTTGAAAGAAATTATGAAACACAAAATCAAAGAATACGAAGACAAATTTAAGGATTTAAAAATCAAATCTGCATCGTGAAAACGATTTTTTACTCAAGGATTAACACTCTATGACCCGCACCGCTTACGCTGTTATTCACCTCAAATCGATTCGCCACAACGTGCAGCAGGTGCGTTTAGCCGCGCCGAATTCCAAAATCATGGCAGTTATTAAAGCCAATGCTTATGGACATGGTTTATTGCGTGTCGCGCAAGCGTTGAATGATTTGGTCGATGGTTTTGCGGTGGCGCGAGTTCAAGAAGGTGTGCGTTTGCGAAAAGCGGGATTTCAACAACGTATTGTGGTGTTGGAAGGTTTTACCGAACGTGAAGAATTGCAAGATTTGTTGCATTACGATTTGGAAGCCTCATTGCATTCGCCACATCAATTAGAAATTTTGACCAATCAAATCGAACCAAAACAATTAGACGTTTGGGTGAAACTCGATACCGGTATGAATCGTTTGGGTTTCAAAGCACACGAAGTGAATCACGTTTTTGAACAATTAACAGCGTGTAACGGGGTAAAAAAACCGCTGAATTTCATGACGCATTTTGCCAATGCTGACGATAAAAACGACCCAAAAACCGTGCAACAAATCGAACTTTTTAATCAGCTCACCACGAATTATGACGGCGAAAAAAGTATGGCGAATTCAGCAGGCATTTTAGCGTGGCAAGATTCGCTCACGGATTGGGTTCGAGCAGGCATTATGTTGTTTGGTATTTCGCCGTTTGCAGATTCGACGGGCGAGCAATTGGGTTTGCGACCATTGATGAGTTTGCATTCACGTTTGATTGCGGTGCGTGATGTTGCCGCTGGCGAAACGGTGGGTTATAGCGGTACTTGGACAAGTCCAAACACAACAAAATTAGGCGTTGTCGCGATTGGTTACGGTGATGGTTATCCACGTTATGCCAGAAGTGGTACGCCTGTTTTAATCAATGGCGAGCGTGTGCCGTTAGTCGGACGAGTTTCAATGGACATGATTACGGTTGATTTAGGAGTAAATTCCACAACAAAAGCCGGTGATAATGTGACGTTGTGGGGCGAAGAGTTACCCGTCGAAGAAATTGCACTTTACTCAAATACTATTCCTTACACACTTGTTTGTGGCATTACGCCTCGTGTTGAAATTGTTGAACTCGAGCGAACGCATACACGTTCATAAAAACCCACTGCTTTACTCAATAATTAAACGTCTCTAAAATAGAACTCAAATCAAACTTACCGAGAGAAATCCATGTCCGCAAATAAAGACGAAATCAACAACCTTTTAAATCAAGATTACAAACAAGGTTTTATTACTGATATTGAGGCTGACACATTTGCGGTAGGTTTAAACGAAGACGTGATTGTTCAATTATCGAAAGTGAAAAATGAACCTGACTTCATGTTGGAATATCGGTTGAAAGCCTTTCGTCATTGGCAAACCATGCCATCGCCAGATTGGGCGCAACTCAAAATTGACCCGATTGATTATCAAGCGATTAGTTATTATTCCGCGCCAAAATCGAAAACGAATGCACCGAAAAGTTTGGATGAAATCGACCCTGAAATTTTAGAAGCTTACAAAAAATTAGGCATTCCATTGGCTGAACAAGAACAATTGGCGGGAATTGCAGTGGATGCAGTATTTGATAGCGTTTCTGTGGCGACGACTTTCAAAGGTAAATTGCACGATGTGGGTGTGATTTTTTGCCCGATTTCGGAAGCAATTCGTGAACATCCTGAACTCGTCAAAAAGTATTTGAGTTCCGTCGTTTCCGTCGGCGATAATTTTTTTGCGGCGTTAAATTCGGCGGTTTTTACCGATGGTTCGTTTGTCTATATTCCAAAAGGCGTGCGTTGCCCGATGGAACTTTCAACGTATTTTCGGATTAACGCCAGTAACACGGGACAATTTGAACGGACGTTGATTATTGCCGACGAAGGCAGTTATGTTTCATATTTGGAAGGTTGCTCTGCCCCGCAACGTGACGAAAATCAATTGCACGCCGCCGTTGTCGAATTAGTCATTTTAAAAGACGCGCAAATTAAATACTCGACCGTGCAAAACTGGTATCCAGGTGACAAAGAAGGCAAAGGCGGCATTTATAATTTCGTCACGAAACGTGCGTATTGCAAAGGCGAAAATTCAAAAGTTTCCTGGACACAAGTTGAAACAGGTTCGGCGATTACTTGGAAATATCCAAGTTGCATTTTGAAAGGTGATAATTCGGTCGGTGAATTTTATTCGGTCGCCGTCACCAACAATTTGCAACAAGCCGACACAGGCACAAAAATGATTCACGTCGGCAAAAACACCAAAAGCACCATTATTTCCAAAGGCATTTCCGCTGGCAAAGCACAAAATACTTATCGCGGTTTGGTCAAAATTTCCAGCAAAGCCGAAAACGCCCGAAATTACACACAATGCGATTCGCTACTCGTCGGGGACAAATGCGGCGCACACACGTTTCCGTATGTTGAAGTGCGTAATCCATCGGCACAAATCGAACACGAAGCCACGACTTCTAAAATCAGCGAAGACCAATTATTTTTCTGTCAGCAACGCGGTTTATCTGCCGAAGATGCGGTGTCGATGATTGTGAATGGTTTTTGTAAGCAAGTTTTCAAAGAATTACCCATGGAATTTGCCGTTGAAGCGCAGGCGTTGTTGGGGTTGAGTTTGGAAGGCTCGGTTGGTTAAATGGCAACAAAAAAACCTATAAAGATGCAAAAAGCTAAAATCTATTATGCAGAAGGAAGAACACACCAAATTGAATTTGACGTTGGTGATATAACAATTCCAGATGATTATTGTACTAATGGCGAACTTGATATTTTCCAAATTAAACATCGTGTTCCTGATGTATGGCGTTACACCGTAAAAGTTTGTAATGGCTATATTCAAGTATTACCAATTGTTAGAACAATTGCGTTATCGGATTTTGATGACCGTCCAGCAACAGATGCTATCGACACAAAAATAGTTTTACTTGTTTTAGAATCGCCGCATACAAGTGAATACGCAAAAAATGAGCTTAAAAAGTCCGAAAATTTAAACCCCAAAGCACCTGCTCAAGGTAAAAGTTCTGGAGATGCAGGTGGCGGAATTAGAGAATATCTACACATCGTTTTAAGAAAAATAAATTTGCTGGATGGCATTTATAGTTTAGTTATATCAAACCCAATACCTTATATGTGTTCTTTGGGCAATCCACTGACTGAAACAAAAAACAAAAAACTTCGTGACAACATATGGAAAGCAATTTGGGAAATACAAGACGACAAAGGAAAGTTTGCAATTCAGGATGAATTTATTGCACGTTGTGCAATGTATCAGCCCGAATACATTATCAATTGTTGCACCTGTAAATTAAAAAATTTTGTCACTGATTTACTTGTAACAGAAGGATTTAAAAACATTTATAAAACTTCACATCCCGCTGTAACTTGGAATGTTAAACAAGAAAATTTGTTAGTAGAACTAGCGTAATAAACTCAAATAATTGGAACACTCAATGCTCAAAATCAAAGACCTAACCGTCAACGTCGGAAATAAAGAAATCCTCAAAGGTTTTCAATCCCCATAAAATTCCCAAACTCGGGTAAAAATCAGCGTTTTTGATTCATTCAATAATTGAAACGGCAAATCAGGATAAGGCGCACTGGAACGAATCATATCTTCTACTGCCGCATCCAGTTTCGCACTGCCCGACGAACGAGTAATTTTAAAATCTATCAGCGTTCCTTCTGCGTTAATTTCAATTTTCGTTTCTAAAATCCCTGCGGGCAACGTACCTCTATCGTAAATCGTTTGTCCGATACGCTTCACTTTCACGCCAAAATCATTGATGTATTTATCACGAACATTAACTTGTTGCTGGCTAATGTTGCTGCCGATTTGAGAAATTTGCTGTTGTACCGATTCGAGCGACAAATTCGGCTTTTCTTTGACTTCAACTTTTTCGATAATCGGTTTTGCTGCTTTTTCAGATTTCGGAATTTTGGCGGTTTTTTCAACTTTTTGGACGACAACTTCAGATTTTTCCACCACGAGAACTTTGGGCTTTGGTGATTCTTTTTTAATGGGAACGACCGGTTTTATTATGGATTTTTCAATGGGCTTCGGAATTTGTTTTACAGGTTCAGGACGAGGCGGTGGCGCGACTTCAACAACAGGCGGTTGATTTTCAGCGACAATCGCCTCGTTTTGTTTCGCTTTAATCGGCATAGATTTCGTAATCAATGAAACTTCAATCAACGTTTGTGGCGGTTGGTCACGCGGCGCATCTTTCAAATTCAAACCCACGAACACCGCAATATGCAATACGATGACAACCGTTAAAATTCCAAAAAACGCCATTTACGCCACAGTTTCCGCGATGTGATCCATCAAAATACCCGCAATGTTTAACCCGAATTGCGCGTCCAATTCCTGCACACAGGTCGGACTGGTCACATTGATTTCGGTCAACGTGTCACCAATGACATCTATTCCCACAAAAATTAGCCCTTTCGCTTTCAACGTCGGAGCGACTTCGCTGACAATCCAACGATCACGTTCAGTCAACGGACGACCTTCAGCACGTCCACCCGCCGCTAAATTGCCGCGCGTTTCGCCTTGCTGTGGAATTCGCGCCAACGCAAACGGAATCGCTTCACCATTCACCACCAAAATACGTTTATCGCCGTCCGTAATCGCAGGTAAATAGCGTTGCGCCATAATGAAACGTTGATTGTAATGCGTCATGGTTTCCAAAATTACACTGATATTCTGATCGTCCAAACGCAAACGGAAAATCGACGTACCGCCCATACCGTCTAACGGTTTGACAATAATATCGTGTTGTTCATTTAAAAAATCACGGATTTGGTGAGCATTGCGCGACACCAAAGTTTCAGCACAACATTGCGGAAACCATGCGGTAAATAATTTTTCATTTGCCTCACGCAACGATTGCGGTTTATTCACCACATAAACACCCGCGCTTTCAGCTTGCTCCAAAATGTAAGTCGCATACAAAAATTCGCTATCAAACGGCGGATCTTTACGCATTAAAATCACGTTTAGTTCGTCGAGTGGAATCGTTTGTTCAGCGGTAAATTCAAACCATTTTTGCGGATTACGTTCGACTTTTAAGATGCGTGTTCGGGCGAAAGCACGTCCGTTTCGTAAAAATAAATCGCCCAATTCCATGTAATGCAATTCCCAACCACGCGATTGCGCTTCGAGCAACATGGCGAAACTGGTGTCTTTTTTGATGTTGATGAGGTCAATGGCATCCATGACCATGCCGAGTTTGATAGACATGAGAGTTGTGTGGTGAGTTTTAAAAGCGGCGATTATAACGATTTCAGCGATAAAAATATCAAACAAAAGCCGCGTGTTACATTTATATTCTTGAAAAAAACGATTTAATGATGTTAGTGCATCGATTATAATGCGACACTTTCATTTTTAATCACATAGATAGAGGATTTCATGTCAAGAGTATGTCAAGTTACGGGCAAAGGCCCGATGACCGGAAACAACGTTTCACACGCCAATAACAGAACAAGAAGACGCTTTTTGCCAAACTTGCAACATCACCGTTTTTGGGTAGAAAGTGAAAACCGTTGGGTTCGTTTGCGCGTTTCAACTAAAGCAATGCGAATCATCGACAAAAACGGTATTGATGCTGTCTTAGCCGACATGCGTAAAGCTGGTCAAAAAGTCTAAATTTAAGAGGATAAAATCATGCGCGATAAAATTAAATTGATTTCGACCGAAGGTACAGGTCATTTTTACACCACCACAAAAAACAAAAAAACGATGCCAGGCAAAATGGAAATCAAAAAGTTTGATCCTATGGCTCGTAAACACGTTATCTACAAAGAAGCTAAAATCAGATAGTTTCGTCCCCTGTGTCAGATTAACTTTCGCGTTAATCTGACCGGTTTCATACCTTCCTCGCTTTACAAAATACTTTAATTTGCGGTTTGCTCAAGTTTGCTGTGCTGCTTTGAATAAAGGAAATACACCACCAATCCAATCGCCAACCAAATCAAAAAACGCCACCACGTTTGTGCCGGTAAAAACGCCATCAATGTACTACATGAAATCATGCCCAACGCTGGAAATAATGGACTGTAAGGCGAACGAAATGGACGGGGCAAATTCGGTTGTGTAAATCGCAACACAATCACACCCAAACAAACCAACACAAATGCCGCCAACGTCCCAATATTCACCAGTTCGGCTAAATCGCCCAATGGAATAAATCCAGCAATTATCGCCATAATCACGCCACAAATCACAATCACCCGTACCGGCGTTTGCGTTTTCTCATGTACGACATTGAAAAATTCGGGCAACAAGCCATCGCGTGCCATCGCAAAAATCACCCGCGTTAAACCGTAATACAATACCAACATCACCGTCGTTAAACCCGCAATTACACCTGTGGCAACTAAGGCAGAAGCCCAACTAAACCCCAATAATTCCAACGCATGAGCCACAGGCGATGACACATTCAAATCGCTATAATGCACCACGCCAGTTAATAAACCAGAAACCAAAATGTAAATCACAGTGCAAAAAATTAACGATACGACAATCCCAAATGGTAAATCTTTTTGGGGATTGTGTGCTTCTTCAGCCGCCGTCGAAACCGCATCAAAACCAACATAAGCAAAAAATACAATCGATGCGCCCGCAAACACGCCAATCGTTTTGCCATCGGGTAAAGTTTGAAACCAACCAAACGGCATAAACGGATGCCAATTTTCGGGATGGATATTGAAAACTGCCAAGCCAATAAACACCGCAATCGTCACTAATTTCACAGCGACCATAATGTTATTGAGTTTCGCACTTTGTTTTACACCCAAAATCAACAAGCCCATCAATAACAAAATAATCATCGACGCAGGCAAATTGATCATGCCACCAAGTTTGGGAGCTTTCGTTAAAGAATCGGGCAAGATGAAACCAATCGCTGACAGTGCATTGTTGAAATAGCCTGCCCAGCCATTGGCGACCGCCGCGACTGAAATCGCGTATTCCAACAATAAATCCCAACCGATAATCCACGCAATCAATTCGCCAAATGCTGCATAACTATAACCATAAGCACTGCCACAGCCACCGACTGAAGCGGCTAATTCGGCATAAGATAAGGCAGCGAAAACACACGCGAATCCTGCCACAACGAACGACAAAATCACCGCAGGGCCAGATTGCGTGGCGGCGGCAATGCCCGTTAATACAAAAATACCAGTACCGATAATTGCACCAATGCCTAAAAACGTTAAATCCCATTTAGACAAACAGCGATGAAGCGTGTTGATAGAATCTTCACCATTTGGAAAAATAGGCTTGGTGCGTAAAAGCTGTTGAATCATAAAATGTCTCGGAATAATCACAAAAATAAGCGCGATTATAAGGCGGGTTATGATGGATGATGTTGTATTTTTATGTAATTAAATTCACCCATTGTCTTAAATACGGTAATAAATCACTGGCTAACAATCCACGTTCACCATCAATTTTAACGGCGTTATCGGCGGCTAATCCATGCCCATAAACGCCCTGTTGTGCAGCATCTTGTAACGTCAAACCTTGTGCAACTAATCCCGCAATCACACCGGCTAATACATCGCCCATACCACCCGAAGCCATACCTGCATTCCCTGTGTTTGAAATGGCTAACATCGTATTGGACGCAATCAACGTTCCTGCGCCTTTGAGAATTGCCACGCCACCGTATCGCTGCTGCAATGTTTGAACAGCATGGAATCTATCGGTTTGAATTTCTTTAGTCGAAACAGCCAATAATCGAGCAGCTTCACCCACATGTGGCGTTAAAATCCAATGATTTTTTTTGCAAGGTACTTGTGCCAATAAATTCAAACCATCAGCATCTACAATGAGTGGTTTATCGGTGGTTAACGCCGCTTGGAATAACGCTTTTGCCCAATCACTTTGTCCCAAACCTGTACCGATAACAATCACACTCGCTTTCGATAACAATGGCGCGAGTTGCGTCACATTATGGATGCCGTGACACATCAATTCAGGGCAAATTGTATTCATCGTCACTGCGTTTTCAGGATGTGTTGCAACGCTGACCAATCCCGAACCTACACGCAATGCCGCCATTCCCGCTAAACGCGCTGCACCAGAGTAGCCCAAATCGCCGCCAATAATTAACACATGCCCAAAATTACCTTTGTGAGCATAACGTGGACGTGGCGGTAAGTCATGTGGCAATACCCGTAATGCCGACGGTGTAACAATTTGCCAAGCATCCATCGGCAAATCTAAAGACGCATAAACAATGTCGCCCACATATTGCGCGGCAAAACCAGTGAATAAACCTTGTTTCAAACCAATAAATGTCACCGTCGCATCAGCTTCGACAGCACATCCCAAAATGTTGCCCGTGTCTGAATGTAAACCCGAAGGTATATCCACAGCAATCACAAAGGCAGTATTGCGATTTACCGTCTCAATCGCTTGTGCATACAAGCCAGTCACAGAACGACTTAAACCTGTACCGAATAGTGCATCAACCAACACGTCTGCCGTGATAACTTCATTAACAATAAATGGTTTAATCGCGCCACCCGCTCGCAAATACTGTTCACAAGCCATGCGAGCATCGCCTTGCAATTGCGAAGTATCGGCAACGCTGTAAATACAGACCGTTAGTTCAGCTTGCAACGCTAGAGTTGCGACAATATAACCATCACCCGCATTATTTCCCGTCCCACAAAAGACTGCGATATTTTGCACATTCGGACAGCGTTCGCGTAGACATTCAAAAACAGCTACACCTGCACGGTGCATCAATTCAAAACCTGAAATCATGCCGAGTTGAATCACAAACTGCTCCAACGCTTTGATTTGCTCAGTGTGATATAAATCTGTAGGTATAGTCATAAAATGTTGGTCGCATTAACGCCGAAAAAATAAATTTATAAAAATGGTCAGCACAACGCTGACAATCAACATCGAGGTAAACGGAATAAATAACAGACTATTTTCACCTTCAAGACGAATATCACCTGGTAATTTACCAAACCAATTGATTAACCACGGCGCATAACTGACGATTAGACCCAACACGAACAAAATCGCGCTGGCGATGATAAGTAATTTGCCAAATGCCATGTGATGAACTCCTAGTCGAAATTGTGTCGATTGTGGCGTATAAGATTGAACTTCGATAATGCGAATTGAATGAGGTGGTTATGTTTGATGGTTTATGGGTACTAATTGTTGCAGTCTTGGTGTTTATTTTGTGCCGAGAAATCTGGTGCTGGTATTGGAAAATAAACGAGGTGGTCGGTTTGCTTCAAGGGATATATGAGGAATTGAAGATTTTGAATCGAAAATCGTAGATGTTTTAACTTCGTCTAACCAGGACGATTATTTGAATCGTCCTGGTTAGTCATAATGAATTACTTAGCCTTTGCAGCCTTTTCATGGGTTGCCGCTGTTTTTGCGTGTTCTTTGCTCAGTGCTTCGTGATGAGCGGCCAACGCTTCATGATGTTTGTGAAGTTTATGATGCCCCGCTTTTTTATACTCTGCCGCTAGTGATTTATGATGCTCTGCCATCGCTTTATGATGTTCAGCGTGTTGTTTATGAAGTTCGGCAGCTTGCTGATGTTCTTCGCCGGATTTAGCGGGTGCGCTAATGTGGGGAGGAGCTGCTGGAGCAGGCGCAACTTCCGCTAACAAAGGTGTAGAAACCATGCTCAAACAAGCAACTAAAGCTAAACCAAGATAAGTATTTTTGTTCATAATCGTTCTCTCTCGTAATAATCATTAAAAATATGAATTCAAACTTGAAACTGAACATCTCGTGGCGGTTCGATAACTCACCACGAATTTGAGGTTAACACTTTTTTTAAATACTACAAAATAAAAATACGATAAAAAATAATCACTTGTCCCCCACCAAAAAAGTTGCATCTTTTGACCCCTGATAAGGATTTATTTTTTCGAAACGTGAGAATGCTAAAGTTATTTCAATGATTCAAATGTGCCACCAACCAGCGTGCGGCAACATCTTCAGTCATGCTTTTACGGCGTGCATAGTCAGAAAGTTGGTCTTTATCAATTTTCCCCACATTGAAATACTGCGCTTGAGAATGGGCAAAATACCAACCACTGACCGCTGAAGCTGGATACATCGCAAAATTTTCTGTCAATTCAATCGTGGTATTTTCAGTCACATTCAACAACGCAAACAACTTCGCTTTTTCAGTGTGATCGGGACACGCGGGATAACCTGGCGCAGGACGAATACCTTTATAATTTTCGTTAATCAACGCTTCATTATCCAAACTTTCGTTGCTCGCATAACCCCAATGTTCTTTACGAACGAGCAAATGCAGATATTCAGCAAATGCCTCGGCTAATCTGTCTGCCAACGCTTTCAACATAATCGCGCTGTAATCGTCATGGTCTTTCTCAAATTGTTCGAGTTTCGTTTCGATGTTAATGCCCGTCGTCACAGCAAATCCACCGATATAATCCACGACACCGCTTTCAACAGGCGCAACAAAATCCGATAAACAAAAATTCGGACGACCCGGTGCTTTGACGTTTTGTTGACGCAAATGATGCAACGTTTCAATCACAGTTTCGCGCGATTCGTCCGCATATAAAACAATGTCATCATCAACAGAATTTGCAGGAAAGAATCCAATCACGGCGCGGTTTTCTAACCAATTTTCAGCAATCAAGGTTTTCAACATTTCTTGTGCGTCAGCGAATAACTTTCGTGCGACATCGCCCACAACTTCGTCATTGAGAATTTTCGGATAACCGCCCGCGAGTTCCCACGTTTGGAAAAATGGCGACCAATCAATGTATTTTGCCAACGTTTCGAGCGACACATCGTTAATCACTTTCACGCCTAAAAATGACGGTTTCACAGGATGATTTGTCCAAACGTATTTATTTGCGCGTGCTTTTTCTAACGAATGTTGCAGCGTTTTTGATTCTTTGCCTTTATGACGCTCACGCACTTCGACGTATTCGGCACGAATGCTAGCCCGATAATTTTCACTCAATTCACCACTCAACAAATTACTCGCCACGCCCACAGCTCTTGAAGCATCCGTCACATAAACCACGGAACCTTTATCATAATGCGGTTCAATTTTCACGGCAGTGTGAGCGCGTGAAGTTGTCGCACCGCCAATCAACAACGGAATCGTAAAACCTTGGCGTTGCATTTCTTTCGCAACGTGAACCATTTCGTCGAGCGACGGCGTAATTAAACCGCTCAACCCGATAATATCGACTTTTTCCATGCGAGCGGTTTGTAAAATCTTTTCTGCCGAAACCATTACGCCCAAATCAATCACATCGTAATTGTTGCATTGCAACACAACCGCCACGATATTTTTGCCAATATCGTGAACGTCACCTTTGACGGTTGCCATGAGAATTTTGCCATTACTTTGGCGGTCGGCAGCAGATTTATCCGCTTCCATAAACGGCATCAAATACGCGACGGCTTTTTTCATGACTCGCGCTGATTTCACCACTTGTGGCAAAAACATTTTGCCAGCACCAAATAAATCGCCGACGATATTCATGCCATCCATCAACGCACCTTCAATAACGTGCAACGGACGTTCAGCTTCTAAACGCGCGGCTTCCGTATCTTCGTCAATGAAATCGGTAATTCCTTTGACGAGCGCGTGTGCCAAACGTTGGCTAACGGGCAAATGTCGCCATTCGGCATCTTCTTTTTTGATTTCAACTGAACCATCGCCACGATATTTTTCAGCTAACGCGAGCAAAATATCTGTGCCGTCGCCGTTGTGTTGATTCAAAATAACGTTTTCCACTGCGTCGCGTAATTCACGAGGAATATCTTCAAAAAGCGCGAGTTGCCCGGCATTCACAATCCCCATCGACATTCCCGCTTTAATCGCGTGATATAAAAACACCGCGTGAATCGCTTCTCGAACGGGATTATTACCACGGAATGAAAACGACACATTCGACACGCCGCCCGAAATTAGCGCGTGTGGCAAGGTGCGTTTAATTTCGCGGGTTGCTTCAATAAAATCCACGCCGTAATTATTGTGTTCATCAATACCCGTTGCGACCGCAAAAATGTTCGGGTCAAAAATAATATCTTCGGGCGGGAAACCGATTTGTTCGGTCAAAATTTTATAAGCGCGTTGGCAAATTTGGATTTTGCGTTCTTTGGTGTCAGCTTGTCCGTCTTCATCAAACGCCATCACAATCACTGCTGCGCCGTAACGTCGCACAAGTTTCGCGTGTTCAATAAATTTGGCTTCGCCTTCTTTCATCGAAATCGAATTGACCACGCCTTTGCCTTGAATACATTTCAAACCCGCTTCCAAAATATCCCATTTCGATGAATCGAGCATAATCGGCACTTTGGCAATATCGGGTTCGGATGCAATCAACATCAAAAAACGCACCATCGCTTCTTTGGATTCGAGCATTCCCTCGTCCATATTGATGTCGATGATTTGTGCGCCATTTTCAACTTGTTGTTTGGCAACGTCTAAAGCCGCTTCAAAATTCCCTTCGATAATTAAACGTTTAAATGCCGCTGAACCCGTGACGTTTGTGCGTTCACCGACATTCACAAACAAACTTTCTGCGGTAATGTTGAGCGGTTCTAAACCCGCTAAACCACAATGTTTTGGAATATCGGGAATTTGACGTGGTGGGAATTTTTCAACCGCTTTGACAATGGCGCGAATCGTATCAGGCGACGTGCCGCAACAACCTCCAATGATATTTAAATAACCGCTTGCTGCCCAATCGGCGATTTCAGCTGCCATTTGTTCAGGTGTTTCATCATATTCGCCGAAAGCGTTTGGTAAACCAGCGTTCGGGTGAGCTGAAACGTGAGTGTCTGCGATGTTGGATAATTCTTCGATATATTGGCGTAATTCGGTTGCCCCTAACGCACAATTGAAACCAAATGAAATCGGTTTAACGTGCTTCAACGAATTCCAAAACGCGCCAACGGTTTGACCAGAAAGTGTGCGACCTGACGCATCGGTAATTGTGCCTGAAATCATCACAGGCAAGGCAAAACCTAATTCTTCAAACACATTTTCGACGGCGAAAATCGCTGCTTTGGCATTCAAGGTATCGAACACAGTTTCAATCAAAATTAAATCTGCGCCACCATCAATTAACGCTTTCGTGGCTTCGGTGTACGCGACAACTAAATCATCAAAAAAGATATTCCGAAAACCAGGATCATTCACGTCTGGCGACATTGAAGCTGTGCGATTTGTTGGGCCTAAAACACCCGCCACAAAACGGGGTTTTTCGGGCGTTGAAAATTCGTCAGCCGCTTCACGCGCCACTTTCGCTGCTGCAAAATTGATTTCATAAACGAGCGATTCCATTTCATAATCCGCCATCGCAATCGTGGTCGAATTAAAGGTATTCGTTTCGACAATATCCGCGCCTGCCGCAAAGTATTCGCTGTGAATCGCTTTAATAATGTCGGGCTGCGTCAAACACAACAAATCATTATTGCCTTTCACGTCGGTTTGCCAATTCGCAAAACGTTCGCCGCGATAATCTTTTTCGTCGAGTTTATAGCCTTGAATCATCGTTCCCATCGCGCCATCAAGAAAAAGAATACGTTGCGCGAGGTGTTGTTTAAATAAATCAGTTCTGTTCATTTGGTAAATTTGTTGCGATAAAAAGATGGAATGAATCATACCAGACGGCGCAGTCAATGTGTCATCCAGCGCAACTTTTACAACTTCGTAATTTCAAAAACACACACCGTAATCATTGTTGATCTTCAAAGAATCGCCCTACCCCGCTCAACATTAAAAATGTTACGCCAAATCTCTAAATTATTTTCTAAACCATAATCGAATATGGTATTACTTGCACCCGATAAATTACTCAGATTAAACTGCTGTTGAAATGTACCAAGCTCAAAGGCGTACAACCAGTTATCACACGTTATTCAAAAGTTTTTATTGCAACTAAGTATTTATAAATTTCAATTTTCTGTCGATACAGCTTCAACAAAAAAATAATGCTTACCGCATTGCTCACTCGTCTTCAAAGGGGAATAAAAAATGTTTAACAATTTAACCATCAAACTTCGATTGATATTACTTATTGGATTGATGTCGGCAATTATGCTGATAAATAGCGGTCTTGGATTGTTTGGAATCAGTGAAAGTAATAACAGCATAGAAGACATTTATGCCAATAAAATGATTTGTGCAGAAATGCTTGGCAATATGAGAACCAAGGTGATGGAAAATCGGCTTCTTCTTAATGCCAGCATCATTTATCCCGATGAAGCGGCTAAAAATGTCGTAAAAATAGAAAGTAATTTGGCAGAAATAAACGCCTATTGGGAAGTCTATATTGGGACGCCTTCTTCAGCGAGAGAAAAGGCTCTTATTGAAAAATATATCCCAATACGTCAGCGTTATATTGATGAAGCTATGAAACCTGGAATTGAGCTAATCAAATCTGGAAATTTAGACAAATTATATACACACATTAAAGAACATATACGTCCGTTATTTCCCACTTACTACGAAACTCTCGAAGGGCTAATCAGAATTCAATCAGAAGATGGAAAAATGGGATACGAAGCTGCAAAAGCGAGTTTTTCCATGATTCTTTGGGTGTTAATTGGCTTGATAACTTTTGGTTTGTTGGTATCGACATTCTTTGGTAGAGCGGTTATTTGTAGTATTTCAAAATCATTAAAATCAGCACAAAATGTTGCGAATGCTGTGGCGCACGGTGATTTAACTTCACGAATTGATGCTGATGTTCAAGATGAAACCCGCGAAATGTTACAAGCTATGCAAGATATGCAAAATACGATTATTCGTTTTATTGATGCACAGAAAATTATTACCAAAAGACATCATGAGGGTTTTATCTACGACGAAATTGATGTGGCTAAATTCGAAGGTTCATACGCTGAGATGGCAAGAAGTATGAACTCGCTGGTGAAATCACATATTGATGTAAAAATGAACATTGTCGATGTCGTGTCGCAGTACGCAAAGGGTAATTTTCAGCCCGATATTGAAAAATTACCAGGTGAAAAAGCGAAAATTACGGCGGCAATTGATTCAGTAAAAACCGCGCTATTAGGTATAAATACAGAAATTGAAATGCTGGTGAACGCTGGCGCACAAGGTGATTTTTCTAAACTGGCTAATACAAATAATTACGACTTTATGTTTAAGTCGATGCTGATGAATTTAAACACTTTAGTTAAAACCTGTGATGGCGCATTTAGTGACGTGTTGCGTGTCGCAAGCGCGGCGGCAGAAGGCGATTTAACGCAATCGATTACTAAAGATTATCCTGGTGTATTCGGTCAAGTAAAAGATGGCATGAATGCAACGGCTGGAATTCTTAAAACAGTGATGTCAGAAATCAAAGAAACGACCAGTACCATTTCAGCAGTTTCAACAGAAATTGCGTCGGGTAATAATGATTTGGCGCATCGTACCGAACAACAAGCGGCGGCGTTAGAAGAAACGGCAGCGAGTATGCACGAACTCACCTCTACCGTGCAGCACAATAGCGAAAATGCAAAACAAGCAAATATGCTAGCAGTGGGCGCAACTGAAACAGCCAATCGCGGTGTGAACGTTGTCAAAGAAGTGGTCAGTACGATGGATAATATCAACGAATCATCGTTGCGAATCGTTGATATTATTTCGGTGATTGACGACATTGCGTTCCAAACGAACATTTTGGCGTTAAACGCAGCGGTTGAAGCGGCTCGCGCCGGTGAACAAGGCAAAGGCTTTGCGGTGGTCGCGATTGAAGTACGGAATTTAGCACAACGGGCAGCCAATGCAGCGGGCGAAATTAAACGTTTGATTAGTGATTCAGTTGAACGGGTTTCTGGTGGTAGCAAGCAAGTCGCCGCAGCGGGTCAAACCATGCAAGAAATTGTGAATGCAATTGAAGGCGTGAATAAAATTATTGCTGAAATTGCGAGTGCGTCGGCTGAACAAAGTGCAGGAATTTCGCAAGTCGGCGCAGCGATTGCGTCAATGGACGATGTCACTCAACAAAATGCAGCATTAGTTGAAGAAGTGGCAGCGACCGCAGAATCTCTCGAAACGCAAACGCAGCATTTAGCGAAAGAACTCGCGCATTTCAAAACAGGCAATAATTTGGGGCAAAAACAAGCGGTAAAAACAGTAGTAAAAAGTTCACCGTCCTCAGTTGCACAAAAATCGAGTCCTGTGTCTAAAGCGGCTACATCTAAAGCAGCTACATTTACAGCCGGAAATGATGATTGGGAAGAGTTTTAAAAAGAGGTAAATGAGTTAGCGGTCGTGACGCTAGAGTCTTGAGTGCAGATTTCGGTCTGCGCTTAATGCTTTAATGTTTGACCTGATTTAACTTGAGAACGTTAAGATTTTTAGTTGGTTTTTGGATTCAAAAAGCGGGGATTTAGCGGGCTTAGATTTTCGTGCAGTTTTAGTTATTTTGCGGTCGGCGAGCATCAATAAAATGCTCTCGCCAATAGTTATTCTTCAAACTCGATACCATCACTTTTCCAGCGCGAGAGCTGGGTGCATGAACAAAATTACTTTCATTTACATAAATTCCAACGTGTGACGCAGAATTCCCCGATGTATTAAAAAACAACAAATCACCTGAATGGATATTGTTATTCGAAACAGGCGTTAGCGCGTTCGACATTTCTTTCACGGTACGCGGTAAATGTACACCATTTTTATCATAAACATATTTCACAAAACCACTGCAATCAAAGCCTTCTTCGGGCGATGCTTTGCCATAAATATAGGGTGTACCTTGTAAACTCAACGCATAATCCACGGCTGGTGTAGTGACGTTATGTTTAACGATTGGACGCGGCGCGACGGATTCAGGTTTAATATCCATATCACCGGCACAGCCTGATAACACAGCAATCGCTGTTGGCAAAATCAACTGTTTGAACCAGGGTAAAGTATTTGTTGAAAAAGTAGTTAATGTTTTCACGGTACTATCAAATCCAAAATTAAATTAAAAAATTGACGCTGCCGCATCAAAAAACAGCAGCGTCACGATTAAATCCATTAAACATACGAACGAACATACTCACGGGTAAAATTGCGAATAGGTGCTTGTTTTTGTTGAAAATCTTTGTATACATGATGCACATCTAATGGCGTAATGTGCGCGTAAAGCCCAAAACCGGTTTGGTTAATAAACTCATCACTCAAAGCTTCAATAAAATTCCACCAACTAGATTCATTGGTTTTTTCTAGTTCTGTTTTCATGTCGTTTACCTGTTTCAAAAATAAAATTAGGGTTTTGAAATCGTCAGTACAAAACGCAACGCTTAGGTTATGATTACAAACGAACCTTTTTCCTTCGCCCTTACTTTTTAAAGTTATGACCTTAAAAATCGCGCTTGTTCAAACTGACAGTTTAATCGGCAATATCGCCGCGAACTTTAACCTTATTCTTGAAACTGTGACCGAAGTCCGTAGTCGCTCAGACGTTGATTTAATTGTATTTCCTGAACTTATGGTGACAGGATACCCGCCCGAGGATTTGTTGTTTCGACGGGATTTTATTATTGAAGCGAATAACGTTTTATTTGAACTAGCAAGCATCGCGCCAGACATTGGAATTGTCGTAGGATTTCCTGAATTTGATGGCGAAAAGTTGTACAACAGCGCGGCAGTGTTATCGGAAGGCAGTATTTCAGCGGTATATCGTAAACAAAAATTACCGAATTACGGCGTGTTCGACGAAGCGCGTTATTTCACTGCCGGCGACAAACCCTGTGTGTTTGAGTTCAAAGGTCAATTTATTGGCTTAACTATTTGTGAAGATGTTTGGCATTCTGACATTGTGCAAGCCACAAAAGACTCTGGCGCAGAAATTTTATTGACGCTCAATGCGTCACCGTTTCATGCGGGTAAAGCCGAACAACGTGAAACGCTAATTTGTTCACACGCCCAAGCCGCACAAATTCCGATTGTTTATGTGAATGCTGTCGGTGGACAAGATGAATTGGTATTTGATGGCGCGTCGTTTGTGACAAATTCGGACGGTGAGATTGTGTTTCGGGCTGAAGAATTTGTTGAACAAATCGGCATAGTTGAATTTAAAAATGGGCAGCTAAAGCACAGCCCCCCCTGCCCCCCTTCAAAGGGGGGAGAAGTTGCGAGTATTTATAATGCACTCGTGCGTGGTGTTCGAGATTACGTTCACAAAAACGGTTTCAAAGGCGCAATTTTAGGATTGTCGGGCGGCATTGATTCGGCGTTAGTTCTGGCTTTGGCAGTTGATGCGTTGGGGGCAGAAAATGTCGAAGCCGTGTCATTGCCGTCAAAATATACGCTCGGAATGAGCAATGATGATGCGAAAATTCAAGCTGAAATCATGAATGTGAAATATCACAGTATTTCGATTGAACCTGCGGTGAAAGCGTTTACCGAAATGCTTGCGGCGACATTTGAAAATACGTCCGCTGATACGACCGAAGAAAATATCCAAGCGCGTTGTCGTGGTGTCGTTTTAATGGCGATGTCGAATAAACAAGGGAAATTGCTTTTAACCACCGGCAATAAAAGTGAAATGAGCGTTGGTTATGCCACGCTTTATGGCGATATGTGTGGCGGTTTTGCGCCGATTAAAGATGTGCCAAAATTGTTGGTTTATGAATTAGCACGTTATCGCAATTCGCTGTCGCCCGTGATTCCAGAACGTGTTTTGACACGTCCGCCGTCGGCTGAACTTTCGCCGAATCAACAAGATTCGGATTCGTTGCCGCCTTATGAAATTTTAGATCCGATTTTGGCACGTTACATTGAACAAGACCAATCAGTAGACGAAATTATGGCGGCGGGATTTTCGCCTGAAGATGTGAAACGGGTGATTTCGTTAGTGGATAGAAGCGAGTATAAACGTCGTCAATCAGCGGTTGGCATTCGAATTAGTGAATGTGCGTTTGGGCGTGATAGACGCTACCCAATTACTTCGGGTTATCGCGGCATTTAAGTTAGAATAGCGGCAACACATTATTTTCTATTTTTAAGAGGGAACTCCATGCGGAATTTAAAATTTTTACCCGCGTTGCTCGCTGGAATTATCGCTTTAGCAGTGGTTTTATTCGTCGCCTTTCATTTTATCTTTGTCGATTTCTTTGTCGATTGGTGGTGGTACGATTCACTGAAACTCGAATCCTATTTCTGGCTACGCTTACTGTATAAGTTTTTCCTTTCGGGTGGCGTGACATTAGCGTTTTTCATTATTTTCTTCACGCATTTTTGGCTGGCTTCACGTTATTTAGGTTTGAATGTTGATGAAAAATTATTGATTGGTAATGAAAAAAGCCGCGTTCAAACATTTGCAGACACTTTTATGAACGGTTCGGTGAAAATTTACACACCGATTTCGTTATTTCTAGCGTTAATGATTGCCTCGCCGTTTTATAGTGAATGGGAATCGACGCTGTTGTATTTTTTCGGCAGTGCATCAGGTGTAACGGAAACGGTTTATGGCAATGACGTGAGTTTTTATATGCTCGCGTATCCGACGTATCAATTGGTTCAACAAGGGTTGCTAATTACGTCATTACTCACTTTTACCATGGTGGGTGTGTTGTACTGGCTTGAACATACTTACATTCCCGATCAACGCAAAAGTTATTCCAAAGGTGCGAAAATTCACTTAACGTTGTTGATTGGTTTAGTAGTAGTGTTTGTGCTTTGGGGCTTTATGCTTGAACGCTTTGCGCTACTTTATACCGATAACCACGAACCGATTTTTTTCGGGCCTGGATTTGTGGAAGTACGCTATCAATTACCGTTGATTTGGGCGGCAATGGCGACATTTTTGATTTTCGCGCTGGTTGCGATTCAATTTGTGCATTCTGAAAAACACGACAAACGTTTGCCATTGTGGATTTCGATGTTGGTATTTTTAGCGGTTTGGCAAACGCCGAATTTGCAATTTATTCCCGATGCGTTGCAACGTTTTATCGTGAATCCAAATCCCGTTAAAGCTGAAAAAACCTTTATGCAACACAACATCGATGCGACGCTCGATGCGTATGATTTGAAAAATATCAAAACGGTTGAAATGACGGTGAAGCTTGATGCCGCGCAAGATATTACAACGTGGAGCTCACAAAAACATTTTGAAAATATCCCTGTTTGGGACAGAGAAGACATCATTTTCAGTTATAAACAACTGCAAGAAATTCGCCCGTATTACAAATTTTTATCGGTAGACGAAGACCGTTATTTCATTTCAGACCATTTGCACCAAGTGAATATCGCGGCGCGTGAAATCAATATCGCAAAGTTACCCAAAGAAGCGCAGAACTGGGAAAATCGCCATTTGCGTTACACACACGGTTACGGCGCAGTGATTACACCTGCCGCGCAAGATGCAGACGCGCCATTGACGTGGTATTTGCGTGATTTGAATATGTCGTCAGAAATCGGTTTAACCACAAAACATCCCGATATTTATTACGGTCAAGAGCAATATGATTACGCGATTGTGCCGAATGAATTGAATGTGGTTGGCATTGCGGGAACGAGTTTGGGCGAAAATAATGCCTATCACGGTGAAGGCGGGATTCCATTCACATCGACATTTAAAAAAGCATTGTTTGCATTCAAGTTGGCAGATGAAAAGCTGTTTTTTTCTACCAACATTTCCAAAGACAGTAAACTCAAAATTTATCGCAACATTACTGAGCGCGTTCACAAACTCACGCCATTTTTGCATTTGGATAAAGACCCGTATTTAGTGATGACGAAAGATCGTTTTTATTGGATTCAAGACGCTTACACGTTGTCAGACAAATATCCCGTTTCAAAACCAATGAAAAACGAAGGTTTGAATGGCTCAGAACCATTTAACTACATTCGCAATTCGGTAAAAATTGTCATCGATGCCTTTGACGGTGATGTGGATTATTATTTGGTTGATAAAACTGATTCGATTGCCGCTGCTTATAATCGCGCTTATCCAAGTTTGTTCAAACCATTGAGCGAAATGCCCGCTGAATTGCAAGCGCATTTACGTTATCCGCGTGATTTATACACGATTCAAATGCAAATTTACGCGCGGTATCATCAAACTAGCCCCGAGCTTTTTTATGAGCAAGCCGAAACCTGGGCGCACGCAAATGTTCGCGAAAAACCTGTGTTGGCGTATTACCAAACGATGGATTTTGGGAATTGTAATGATAGCGAAGAATTCGTGTTAATCCTCCCAATGACTCCTGTAAATCGTAACAATTTAAGTATGGTCAGCATGGCGAGTACATTGGACAAAACCAATTGTACGGACATTTACAAACCGAATATCACGGTGTTTAAATTTGGTAAAGACGTGCAAGTAAATGGCCCAGAACAAATCGAAGCGTTAACGCAACAGCATCCTGAAATTTCTGAACAGTTCACACTTTGGGATCAAAATGGTTCGTCGGTGGAAATGGGACGAATGGTGATTTTGCCGATGGGCAACACGATTTTATATGTGCAACCAATTTACATTGCCTCGACTAAAAACAAAATGCCTGAGCTGACGCGAATTATCGTCTCGATTGGCAACGAAACCGTGATGGACACGACGTTGCATTCGGCGTTAGATCGCCTCAAAAACATTTTCGCTAACAAAACACGCACGGTTGATACTGCTGCGTCAAAACATTAAAAGGATTTCTTTGTGCAGAATGAACGCATTACAGAATTAAAAAATACGGTTCAACGTCTCTTAGACGAAGCCAAAGCACAAGGTGCAACAGCAGCTGAAGCGGGTTTGAGTGTGGATGATGGACTTTCGGTCACAGCCCGTTTGGGCGTGGTTGAAACGATTGAACATCATTGCAGTCAGGGCTTAGGTGTAACCGTTTATTTTGGACACCGCAAAGGCGTGGCAAGTACAACGGATTTGTCGCTCGCATCGATAAAAGAAACCGTGAGTGCAGCGTGCAGCATTGCCCGTTACACCAGCGAAGACGAATTTTCTGGCTTGCCCGATGCTGATTTGTTGGCAACGGAATTTCCAGATTTAGATTTGTACCACCCGTGGGCATTATCGTCTGAAAAAGCGATTGAAATGGCGATTGAATGCGAAGATGCTGCGCGAAATTATCACGCCGATATTAGTAATTCCGAAGGCGCGACCATTAGCACACTCAAAGGTTTGAGCGTCATGGGTAATAGTTTGGGCTTTTTGCAAGCGCGTTTGAGTTCACGTCATTCGTTAAGTTGTTCCGTATTGGCGCAACGTGGCGACGATATGCAGCGTGATTATTGGTACAGCGTGGCACGAAATGCGGAGTTTTTAGAATTGCCAAAAGAAGTAGGAATTATCGCTGCGGAACGCACACTTCGGCGTTTGGGTGGTCGTAGTTTAAGTCCACGTCAATGTCCCGTTTTATTCAGTGCAGAAATCGCCAGCAGTTTATTGAGTTCATTTATTGGTGCGATTTCGGGCGGCAGTTTGTATCGCAAATCGACCTTTTTATTGGACGCACTGAATACGCAAATTTTCCCTTCGTTTATTCATATCCATGAACAACCGCATTTAGTGGGCGGTTTGGGCAGTGCGATGTATGACAGCGAAGGCGTGATGACTCGCCACCGTGATTTAGTTCGAGGTGGAATTTTGCAGGATTATGTTTTAAGCACTTATTCGGCGAAAAAGTTGGGCTTAAAAAGTACCGGAAACGCAGGCGGCGTGCGGAATTTAACGCTTACCCCGACGGGCGGTAATTTTGAATCGATGTTGCAATTGCTCGGCACAGGATTATTAGTCACGGAATTGATGGGGCAAGGCGTGAAAATGATGACCGGCGATTATTCACGCGGCGCGGCAGGTTTTTGGGTTGAAAATGGCGTGATTCAATATCCCGTCGAAGAAATTACCATCGCGGGAAATTTAAAAGAAATGTTCAAAAACATTGTTGCCGTCGGTAACGATGTCGATTTGCGGGGCAATACCCGAACGGGTTCAATTTTGATTGAGCAGTTGTCGATTGCTGGTGAAGAATAATTTGTAATTTTAGGGAGAAAAAATGAAACGACGTGATTTTATGCGCTTAGGTTTGGCTGGCGCAGGTTTAATAACTTTGAATGCTACGCACGCTTTAAGTTTGTGCAATAAGCATGATTTGTGGTTAGCGATGGTTGAGTTATAAAAAATATTTTTACATTTTACGAGGAAAAACCAATGACCAGATTTCCAGCTGAATGGGAAAAACAAGCCGCCGTTTTAATTGCGTGGCCACATGAAACAGGCGATTTTAGCGACCGCCTCGAATCTGTTGAAGAAACTTACAGCATCATTGCGGATACGATTACCGAATATCAACCTTTGTTAATTGTTTGCCGTGACGAAGTGCATCAAAAACACATCGAAAAACTCGTCGAACGCCACGAAGATATTCAATTTGTTCACGCGCCCGTTAATGATATTTGGGTGCGTGACACGACTTTTTTGACGGTCGAAAAAGAAGGCGCGTTGAAATACCTGAATTTCCAATTTAACGGTTGGGGCGAAAAATACGCTTTCGCCAACGACAACGCACTGAATCACAAATTAGCGAATGCCAAGTTTTTCAAAGGCAAAGCACATCACAACATCGACTTTATTTTGGAAGGCGGCAGCGTCGAAAGTGACGGCGAAGGCACGGTTTTAACGACGGATCATTGTTTGTTAAATCCAAACCGAAATAGTGCGTTAAACAAAGTACAAATTGAAGAACAGCTAAAACTTCATTTGGGTGCAAAGCGTGTTTTGTGGCTCAAACAAGAAAATTTAGCCGGCGACGATACCGACGCACACATTGATACTTTGGCGCGTTTTTGTAGCCCGACGACCATTGCTTACACCAGTTGTGACAATCCCCGCGACCCACATTTTGAAAGTTTGCACCGCATGAAGTTGCAACTCGAAATGCTCCGTAACAATGACAACGAACCGTATAATTTGGTGGCATTGCCGTTACCAACACCGATTTTCGACGCAGATGATGAGCCATTGCCCGCCAATTACTCGAACTTTTTAATCATCAACCACGCAGTTTTAGTGCCGGTTTATGATGATGAAAATGACAAAATCGCATTGGAACGTTTGGCGAAAGTGTTCCCTGAACACAAAATTTTACCGATTCCTTGCCGTCCGCTCGTGCATCAATATGGCAGTTTGCATTGCATGACCATGCAATTTCCTGAGCAAGCGCGAGGCGTGTAATGCAAAAAAAGTTGATTGTTAGCGCAGTTCAACAACCGTGCGGTGACGATGATTACAATGTGAATTTAGCATTTTCAATAGCAAAGATTCGTGAAGCAGCTGCGGCTGGTTCAGATTTAGTCGTGTTACCCGAATTGCATTTGGGCAAGTATTTTTGTCAAACCGAAGATTACACCGTGTTTGATTTGGCGCAATCGATTCCGTGCGAAACTACTGATATTTTGTCAGCATTAGCGAAAGAATTGAGCATTGTGATTGTTGCAACGATTTTTGAACGCCGCGCCGCCGGGCTTTATCACAATACCGCCGTGGTATTTGATAAAGACGGAAACGTCGCGGGCAAGTATCGAAAAATGCACATTCCTGACGATCCGGCGTTTTATGAAAAGTATTATTTCACGCCGGGGGATTTAGGTTTTACGCCGATTCAAACGTCGATTGGCAAATTAGGCGTGCTGATTTGTTGGGATCAATGGTATCCAGAAGCGGCACGGTTAATGGCGTTAGCAGGTGCAGATATTTTGATTTATCCCACCGCGATTGGTTGGGACAAAAACGATACGACAGAAGAACAAGCTCGCCAAGTCGATGCGTGGATTACGGTGCAACGGGGTCACGCGGTAGCAAATGGGTTGCCGGTGATTTCGTGCAATCGGATTGGTTTTGAAACCGCGCCGAATTCTGAAAATGGCATCGATTTTTGGGGCAACAGTTTTATCGTGGGTTCGCAAGGCGAGTTTTTAGTTCATGCCAACGCCACGGACACGCACGTTTTGACGACTGAAATTGATTTGGCGCGTTCTGAAACCGTGCGTCGAATCTGGCCTTTCTTACGAGATCGACGAATTGATGCGTTTGGTGATTTAACCAAACGCTTTATAGATTAGCTGTAGCCTCTATTATGAATCCCGTCATTATCCCTATCGAACAGTGGTTGAATTGCCACGGTGCTGACGGCAAAGCACAATTAACTCGTGCGTTGGAACTTGTCGCGTCAATTGACAATGATCCAAATTATTTTCGTCCCAAAGGTGTGGAAGTTGCTGCCATTTTGACGGATTTTCACGTTGATTTGAACACCCTTGTGGCGGCTATTTTAAGTGATCCTCGTTTGGTTAATTTACCGCAACCGCTTGATATTACCGCGCAGTTTGGTGAAACCGTAGCAGTTTTGGTGAAAGACGTAAACTGGTTAAATACGTTGCGGGTTTATTCGCCCGAAATGGCGAGACAACCGAATCAATTTGAAACGTTACGACAAATGTTATTGTCGATGACGAAAGATGTGCGCGCCGTGTTAATTAAGCTGGCGTACCGTATTCAACGCCTTCGCAATTTGAATAAGGAATCAAAAGAAACGCAATTGTTTATTGCTCAAGAAACGCTCGATGTTTACTCGCCGATTGCCAATCGTCTTGGCGTGCATCAATTTAAATGGGAACTGGAAGACACCGCGTTACGTTATTTAGACCCCACCACTTATCGTCAAATCGCCCATTCATTAGCTATCAATCGTGCGGCACGAGAAGACTGTATTCGTCATTGTATTGCGACCCTGAAAGAAGCACTCACGCAAGAGAATATCATTTTTCAGTGTTACGGTCGTCCGAAGCATATTTATAGTATTTGGAAAAAGATGCAGTCCAAAAACTTGAACATCGACGAATTATACGATTTGTTGGCGGTGCGGGTGATTGTGGACACGTTAATGGACTGTTACACCGTACTGAGTATTGTGCATAGTTTGTGGCCGAACCTATCGAAAGAGTTCGACGACTACATTGCCAATCCCAAAGAAAATGGCTATCAGTCGTTACATACCGTCATTGTTGGATCGGAAGGTAATCGCATTGAAGTTCAGATTCGTACACAAGCGATGCACGATTATGCGGAATTGGGATTTGCCGCCCATTGGTCGTATAAAGAAGGTGGTAAACAATCAGCATCAATGGAAAAAAACATTGGTATTTTGCGTAAACTTTTAGACAATAAAAGAGTGGACTCGCCTCCAGTAGAGGCGTTTGATAGTGAATTATTCAGTGATCGCGTTTATGTGTTAACGCCTGCCGGTCGCATCATGGATTTGGTGAAAGGCTCAACCCCGCTCGACTTTGCCTATGCGATTCATACCGAAATCGGGCATCGTTGTCGGGGTGCAAAAATAAACGGACGGATTGTGCCGTTGACGTATTGCTTGAAATCGGGCGAACAAATTGAAATTTTAACTGTCAAAGAAAGTCTGCCGAATCGTAATTGGGCGGATCCCAATTTGGGTTATTTGAAGTCTCCCCGCGCCATTCAAAAAGTTAAAACGTGGTTTAAATTGCATTCGGTGAGCGGTTGCCCCCCTTCACCTATCAAAGCCGAGTTGCTAGCATTAGCTAAATTACTGGGTTCACCCACCACAAAAAAAGATGTGCCTATCAAAGTACGCCCGAAGAAAAAATGGAATCCATGTGAAGTTTCGGTCGCCGGTTTAGACAACATCCAAACGACGTTTGCTCGCTGCTGTCAGCCGGTATCGGGAGATAAAGTGGTCGGCTATATTTCGCAGCAAAAAGGCATTATTGTGCATCAAAGTGATTGCGTAAATATCACACAGTTGAGCGATATAAAACGGGCGCAATTACTGGTTGTAACGTGGGGAACGGGCGACACGAGTCAAACCGTGTCGATTGTGGTGTATGCGTTTAATGCTTTGAATTTACTGTCAGATGTTTCGCAAGTATTAGCCAAATTTAAAATCCATATTTTTTCAGCCAACCTAGAATCGCAACCCGATTTTTCGGCAGAGTTGAACCTGACGTTACAAATTGAAAATGTCGAACAACTTAACGAGGTCTTGACAAAAATTAAGCAACTACCCGCCATTCTTGATGCCCAACGCAATATCTAATCGTTCAGAATACTTGAATAATGAAACATCCTATTGAAAAAACCCGTCGTCAATACAACAGTTGGGTGGCGACGGAGACCTTGGAAGATTATTCGTTACGGTATTCACCCGCGAGTTTTAGAAAATGGTCGCCGTTATTGCTAGCGAATACAGCACTCGGTAGCATTTCCCTTTTAGCACTCGAAGCCATTGGCGCGGTACTGTTGTTTAACTTTGGTTATGTTAATGCGATAAGTGCGATTGCACTCGCGTCGGTGATTATTTTATTGGCAGGGATTCCAATTTCTTACCACGCGGCTCGCAATAATATCGACATTGATTTATTAACACGCAGTGCAGGATTTGGCTACATCGGTTCAACGGTGACTTCGTTGATTTATGCGTCTTTCTCTTTTATCTTTTTTGCGCTAGAAGCGTCAATTATGGCGCAAGCACTCCAATTATATTTTGAATTGCCGCTCTATCTTGGCTACATTCTGTGTTCTCTGGTGGTTTTACCGATTGTTTATCACGGCATTACGGCAATCAATCGTTTACATCAATGGACGCAACCGTTTTGGTTGCTGTTAATGATTATTCCGTTTTATTTTGTACTTTCCGGCGAATCACAAGCGATTGAATTTTTAACGCATTACGCAGGTAATCTTTCGGGTAGCAATGAATTTGATCCGTATTATTTTGGCATTGCGACAGGAATTTCTTTTTCACTAATTGCTCAAATTGGCGAGCAAGTCGATTATTTACGTTTCATGCCTGCGAAGACGGACGAAAATCGTGTGAGCTGGTGGTTTTCCCTAATGGCGGCGGGGCCAGGCTGGATTATTTTGGGATTTTTCAAACAACTCGGCGGAATGTTACTGGCATCGGTGGCGGTATTAAGTGGCGTGGCGATTGTTCAAGCAAAAGAACCTGTTCAAATGTATTACATCGCGTATTCCTACGTTTTTGAATATCCGGAAGTCGCGTTAATTGTCAGCACCGTTTTTGTCGTCATTTCACAAATCAAAATCAACGCCACCAATGCTTATGCAGGTTCCTTGGCGTGGTCAAATTTCTTTTCTCGCGTCACTTATTCGCATCCAGGGCGCGTCGTTTGGCTGGTATTCAATATCGGCATTGCATTGTTGTTGATGGAATTGGGTGTATTTGAATTTTTACAAAAAGTTCTCGGTTTATATTCTAATGTCGCCATTGCGTGGATTTCAGCAATTGTTTCGGATTTAACAATCAACCATTATTTGAAATTACGTCCGCTGCAAGTTGAATTCAAACGCGCTTATCTTTACGACTTCAATCCAGTCGGTTTTGTGAGTATGTCCATCGCTTCGCTGGTGTCGATTATCGCGTTCATGGGTGTGTTTGGACTTTATGCTCAAGCCTATTCGTGGTTGATTGCGCTGGTGATTAGCTTTTTACTTGTGCCGATTATTGCCAAAGTGACCCACGGTAAATACTACATTGCGCGTGCAAATGAACACTTTCCCAATTCGGACGAATTACAAACCTGTGGCGTGTGCGAACGGCATTACGCTCAAACAGATTTTGCCTATTGTTCATTTCATGACACGCCGATTTGTTCGTTATGCTGCACGCTCGATTCTAGCTGCAAAGATCAATGTAAACCGCCGCAAATATCATTTTACCGTCAAGGTATTTTGAAACTGTTGACAGCGATTTTCAACGACCGGATTTCAAAACAAACCAGCACCAGAATTATTAATTTTTCAGGATTTACCAGTTTAATGTTGGGCGCGGTAGCGATTACTTTTTGGTTAGCTTATTCAATTGAAAGTGAAGCCTTGAATACCGTAAACGCCCATGAATTGCAGGCAATTTTGTACAATTTATTTTTTGCGTTTGCGGTGTTAATTTGTATCGCAGCGTGGTGGATTGTGTTGGTGCAAGAAGGTCAGGCATTAGCAGAAACCGAATTAAATGAACAAAATGAACGATTAGCGCAAGAAATTATTGAACGTGAATTGACCGAAAAAGCATTGAAAATCAGCGAACATAGATTTAAAACCATGTTCAACGAAGCTCCATTAGGCATTGGTTTGATTGATTCATTGACCGGAAAAATTTATGCCGTGAATGCGGAATACGCCAAAATTGTGCATCGATCGATCAGTGAACTGGTCACGCTCGACTGGATGAGTTTTACGCATCCGGATGATATGCAAGAGAATTTGGATAATATGGCGCAGTTAACTGCCGGTGAAATATCGGGCTTTCAAATGGAAAAACGCTACCTGCTTCCGGATGGCGCACCCGTTTGGATTAACGTGACGATTGCGCCGATTTACGTTGACGATAAAACACAGCCACACCATCTCGCGATGATTGAAGATATTACCGAGCGTAAAGTGACTGAAGAGAAAATCAAACAATTGGCATTTTATGATCCACTGACGCAATTGCCGAATCGTCGATTATTTCAAGATAGGCTCGAACATGGCATAAGTGCCGCGCGACGCGAAGGTACGCAATTCGCGTTATTGATGATTGATTTGGATTATTTCAAAGCGGTCAACGATAATTTCGGACATTTGGCAGGTGACGAATTATTGCAACAAGTGGCGACGCGAATTTTGGCACGATTACGTCACACCGATACCATCGCGCGATTAGGCGGCGATGAGTTTGTTGTGTTACTCGAAGATATTGCTCGCACCGATGATGCCGCTCGCGTGGCGGAAGAAATCGTGGCGGAATTAACCAAACCGTTTTGTTTATCACAAAATAACAATGTTCAAATCGGCGCGAGCATTGGCATCAGTTTATATCCCGAACACGGTGAAGCCCCGGAAATTTTGATGGATCATGCGGACACAGCGTTATATCAAGCGAAAGATGCAGGACGTGGGTGTTTTGCTTATTTTTCGGAAGATTTGACCTTAGCGGCACGCGAACGAATTGCCTTGGAAACGCGCTTACGAAATGCGATTGAACAACACGAATTGCGAGTTTTCTTTCAGCCACAAGTCGAGATTATCAGTGGACGCATTGTGGGTGCAGAAGCGTTGGTACGTTGGCAAGACCCGACGGATGGATTGATTCCGCCGCAACAATTTCTTCCGATTGCCGAAGAAACCGGTTTGATTGTTGAAATTGGTATGTGGGTATTGCACGAAACGTGTCGGCAAGGACGAGAATGGCTAGATGCCGGTTTACCACCGTTGACGTTGTCGGTGAATGTGTCGCTGCACCAATTTTGTCGTAGTGATATTTGTGCAGTAGTGATGACGGTACTGAACGATACCGGTTTTCCTGCTGATCGATTGGAATTAGAAATCACCGAAAGCGGTTTGATGAGCAATCAAATTCATGCCATGAGTATTCTCAATGCACTACGAAATCAAGGCGTGCGTCTGGCGATTGATGATTTTGGGACGGGATATTCGTCGTTCGCATATCTCAAACGTTTTCCGTTAGATTTGTTGAAAATCGACCAAAGTTTTATCGATGATATTCCTTTTCGGCAAGACAATATGGAAATTGCCGCATCGATTATTGCGATGGGGCATATTTTTGGCTTTAAGGTATTGGCAGAAGGCGTTGAAACGGCAGCGCAACTGACTTTTTTACAAGAAAAAGGCTGTGATTTATATCAAGGTTATATCAAAAGCAAACCTGTTCCCGCGTCTAAATTCGCGGCATTATTGCGCGAATCAATCGGTTAAATTTCGTACAATTTTCGTTTACGCCAAAACGTCGCACGACTCATGCCCACACTTTGCGCGGCGGCATTCACATTTTTAGTTTCAATTAACGCGCGTTGAATCGCACTTTTTTCATCTTCAATCAGAACAATTTTAGTTGGCACAATCGGCAAAGGTGTTTCACGAAACTCGGGCGGTAATTCGGTTGATTTCAACACCGTTCCGCGTCCTACTGCAAACGCATATTCGACCACATTTTGCAGTTCTCGAATGTTGCCACGCCACGAATAATCAAGCAATAAACGCATAGCTTCGGGTTCGATTTTTTCAATTTTCCGACGATTCGCGGCGTTGTGTTGATCAATAAAATGCCAAATCAACACGCTAATATCTTCGCGTCGTTCGCGCAACGGCGGTAAATAAATTGGCACAACGCGCAAGCGATACATTAAATCTTCTCGAAACCGCCCATTTTTCACTTCTTCGCGCAACGCCCGATGCGTCGCAGCCACTAAGCGCACATTTACAGGCATCGAAATCACACCGCCGACGGGTAAAAAATTACGTTCTTGAATCACACGCAATAATTTCGCCTGTAATTCCATCGGCAATTCAGCGATTTCGTCTAAAAATAATGTGCCGCCGTGGGCGCGTTGAAATAGCCCATGATGATCTTTTATCGCGCCAGTAAACGCGCCACGCACATGACCAAACAATTCACTTTCGAGCAAATTCGCTGACAATGCCGCACAATTTACCGCTAAAAATGGCGCATTCCGTCGTCCACTTAAATCATGAATTGCACGAGCGACCAGTTCTTTGCCTGAACCACTTTCACCGCGCACCAAAACTGTCGCTTCGGTTTCGGCGGCATTTTGAATGATTTGAAATACGTCACGCATCGCAGGCGAACGACTAATTAAACCGTGAAAATTTTGAATGTTGTCGAATTGCATTTTTATAACCGCTGTTTCCGTGAATTGTTAGTTTTGTTTCATTGTAAAAGATGCAAAGTTCAAAAAGCACGGTATCATTTTCAAACCCATTTTAATCAGTAGGATTTTTCATGTCAGATCATAAAATTTACCCCATCAAACCGCACGTTGCAGAACAGGCTCATATTAACGCAGAGCAATATCACGTACTTTATCAACAATCAATTCAACATCCTGAAACTTTTTGGGCAGAACAAGCCACAGAGTTTTTAGATTGGCACGCGCCGTGGCATACCGTTTTGGATTACGATTTTTCAACGGCAAAAATTCGTTGGTTTGAAGGTGGAAAATTAAACGTCAGCGTCAATTGTTTAGACCGTCATCTTGAAAAACGTGGTAATCAAACCGCGATTATTTGGGAAGGCGATAATCCCGAACAAGATAAAAAACTCACTTATAACGAGTTGCACCAGCAGGTTTGTAAATTCGCCAACGTGTTAAAAAATCACGGCATTCAAAAAGGCGATCGTGTTTGTATTTATATGCCAATGATTTTGGAAGTATCGGTGGCAATGCTAGCGTGTACACGGATTGGCGCGGTGCATTCGATTATTTTTGGTGGTTTTTCAGCCGAATCATTGAAAGAACGTATTTTAGATTGTGATTGCCGCTATGTAATTTGTGCCGACGAAGGTTATCGTGGTGGCAAAGTTATTCCGATGAAATCAACCGTTGATAAAGCTCTCGAAAATTGTCCGAATGTAAAAACCGTTGTCGTGGTTCAAAACACCGCGAATCCAATCAACTGGCAAGAAGAGCGTGATGTTTGGTTTCATGACGAAATGGCGAATGTGTCGGACGTTTGCGAACCCGAATGGATGGATTCCGAAGACCCGCTATTTATTTTGTACACGTCAGGTTCAACAGGAAAACCGAAAGGTGTTTTGCACACCACGGGCGGTTATTTGCTTTACGCCGCGATGACGCACAAATACATTTTTGATTATCACGACGGCGATATTTATTGGTGTACAGCAGATGTTGGTTGGATTACGGGGCATTCGTATGTGATTTACGCACCACTTTGCAATGGTGCAACGACCTTGATGTTTGAAGGCGTGCCGATGTATCCGACGGCTTCGCGTTTTTGGCAAGTCGTGGACAAACATCAAGTGAACATTTTTTACACCGCCCCGACCGCGATTCGCGCTTTGATGGCGGAAGGCGACGAATTTGTAACGCGAACAGAACGAACGAGTTTGCGGGTGTTAGCAAGTGTTGGCGAACCGATAAATTCTGAAGCATGGGAATGGTATTACCACGTCGTTGGACATAATGAATGTCCGATTGTCGATACATGGTGGCAAACCGAAACAGGCGGCATTTTAATTACGCCACTCGTTGGCGCGACAGAATTAAAACCAGGTTCAGCAACCCGTCCATTTTTTGGTGTGCAACCAGTGATTTTGAATAACGACGGACACGTTTTGCATGGTGCAGCAGAAGGCGTTTTAGCCATTCGTTATCCTATTCCCGGCATGGCGCGAACAATCTATGGCGACCATCAGCGTTTTATCGATACTTATTTCAAATTGTATCCGAATTATTATTTTACCGGCGACGGCGCACGACGTGATGAAGACGGCTACTTTTGGATTACGGGGCGAGTTGATGATGTGTTAAATGTTTCTGGGCATCGCATGGGAACGGCTGAAATTGAAGATGCTCTCGATTTGCATGAACACGTTGCCGAATCAGCGGTTGTCGGTTATCCACATGCGATTAAAGGGCAGGGAATTTACGCCTATGTTTCTTTAAAACACGACACGCCGCCGTCAGACGAATTGAAAAAAGAGTTAATTAAACTGGTTCGTAACGAAATCGGTGCAATTGCCACGATTGATGTTATTCAATGGTCGCCGAATTTACCCAAAACCCGTTCGGGAAAAATCATGCGCCGAATTTTGCGGAAAATTGCCGCAAATGAACTTGAAGATTTAGGCGATATTTCGACGCTGGCAGATTCATCGGTGGTGGATGAGATTATTGCCAATCGAACCGTTTAATTGTTTCAAGTACGTTTCACTGAAACCATTTATTTGTTTCGGTGAAACATGAAATAGGTTCGAGGTAAAAGGCGCAAGGTTCAAAAAGCTCGGTATCATTGCGTTTAGCGTTGTTGGCATAAGTGCTGCAATGTTTAGTTTTAGAATTATTCACTTTTTTAGGAGTCATAATCATGAAAAAAATACTTTTATTACTCAGTTCCCTACTTAGCAGTTCAGACATTTTTGCTGGAACGTTACCTTCCGTTTCACCTCGGCAAGCTGCTGAAATGCAAACACAACAAAAAGCTGTTATTGTCGATGTGCGTGAAAATGATGAATGGAATGCGGGGCATATCGCTGGTGCAATTCATATTCCATTAGGTGAAATTCAAAATCGTGTCACCGAATTAGCCAAATATCAAAACCAACCTGTTATCACACAATGTCGCAGTGGTTCACGATCTGCAAAAGCGGCAGAGTTGTTAAAAATCGCTGGATTTACCAATGTTCATAACATGGATGGCGGTTTGAATGCGTGGCAAAAAGCAGATTTAAAAGTTCAACAAAACTAATCTTTTATTTTTGGAGCAATACTCATGTTTAAACAATTTTTCGACCCTACGACTTGGACTTACACCTATTTAATCGCTGATAAAACCAGCAAAGAAGCTGCGTTTATTGATCCAGTGAATACACATTTGGACACTTATTTGGCGTTTCTGAAACAACACGGTTTGAAACTGATTTATTCGTTTGAAACCCACGTCCACGCTGATCACATTACCGCTGGTGGTTTGTTACGCCAACACACAGGCACGAAAACTTGTGTCAGTCAGTTTGGCGGCGCACAGTTGGCAGATGTTGAAATTCAAGATGGCGATATTTTCATGTTGGGTAATCAACAAATCAAAGCCATCGCCACACCTGGACACACGCCAGGTTGTACCTCGTTTTTATGGAAAGATCGTTTGTTTTCGGGCGATTCACTTTTCATTGGGGGTTGTGGACGCACTGATTTTCAAGGTGGTAATGCAGGATCTTTATACGATGCGATTACACAACGTTTATTCACGCTTCCAGATGACACATTAGTTTATCCAGGTCACGATTATCAACAACGTTATGTCAGCAATATCATTCAAGAACGCACCACGAATCCGCGTTTGGCAGGAAAAACACGCGAGCAGTTTATTGAAATCATGAGTAATTTAAATTTGCCTGCACCGCGTTTGATTGATCAAGCCGTGCCAGCGAATCGTTATTGTGGTTTGGATGAAAATGAACGAGTGCAAGCGGTTGAAATGCGAGATGTTGAAGTCGCGTTGTGCATGATGCAAATGCAGACCGGTACAACAGGACAAGATTTGGTTTCAATCGCCAAACAAAATATCACCGAAGTGAATGCTGACATGGCGCGTAAATTATTAGCAGAAGGCAATATCACGCTGATTGATACTCGCGAAGAAAGTGAATTTGCGGAAGGTCATATTGATGATGCAACCTTGTTACCGCGTGGCACGCTGGAATTTAAATTAAACACGATTCCCGCGTTGGCAGACAAATCGAAAGCAATTTTAATTTATTGTCGTACGGATGGACGTTCTGCGTTAGCCGCGCAAACGTTGCAAACGCTGGGCTATACCAATGTCTTATCGTTGGCGGGTGGCTTTGAAAGTTGGAACAAATAAACGGGAGATAGTAGGGACGCGGTGGAAAGCGATTGTGTTTCAGTGCTTTTCACCTTGTTTCTTTTAGCGCACCCAAAATAACAAAAAATGAGGATATAAAAATGTCACAACATTACACTTTATTAGTCGTCGGCGGCGGCGCAGCAGGTATGTCAGTCGCTAACAATATGCGTCGAATGGATAAAAAAATCGACATTGCGGTCATCGAACCGAGTGAAAAACATTACTACCAAGCGGCTTTTACGATTATCGGTGGCGGCGAATCGACACTCGACAAACATACGCGCAAAGAAGCTGATTTATTTGGCAACAATATCAAATGGATTAAAGAATTCGCCGACACATTCCAACCTGAAGCAAATACCGTTACATTAAAAAATGGTGATGTCATCAGTTACGATTACTTGGTAGTTTGTCCTGGTTTTCAAATGGATTGGCACAAAATTGCAGGCTTAAAAGAAACCATCAACAAAAATGGTGTGTGCAGCAATTACTCGCCTGAAACTGTTGAATACACATGGGAATGTGTTAGCAATCTGCAATCGGGACGTGCGTTATTCACGATGCCTGCAATGCCAATCAAATGTGCTGGTGCGCCACAAAAAATCATGTATATGGCGGCAGATAGATTCCGCAAAAAAGGTTTAAAAGACAAAATCAGTGTTGAATTTTTCAATGTTGGTGGTGCGATGTTTGGGATTCCATTTTTTGCGAAACCGTTAGCAAAAATTGTTGAAAGTTACGGAATTAAAACACATTTTGCTCATAATTTAATTGCCGTTAACGGTGAGGAAAAAACCGCGACATTTGAAATCACCGATGGTGCAGGTAATAAAACGCAAACGGTTGAAAAATTCGACATGATTCACGTCACGCCGCCTCAAAGCGCACCTGATTTTATCAAAACAAGTCCGCTGGCTAATGCCGATGGGCGCGTAGATGTTCACCCGAACACGTTGCAACACAATAAATTCACCAACGTTTTTGGTTTGGGTGATGCCGCTTCAACGACAAATGCTAAAACAGCGGCGGCGGTTCGTAAACAAGTGCCTGTGGTGGTAGATAACATTTTGCAGCTGATTAAAGCGGAAGCCCTCAAAGGTGATTACGATGGTTATGGTTCATGTCCATTAGTAACGTCGTTGAATACAGTAATTTTAGCGGAGTTCAGTTATGACGGAAAAATTACGCCATCTTTTCCAGTCTTAGATCCGCGTGTGCCGCGTTGGATTTGGTGGATGGGTAAAAAAATCGGTTTCCCGTGGATGTATTGGGATTTAATGATTAAAGGCATTCGTTTTGATATTCCGCACAAAGCGAGTTACGCGAAAAATTTTGTTGATAAAGATTAAATTTCCGACTGGTTAAAAGTGCAAGGCGTAATTTAATACACTTGCACTTTTTAACCCTGCACGCTCTTCAACTCTCGCCTCACAAAATCATTATGTCTTCATTATTTCCGATTCTAACTTGGCTCAAAACGTATCGTCGTGAAGATTTTAATGGCGATTTATTTGCGGGCATCATCACCGCGATTTTGCTTGTTCCTCAAGGTATTGCTTACGCGCTACTTGCAGGTTTGCCGCCTGAATTTGGTTTATACGCGAGTATTTTGCCCCCGTTTTTTTATGCTATTTTAGGGACAAGTCGAACTATATCTGTCGGGCCTGTTGCAGTGGCGGCAATTATGATTGCGGCAGCGTTGACTTCACCAGCGGTTAGCGCGTTAGGTAATCCAACGCAAAGTGCCATAATTTTATCTGCTCAAACAGGTGTGATTATGCTAATCATGGCTGCTTGTCGCATGGGTGGCTTGGTGAATTTTATCAGCCATCCTGTTTTAACAGGTTTTACGAGCGGCGCGTCACTCCTCATTATTGTCAGTCAATTACCAAAAACATTTGGATTAAATACGCCTAGTTGCGCCATTGATTTAGCGTGTTATGAACAATACTTTCGCGGCACGAATTTTTTTGTTTTAGCAATCAGCGCGGGCGTTTTTGCCTTGTTGTTATTTTTCTCAAAGCCTTTGCCTGCACTACTCGGAAAAATAGGTGCGCCTAAAATTTTAATTACGGCAATTAGTAAATGTGGCGGGTTAATCAGTGTGGCAATCACAACGTTTGCCGTCATGCAATGGCATTTAATTGACCAGCACGTTGCCGTAGTGGGTTTTGTTCCAACAGGTTTTCCCGCGTTACATTTTGATTTTTTTGACATCGAAAAATGGAAAGTCTTGTTTCCATCGGCAAGTTTTATCGCCTTAATTGCTTATGTGGAAAGCATTGCGATTGCAAAAGTGGTTGCAAATTTACGCAATGAAAAAATTTCGCCAAATCAAGAATTAGTTGCCTTAGGTGTTGCAAATATCGCATCTGCTATTTCAGGCGGAATGCCCGCAGCAGGCGGTTTAAGCCGTACAATGGTAAATTTTGCAGCGGGAGCTTGCACGCAAGTTGCGACAATCATCGCTACGATTATTTTGACACTCGCGGTTATGTTTTGCAGTGAATGGTTTTATAACATTCCAAAAGCAACTCTCGCCGTTATCATTTTGGTTGCTATTTTGCCGCTCGTAAAACTTCGTAGTATTTTTCACACTTGGCACTACGATAGAGGTGATGGCATTGCAGAATTAGTTACATTACTTGGCGTTTTAGCGTTGGGGATTGAAGAAGGCATTATGCTAGGCATTTTCCTAACCTTTATTAGTCATGTTCGCAAAGCTAGTCGTCCACATATCGCGGTTGTTGGGCGTTTGCCAAACAGCAAACATTTCCGAAACGTCAAACGCCACAACGTTGAAACATGGGAAAATTTGTTGCTCATGCGAATTGACGAAAATATCACGTTTGCCAACATCAATTTTATTGAAGAATTTATCGAAAATGAATTGCGAAATGTTCCGAAAGTACAACACATTGTGCTGATTTTTACGTCAGTGAGCGACATTGATATGACAGCTATTGAAGCCTTAGAGCAGCTCAATCATAGCTTAAAAAATATCGGGATTACGTTGAATTTCGCGGAAGTAAAAGGCTTTTTACTTGATAAATTAGAAAAAAGTGATTTATTCACCCATTTGTATGGCGAACGTTTTTTTGATGCCGAAGAAGCGATTACCAAATTGAATTCTTAAAGGAGCTACCTATGAAAAAAATTACCTTGATAACTTTAGCGTTAATTTCAACAACAGTTTTTGCTGAAAAAGCGACCGAAGCGCGTTTAGATGAAGTCGTTGCTCGTGGTGTTCATGTTATGCCATTTGATTTAGAAAAAACCTTGCACGTTTTTTCTAAAGTCGAAAAAGGAGGCGTTCAACAAGTCATCGTAAAAGACAAAAATGACGCGCCACAAATTCAATTGATTCGTGAACATTTATCGAAAATTGCGCGAGAATTTAATCAAGGCGATTTTTCAAATCCTGTGAAAATTCATGGTGACAAAATGGCTGGGTTAGAAACGTTGCGTTCTGCTGAAAAAGGCACGTTGAGCATTATTTACAAAGAATTACCCGATGGCGCACAAATTGATTACACCAGCGAAAAAGCCGATTTAATCAGTGCGATTCATCAGTTTTTCGATGCTCAACTCAGCGACCACGCGCGTCATGCTGTTTCTGGTCATTCTCAACACCATCAAAAATAACGATTATGCGTTTAACAAATTTCTCTTGTGAAATGACACTCGCCATCATTATCAAATTCATGTTATTCGGTTTGGTTTGGTGGCTTTTTTTCGCAGGACAAAAAGTAAAAGTCGATGAAGAAAAATTAACCAATCGATTATTCGGCACGGCAACATTGAACGGAGAAAAACTAAAATGATTACCAATGAAGTTGTAGATTTATCGCGAATGCAATTTGCTATCACGGCGATGTATCACTTTTTGTTTGTGCCGTTGACGCTGGGATTGTCATTTATTTTGGCAATTATGGAATCGCTGTATGTGATGACAAATAAGCAAATTTACAAAGACATGACGCGCTTTTGGGGCAAATTGTTCGGCATTAACTTTGCGATGGGCGTGACGACAGGTTTGACGATGGAATTCCAATTCGGCACAAACTGGTCGTATTACTCGCATTATGTCGGCGATATTTTCGGCGTACCGTTAGCGATTGAAGGCATGATGGCGTTTTTCTTGGAATCGACATTTGTGGGTTTGTTCTTTTTCGGTTGGGACAGAATGACCAAGTTGCAACATTTATCCACAACGTGGTTGCTTGCTTTGGGAACGAATTTGTCGGCGTTGTGGATTTTGATTGCAAATGCGTGGATGCAAAATCCAGTTGGCGCAGAATTCAATTACGACACCATGCGAATGGAATTGACCAGTTTTTCTGAAATCTTTTTTAATCCTGTTGCACAAGTTAAATTTGTTCACACTGTTGCCGCTGGTTATGTCACAGGTTCGATGTTTGTTTTAGGAATTAGCGCGTTTTATTTACTTAAAAATCAAGATGTGGCGTTTGCGCGGCGTTCATTTCGGATTGCGTCGGGGTTTGGTTTAGCTTCAGTGTTATCCGTTATTCTTCTCGGTGACGAAAGTGGTTACACGGTTGGCGAGGTGCAGCGCGCCAAACTCGCGGCAATTGAAGCGGAATGGGAAACCCAAGAAGCCCCCGCGTCTTTTACGTTAATTGGTTTTCCAAATGAAGAAACCAGAACAACCGATTACGCCATTAAAATTCCGTATGCGTTGGGGTTGATTGCAACTCGTTCGATTGACGAAAAAATTGATGGGCTTGATATTATTCGAGAACGCAAACGGCATCGCATTGAAAACGGCATGATTGCGTATGAAAATTTGCAAATTTTGCGTGAAGATAAAACAAATGATGTGGCCAAAGCGATTTTTGAAAAATACAAAGTCGATTTAGGTCACGGTTTATTGCTCAAAAAATATACCGAAAACGTAGTGGATGCGACACCTGCACAAATTGAATCCGCCATTAAAGATTCGATTCCGAAAGTTGCGCCGATGTTTTGGACATTTCGCGGCATGGTATTTTGTGGCGTGATGATGTTATTTATTTTCGCCGCGTCGTTTTATTTCAACATGAAACGTGATGCACAGAATCAACGCTGGCTTTTGAAAATGGCATTTTGGGGAATTCCGCTTCCTTGGATTGCGTGCGAATTGGGTTGGGTGGTGGCGGAATACGGGCGACAACCTTGGACAATTGCGAACATTTTGCCCACGCATTTAAGTACCTCGAGTTTAAGCAGCGGGCAACTTTATGGCAGTATTGCAGGCTTTGTAATCATGTACACGATTCTGCTCATTATCGAATTATTTTTGATGGTCAAATACATTCGTTTAGGCGCGAGCAGTTTGCACACCGGCAATTATCACTTTGAAAAACACGGAGAAAATCATGTTTGATTATGAATCGTTACGCATTATTTGGTGGGGAATTTTAATTTTCTTGATTTGTGGTTTTGCGGTGATGGATGGTTTTGATTTTGGCATTGCGATGTTGTTACCATTTTTAGGGAAAACCGACGACGAACGTCGTGTCATTCTGAATACCGTTGGCCCGACGTGGGAAGGCAATCAAACGTGGTTGGTCACGCTCGGCGGCATTACGTTTGGCGCGTGGTCAATTGTTTATGCCGTTTTATTTTCAGGCGTTTATGCGGGATTACTTTTATTGTTATTTGCCTTATTTTTGCGCCCCGTCGGTTTCGATTATCGTAGTAAATTAGCGAATCGCGCATGGCGCAGTTTCTGGGATTGGGGCTTATTTGTCGGCGGAACAGTTCCAGCAGTGGTTTTAAGTTTAGCCGCAGGAAATTTAATGGTCGGTTTACCATTCCAACTCGATGCCGATATGCGTTCAACTTATTCAGGCGGTTTATTTGATTTATTTCAATTGTTCCCGATTCTTTGCGTGTTAGTTGGAGTGACATTATGCGTGATGCACGGCGCGGTTTATTTACATTGGAAAACAGAAAGTTTTATCGCTGAACGCGCTCAAAATGTGATTCGTTGGAGCAGCGTTTTATTTGTGGTGTTATTTTTATTAGCAGGTATTTGGGTGGCTTTTGGTTTGGACGGCTACAAAATTACGTCTGCCATCGACACAACCATTACGGCAAATCCCTTGCATAAAACGGTCGCCAAAAGTACCGGTTTATGGCTTGCAAATTACGGAACATATCCGTCGCTTTTACTTGCACCGATTGTGACGGTTATTTCAGCATTATCAGCACCTTTTTTCACGGCTAAACATCATTCCGCTACAGCATTTGTTTTGAGTAGTTTGGCAATGATGGGGGCGATTGTGACGGCCGGCGGTTCGATGTTTCCGTTCATTTTACCTTCGACGCTTTCTGTTACCAGCAGTTTGACGATTTGGGATGCCAGTGCAAGTCATTACACCTTGAAAATGTTACTCGCTGCAACGGTGGTATTTATGCCGATTGTGATACTTTATACGAGCTGGGTTTATCGCATAATGCGTGGCAAAGTCACGGTTGAACAAGTTCAAGTTAATGAACATACGATGTATTAAACAATGAATATCACGCAAATTAAATGCCTCGCTGTTTTTAGTATTTTCGCAATTATTGGTTTTGGCCCTGTTTCACCTGGTTGTTTAATTGGGTTATACATTGTGGCAATGAGACCAATGTGGTTTGGTAAATTGGTAGGTGATTTGTACGAAAAACCCTTTCAAAAGGGCGCGAACACCTCACCAGAAATCGTTACAAAATCAAGAATAAAAACTTTCTTCGTTTTGTTTTGCTTGTTGCTTATTGATATTGCACCTGTTCCCGTCACACCGACCATTGCTTTTTTGATTATTTTAAGCAAACCATTCTGGTTTTATCAGAATGTTAAAAACATTTATGAAAATAAATTCAATTTATAAATTTTAAAATTGGGAGAAAAATCATGTGGTATTTTGCGTGGATTTTAGGGGTGAGTTTAGCGGCTGCATTGGCGATTATCAATTCAATGTGGCTTGAAATTGGGGACGATACAAATGCAGAGTATTAACAAAAAATTATTGCTGATTAGCATCTTGAATGCGATTTTATTAACGGGTTGTAACGAAATGCAGCAATCAAAACCTGCAACGCCATCTGTCACAAAATACACCACAACGTCGATTTCACTTTCTGGAAAAGTAGAAAGTAAAACAGGCAATGTTGAAGCTCTCGACGGTGAAAATGTGATTGCATCGGCAAATGTGCAAAATGGGCGTTATCAACTCGAAATTCCTGCTCAAACGAAATTGCCAGTGGTATTGCGGGCGGATAATTTAATTTCTGTTGTCGTTGATGCAGATACAACTAGTTATGACATCAATTCATTAACAACCAACATTGCAGCAAAAGCCAAAGCATTGGGTGGTTACACGCGCCAAAATATGATTGTCGCTGCAAGTAACAGCGTTCACACACCTGACGCGAATAAAACCAGTACCGGTTTTCGGGGCGATCCGACTTCGCAATATGGTGGTTGGCATTAAAACAAATACCGCGTAACACTTTGAACTTTTTTCCGATTTTCAGTTGGCTGAAAACCTATCGCCGTTCTGATTTTAACAGTGATTTTTTTGCAGGTATTGTCTCGGCAATTTTATCTGTACCTCAAGGTATTGCTTACGCGCTACTTGCGGGTTTACCGCCTGAATTTGGGTTGTACGCGAGTATTTTACCGAAGTTTTTTTATGCGATTTTAGGCACCAGTTACACCCTATCTGTTGGCCCCGTTTCTGTTGCAGCAATTATGATTGCCAACGCATTGGCTTCACCCGCCGTTAGTCAGCTGGGGAATCCGCTACAAAGCGCGGTAATTTTATCCGCCGAAAGTGGTGTGATTTTGTTGTTGATGGCGATGTGGCGAATGGGAAGATTGGTGAATTTTATCAGCCAACCCGTTATCACAGGGTTCACAAGCGGCGCGGCTTTGTTGATTATCGTAAACCAGTTACCGCTCACACTAGGTTTAGCATCGCCTATTTGCAACGTCGATTTAAACTGTTACACAACCTATTTTCACGGCACGAATTTAGCGACGTTATTCATGAGTTTGGCGGCGTTGGTGATATTGCTATTTTTCAATAAACCGCTTTTAGAACTGTTAAAAAAATTGGGCGTATCTCTGGCATTGAGCAACGCCATCACAAAATGCGGTGTGATTTTTGCCGTGGTTTCAACGACATTTGCGGTTACATACGGTGAATTAAATGTAGCAATTATTGGCGGAATTCCAGCGGGATTGCCACATTTAAGTGTTGATTTTATCGACATCACAAAATGGAAAGTTTTATTGCCTTCCGCAACATTTATTGCCTTGATTTCTTACATTGAAAGTATTGCAATTGCTAAAACAATGGCGAATGTACGCGGTGAAAAAATTAACCCCAATCAAGAATTACTGGCGTTAGGGCTGTCTAATTTCACCTCGGCAATTTCAGGTGGAATGCCTGTTGCGGGCGGTTTTAGTCAAACAATGGTTAATTTTTCGGCAGGCGCACGTTCTCAAATTGCGATGATTATTGCGGCGATTGTGCTGGCAATTACGATGGTATTTTTCAGTGGCTGGATTAACAACATTCCCAAATCAGCGTTAGCGGTAATTATTTTGGTGGCGATTGTGCCGCTCGTGAGAATAAAAAGTATTTTCCACTCGTATCATTATGATAAAGGCGATGGCATTGCAGAAGCAATGACGCTGCTGGGCGTATTATTCTTAAGCGTTGAAGAGGGTATTACACTAGGTATTTTTCTCACGTTTATTAGTCATTTACGAAAAACCAGTCATCCGCATATTGCGGTACTCGGACGAATTCCAAATACGCCTTATTATCGCAATGCTAGAAATCATGACATTGATTATTTGGAAACGTGGGACAGCTTGTTATTGCTGCGAATTGACGGCAGTATTACGTTTGCGAATATCAATTTTATTGAAGAATTTATCGCCGAAGAATTGAAACTTGCGCCGAGAGTTAACCATGTTGTGATTGATTTTTCTTCTGTGAGCGATATTGATATGACTGCGTTGCAAGCCTTAGAGCAGTTGAATTTGAACTTAAAAGACGCTGGGATTTGTTTTAACCTTGCAGAGGTGAAGCATTTTGTATTTGTGAAATTAAAAAAGAGTCATCTTTTTAATCAATTGAATGGGCAAGTGTTTTTTGACACTGATGCAGCGGTTAATGCGTTGATTTAAAAGGTTGTAAATAGGCGGCATTATCGTGTAATCTACGCACCTACTCAAAGGGGGCGACATGGCTTCGACGTGGGTAGCAAAACCTAGAGTGCATGCCGAGGACAGTACACCTCGTAAATCCTACTGAAACTTAAGTATTCGCAAATGACGAAAACTACTCAATGGCTTTAGCTGCTTAATAACAGCACCATTCCTTTGACCATCTGTGCTTATGCGGGTGGAGTTCAAATACTTCGGTAAGAGAACGCTCAGAGGTCATCTACATAAGATCGCGCTGAAGTCTGTCCGGTATGGATGCGCTAAAACCCTACGGAATCGTTGGTGACTTTTTTGGCTCGTCGGAATGTCACTGACTAAATCAAAGAACGAGATAAGCATGTAGACCTTGTGGCGGAGTGCTTACGGACGGGGGTTCAATTCCCCCCGCCTCCACCAAATATAGATTCAAAGACGTTTATTAAGATTCACAAAGTCGCAACTCGAAAGGGTTAGCGGCTTTTTTATTGTTCAACGAAATTCATTTACATACCGACATTTGAGGCGGTATATTTGACGGCATATCGTAATTTCACAAAGTCGATACCGTCATGTCCTTATCAGATACCGCCATCAAGAACGCAAAACCCAAAGACAAGCCTTATAAACTCACGGACGAAAAAGGAATGTTTCTGTTAATCAACCCCAACGGTTCTAAATACTTTCGTATGGATTATCGATTTGACGGCAAACGCAAAACCTTAGCTTTAGGCATTTATCCTGAAATCAGTTTGAAACAAGCACGCGATAAACGTGATGACGCAAGACAACAAGCGGCATTGCGTCGCATGGGATTTAGCAAAGACGAAGTGTCGATACATGGATTTAGAGCAACTGCGCGAACATTGCTTGATGAAGTGCTAGGATTTAGACCTGACTTTATTGAACATCAATTAGCACACGCCGTTCGTGACCCAAACGGTCTGGCATACAACAGAACCGCACATTTAGAAGAGCGTCGAAAAATGATGCAAGCGTGGGCGAATTACCTCGAAAATTCAAAACTTGTGGGTGTGGTTTTGCCTTTTGAGAGGGTGGCTTAGTGCTTAGTTTGAAATCACAAAATTAAAGGAGGCAATATGTATGCTGAAAAATTACAACAATTTGAGAACGTTAAAAACTTAGGTGGTAAGGCATGGGAACACGCAAAAGCCTGTGATTTGATTGATGGTAGTGGGATTGATGATTGTTCATTACACTGCTTTCATTATCAACAAATGTTTGAATTTCTGTTTAAACATTTACTCGAAACTAAAACAAAATACGATGCTTATCCAAGAACACACAAACTTGAGCAATTATTACTACAGGTTATTGATGATACTGGATTCGATGCGGATACCGAACGATTTGCAAGTGAACTAAACGCATTAACCGTGTGTGCTGAGGCGTATCGTTATAATTTTTTGCTGAATTGCAAAACCTACCAGCGAACAGTTAGCGTTTTAAATCCGTTGCTTGACCAACTGGCAAAATTCGCAAACAGTTAAAACCCAATAACTAACTGATGTTACGCAGTGACAAAAAAGTAATTCGAATTACAATTCAAATTTTGAAAAACGTTGAGCAAAGAAAATGAAACCTCTCGAACCGTACAGCGATTTAACGTGGTAGAAGTTCCATTTCGTGCGTTGACCCCATTTACACCCTCGGTCTTAGCGTTTCATCCAAAGCAGTAATGAACTCATTCACTTTGATGGGTTTGGTTATATAGCGGAAAAATCCAGCCTCCAAACCTTTTTTAATATCACGCGGCATGGCATTCGCGCTGAAGGCAATGACCGGAATATGTGCAGTTGTTACATCTGCACGCAGTATTTTTAAGGCTTCAAAGCCGTTTATAACGGGCATATTGATGTCCATTAAAATCACATCAGGCAGCACTAAGCGTGCTTTCTCGATACCCGCAGTCGCATTCAATTCACACAGCAAACTAATATCCGAGTGACTATCTAGAATTTGTCCAATTAGTTTCAAGTTCACAGGATTATCATCGATATACAATACGGTATGCTGCCCAGCGATGTGAAGTGATTGTGGTGTTACTAATACCGCAATGTCACTTTCCACAGAAAGATAAGGCGCAGCCACTGAAGGAAATTCGACCCAGAACACACTTCCCACATCAACGGTACTTTCTACACCGATTACGCCGTGCATCAATTCAACTAATCGTTTAACTACCACGAGACCAATGCCCGTACCTGACACACCACTAAACTCTTGTCCAAGACGATTGAACCGTTGAAATAACTGCGCTATCTTTTCTGGTGATAAGCCAATGCCGGTGTCGGTGATACTAATGCGAGTAAATTCCGTCACGCTGTCCACTGTGCAACTCACGATTACCGCCCCTTCTGGTCGATTATATTTAATCGCGTTAGAAATTAAGTTGGTGATGACTTGCTTCAATCGAGTGCGATCAGCACGAATAAAGCAGGCGGTAGAAAACACAGGGAAAGTCAGAGTGATACTGCGTTGTTGTGCCTGCAACTCCATCATATTTTGACATTCCTCCATCACTTCGCTGAGCAACACGGTCTCCTCAGAGATTGACACATGCCCGGATTCAATCGTTGTCAAATCCAGAATGTCATTGATGAGTGCCAATAAATGCCAACCCGCTCGAAGAATCTCCATAATTCTTTCGGTTTGCGGTGACGGCGGGGGAAAATCAGATTCCATTAACTGCGCGAAACCGAGAATAGCGGTAAGTGGGTCGCGTAATTCATGACTCATACTCGATAGAAAATCAGATTTAGCAAGATTGGCTTTCTCCGCCATTAACGTCGCAACTTCCAATTCTACATTCTTATCCTGTAACACCTGATCCAGTCGTTTACGCTCCGTAATATCCCGTGCCGCTGCAAACACGCCTTGTAACTGCCTGTTTCGATCGTAAAAAGTGGTGGCATTGAAAGATACGATGATTTCTTTCCCGTCAATAGCACGCGCGGTGAGTTCGTAGTTCGTGAGTTTTTTGTGAGTCAATACCAACTTAATACCCGTTTCCGCCGCTTCTAGGTCAGTGAAGTAATTCTTAAACGGTGAACCGATTAGCTCGTCGCGCGTACAACCAGTCAATATTTCCATCTGTTTATTAACATCCGTGATAACACCAGACGGATCAGTGGTAATTAGAGCGTCAATGTTGGCTTCAAACAGTGAGCGTGTGTAAAACTGATGATCACGCAGACTCTGCTCAAGTATTTTTTGTTTGACTTCAATGGCTTTACGGGTGGTGTTATCGGTGCCAATGAGTAAATAACCGATAATTATATCGTGGGCATCGCGTAAAGCAGTGACCGACACGACAGCGGGGACGCAACTGCCGTCTTTACGAAGATACGTCAATTCGTAAATATCTTCGATGCCGCGTGCCGCTTTGAATACCAAGGCTTCAAAACCTGCTGTAATGGGTGTGCCGAATTCGTTACTTAACGTTTGAGCGCGGGCAATCATTTCTTGCGAATCGGAGAGTTCCGCTGGTGACATTTTATTGATGACTTCATTGGCGGTGTAGCCGAGCATACGTTCTGCACCGACATTAAAAATTTGAATCACACCCTTCGCATCGGTGGCAATACTCGAAAAAGTAGCACTGTTAAAAATCGCATTCTGTAACGCATCTGTCTCAAAGATAACCTTTTCAGCGAATTTACGCGCGGTAATATCACGCAAAATACCCGTGAAATAACGTTGTCCATTTAGCCACATTTCACTTATGGCGATTTCCATTGGAAAAGTGCTGCCATCCATGCGCCGACCTAAGACTTCGCGTCCGCTAGGGTGTATCTCATCGTTGATAATGCAATCATCAAGAAAACTTTTGTTATTGCGCGGAGTCTGTTCTGACTCGAACATCAATATACTGACATTTTGTCCAAGAAGTTCAGCAGTAGTAATACAGCCAAACATTTTCTCGGTAGCGGGATTTGCAGTCTCAATAATACCGTCGGTCGCACGAATGGTAATGATGCTGTCCACTACGGTATTCAATATGGTTTGTATCTGTGCAGCACTATCACGCAAAGTTTGCTGCACCACATATTCTTTCGTGACATCGCGGAACACTAATATCGCACCAATCACCTGAGCATCACGATCACGAATCGGCGCACAACTATCGGCAATATCGTACTCACTGCCATCACGAGCAATCAACACGGTATGGTTCGCCAAACCTTGTATCGTGCCACACGTTAGAGTTTCAAATACGGGAATAGTCGCGAGTAGGCGTGTGTCCTTGTTGACGATATGAAAAACCTCGTCCACGGATCGTCCGTTAGCTTCTTCCTGCGTCCAACCTGTGAGTTGTTCAGCCAATGGATTCAATAGGGTAATACACGCCTCAGCATTGGTGGTGATGACCGCATCCCCAATAGATGAGAGTGTCACAGAAAGTCGTTCTTCGCTAACCTGTAACGTGGCATTAGTCTGTTGTAATTGTGCATTCAGTTCTTCCTGAATTTCGAGAGAATGCTGTGTTTCAAGATGAATTAAATTCTGCAATCGCTGTTTTGTTTGTCTGTAAACCAAATAGGCAAATGAAAATGCCAGTAACAGCACCAAAAGACAAGCCGTCACAATGGTCATAAATAAACGGCGCATATTTGATTGGAACGTCGTTTCATTCTGTGCCAAGGCGACTTCTTCTGTCTGGGTAAAAGTATTTACTTCAGCACGAATCTTATCCATAAATTGTTTGCCTTGACCACTGCTAACAAGCGCAAGAACCCCTGCTGAATCATGGTTACGGCGTAATTCGATAACCTTCGCCAATTCTGCCAATTTAGCATCAATCAAAGGCGCGATTGTTTCCACATATTGATGTGTGGCACTGCCCGAAGTAAGTTGACGTAATTGTTCTAAATCGCCACCGATACTATCGCGCACAGCTAAATACGGTTCCAAAAACGCCTCATCACCCGTTAGCGAATAACCGCGTTGTCCTGTTTCAGCGTCCTTCAATGCAGATAATAATTGATTTGCATGATTGATGACTGTGAAGGTATGTTTTCTCGCTTCGGCAGATTTCTCTATTTCTCCGAATCCCCCAAACAAGGCTGTCGATACCAACGTAACCAGTAACGCTGCTCCAATAAAGGAAGCGATAATTTTAAATGTAGTTTTCAAAGTGAGTTTATCCTGTTTCAGCGTCGTGATGGATAATGGCTGGATAGCAGTTTTACAAATTGTAGGCTTACTGAAATTTAACACCAACAAGCGACACAGGTTATTTACCCACATGATGGTGTTTCGGGATGACGCAGCAACAAGGTCTGGACGAATGGAAAATACACTTATAACAATCAAAAAGTTAGTGAACGAAGCGTATGATTGCTATTGAAAAGATTTAACCAAATTGCAAAAAAATCATAAATCAACCAAAAAACGTAACCGATTGAATTTTAAATAATTTCTAGTTTTTAGTAAATTACCACACCTAAAAACAATTATGAAATGATTTAACCTCTTTAAAAATTCTTAACACTAGAATTATGAAATGATTTAACCTTTTACACTCGAATTATGAAATGATTTAACCTTGCCCATAATCATCCCAGAAAATAAAATATCTAAAAATTCCTGATCAAAAGCTCATAAGATTTGTCTGCACGTTTTCCATCTTTGACCTTCCCGAGCGTATAAGTAATTTCTAACTGCTCAATAGAAAAATCACTAAAGCATTCACGCATTTCAGGAATATCATTGACGGTCACAATCATTTTTCCTTTCATTGAGCGCATGATTTCAGCCATATTTTCATAATTTTCAAAGCCAAAATCTACGCCATAACCCGCCGTGTTCCAGTAAGGCGGATCACAAAATACCAATGTGCCACCGCTGTCGTAACGTTTAATGCAATCCAACCAGTGTGTATTTTCGATAAACACACCGTTTAATCGCTCGGTCAACAGGGCAACATCTCGCTCAAATCGCTTTGAAGACAGTCCTGCCTTAGCTGTTCGTGCATAGCCAAAACTTTGACCTGATACTTTCCCACCAAATGCCATGCGTTGCAGTGCGTAAAAGCGTGCGGCACGTTGAATATCAGTCAATGTTTGTAGGGCTGACTCTTGATGATTTAAAAATAGCTCTCTGCTATGTAGCATCAAAGCGGATTGTTTTGCTATTTCTTCGGGATGATGCTGAATGCAGCGATAGAGATTAACTAGCTCGCCGTTAATGTCGTTGATAACTTCGCAGTGAGAGCGTTGCTTTTTTAAGAATACTGCCGCACCGCCACAAAATGGCTCGACGTAGCAGGTGTGCTGTGGGAATTTATTGATTATTGACGTAGCGAGTTTTGATTTCCCGCCGCACCAGCGAATGATGGGTTTTAGGCTATGGCTGGCTGGCTGGCTGGCTGGCTGGCTGGCTGGCTGGCTGGCTGGCTGGCTGGCTGGCTGGCTGGCTGGCTAAAATTATGTCGGCTTTATTTACATTTGCAAGCATTTTTACTTTTTCTCCTTTGTTAATTT
>CAINHO010000002.1 GCA_903848935.1 uncultured Pseudomonadota bacterium | reverse complement strand
CCGCCGAACAGGTGAAAACGTGCGTCGCTTGTTGGCGAAAATGGCACACCTGCAATGGTGAAACTGTCCGCGATAACATGAGAAAAACCGCCGATTGCAAAGCCTAAACCTAAGTTATGCCAATCAATCACCAGTTTAAAAAATGCGATTGCGGCGAGCCAATATAAACAAACGTGTGTAACGGTTCGATGCTTCACACGATAGCCGCAAATTTTCAAAACATATTCCAGCCAATCGGGCGCGGTTGAACCCAAGACGGCAACGGGAATAATTAACGGATTGATGACCGCGCCAAAACTTGCGCCGATTATCATGTGATTTTGCCATTTCATTTTTGCGATTTTCTAAAGTCGGCGGGGTTTATTGGGTTCGCATCAATCCACAAACCTTTGTGATTTTCACGGGCAACGGTTTCAAGTTTTCGCAGTTCGTCGCCTTGTTCATCTTGGGCGAAATAATCAAAAACCCATGCGTAACCATCTTCAACCATCATTGCGTTAAGGTTTTCGTTACCCATGAAAACAGTCCCAACGCTGCGTCCGTATTTGTCCACAGTATCAATTTGAACCGTGACGGGTTCACCTCTTGCCACTTCACGCAACCAGTCCCCCGCCTCTTTGCCAAATGGTTGCGCGGGGTTTCCCCAGTGTGAAATTTCGGGCGCATCAATTCGCGCCAATCGGATTGTGATTGTTTTTTTGTCTGCGGTTCTCACGGTCAACGTGTCACCGTCAGAAACTCGCGTGACTGTTCCCGTGATGTTTTGTGCGGTTGCGATATTGCAAACGGTCAAAATGATTGCGGTTAAAAATAGTTTTTTCATGGTGTTACCTCTCAAAGTTAAAGCGCATTAACGCCTAAAATTAGCAGAATCATTGACAGCATTAAGCCGCAAAGCCCCGCCATTATCATTATCAACGCATTCATCAATAAATCTCGTTCAAAATAAAATTGTTCAATCGTTCAACGTCTTCCGTTTTGCATTGGTGTATCAATGAAAGCCTTGAACCTTCAATTATTGCGTTTGCCGCGTCTAACTCGCCCTGCGTTGTCGCTACTTTTTCGAGCATCGCTATTTGTTCATCAACAGCAACAATGCCTTCTTGAACTCGTTTTTGTGACCGCTTTTCGAGTGACAAATAAAGTCCCATCATTCGCTCGGCGCGTCGTTTCGTGCTTAACGCCGTCAACATTTGCGCGACGGCTTCAACGGTTTTTAGCTTTCTATCAATCGCCAGTTTTTGCTCTTTGTCGATTTCAACGCCCGAATAAAGCGGCATCGTTGCCACAATCCCCGCGTAATACTGTGAAGCGTCAAGGCTTTGAACCATTGCGCCTGTCGTTGGTGGTTTGTACGTCGCGCCACTTCTTAAACTGATTTCTATATTCATCGGCGGCACGGGGTAGCAATGATTAACGGTTTCAACAATCAAGTCGGCGTTGACTGTTTTGGCTGGGTTAATCGCGGGTTTCATTTTGTGCCAGTCCGTTTCCTCGCCTGTAAAAGTCGGGACTTGATACGGCGGCACGGTTTCAACTTTTGGCGGTAATTCTTCGGCGTGAATTGCAACGGATAACGTCAGCAATAACGCGGTTTTAATCTTGTTTTGATGCACGTCTTCCCCCTTTCATTAGTTCAAAAATACCGATTAACGCGGCTAGTTCTGGTGAACCTGCAAACATCGCAAGCGCGACAAATAACCAAACCAAAACGTGTGTAGCATCATAAGCAACCTCAGAAGTTAGGCGGATTTCCTGCGGTTTCGTTTCCAAAAACGGGCGGCGAATTGACGGGCTTAGGCGGTTTTCATCATTGCAAGCCAAAACAACGCGGTGCGCTCTGTCGATGCACTCTTTAGCAATCACTAATTTTCTGCCCGTGAGTTTGTGCGCGTCATCGACAAATAAAACGGCACGGGTGGCGCGTAAATACTTCGGCAGGATTTCACACCGTTTCCATGCGGGGATTTTTGCGTAAGGTTCGGCGGGGTTTTCTTTATCCCACCAACTCGCCGCGCCTTGATGGTCGAGCCATTTTGACATCGGCGCACTGCCACAAATGAAAACAGCTGCGGGGAATTGCCAAACGTCGCCGCTTTCGTTGGGTTTTAACATCGGTTTATTTGTTGCAACGGTGGCGCGGGTGAATTGGTACGGCTTCAACTGTCCGCGCCAAATCTGTTCCGCGTTTTCGTACAACTTAACAACGGCGCGGGTTTTGCCGCTGTGGTGGTTGCCCGTAATCAAAACATTGTGCTTTTTGCTGATTGTTTTGGTGTCAATAAACGCGCCACCGTAGCCCGTTTTTGTTTTTAGTTCGGGCTGTGAACGGTTGCCCGTGTTGATTCTGATAAATTTCATGGCGGTTTTTCTCCGTTCCGTGATTGATGGTGCGTTTTTTCTGTGCTTGTCGGGCAAAAAAGGCGCGTTCACGACTTCGCGCCTTTTGTTTTTGGTTTCGATAATCAAAACTTGATTGCTGTACAAGGTTCAAAAGCGTATATTTTGAACTTTGTACAAGATTCAAAACGGGCTTAAATAATGACAGAAACGATTGAAAAACCAAAACTTTCACACGGCGGGGCGCGTTTTAACGCGGGGGCAAAAAAATCTAAACCTGCTACGGTCGCAATTCGCGTTGATGCGCGGCTCGCTGAACTGATTGAACAGTTAAGGCGGGGCTTAAAAAATGGAACTGTTGAAAAATATGAAATTGAAAAATTAGCGCACGATTTTGAAAAACGAAATAGTGACTATTATTTTAATTACGATGGCAGGGATTCAAGCGGCAAAACGTCTGCCGATTACGCCGCAGAATATAAAAAACGGATGAATGGCGCGATTGATAAGCACGGGGCAAAGTTAAAAGGCGGCATGACGTTGTTTAATTTGCTTCAAAAGTGCATCAAAGATGCGGCGGTCTTGATTAAAAACGGCGTGACAACAGAACGTGAAATTATTACAAAATTCCTTGCGGCGCATGATTTAGAAGACGTTAAAGAAATTCAAACCTTTGACGAATGGCGCGGTAATCGGCGGGTTTGAACCTTGTACAAAATTCAAAAGCGGGGCGGCGTTAGCCGCTGCCGCTTTTTTTGTGCTTTTTGCTTTTCGTTTTCAATCCCGCAACAACAGAAAAGCGGCGGGGCGGCACGAACGGCACGCCCAACCGTTCAAGCCGAGCCGCAGACTCTCACACCACAAAACGGCATAACGGTTGGCGCGAGGGCGGCACGTTTCAAACAAGCCAAACCACGAAACGGCATACCCAAGAGCTGAGGGGCGCGGCGCGTTTTGGGCGGGACGAGCGGGACGGCGCGGCGCGGTTCACAATGGCACACAACTATCATTTTGTAATTCGGGCGGTTCATAGTTGGCGAATAGTTCACCCAAACGGCGCGACAAAATTAAAAATAACATTTCTGCGTCGTTGGTCGCGTCCAACGGGTCACGGTTTAACGCGCCACTTAATGCCGATTTTAACCAGTCGCTAATTGTCGGATCGTTGAGAACGTCATCAATAATTTTTGCAGTCATGCCGAATCCTTCCAATTCACTTTCTAATTAAAATCTTTTGATTTAATCGTTCATTTTCGTTTGTTTATAAAAGCAATCAATCCCTGTTAATTATTTGTTCAAAGTGTTCAAACTGGAAAAAAAGCGTTCAAACTGGAAAAACGGAGGTCAGTTTGAACACTTTTCTGTAAAAACTGTAAAAACTGTTCAAACTGTTCAAACTGTTCAAACTGTTCAAACTGTTCAAACTGTTCAAACTGAATGGCGACGTGGCTTACAGAGATTTTATATTTTTAAAAATATCCAGTTTGGACGTTTTTAAATCCAGTTTGGACGTTTTTTACACAAAAAAAAGCCCTAAATTGATAGGGCATTTTCCAGTTTGGACAGTTTGGACAGTTTGAACAGGTTTTACAAAAGTGTTCAAACTGGATTTTAATCGTTTAAACAGAACGGGGATATTTAACCGTTTTTTGCGGTTTCGTATTCTTCCGAAGTGGTGTTATTTTCGGTCAGCAAATAGTAGCTTTTTAAGTTTCTCTCACCAATTTGCAACCGCCATAAACTCGAATTATTTAATTTTTCGCCTGTGTAATCGGATAGAACTTGCTTAACTTTCCGATGTGGTATTTTCCATTCAATACCTGTCGCAAACGTAATTAAATCGGCTTTTTTATGATGCCCTTGATTGATTGCATCAGTAATCGCTTCAATCGCCGCCGCATCTTTTTCGAGCTTAACTGTGACAACCCTTTCTTGTTTCACTTGCTCAATGATTGCTGCGTCCATCAGTTGCACAGAATCAATCAAATCTTTATAGGATTGTTTTTCAATTATCGAATAAGTGAACGCCAACTCACGCGCCACATCGCCGCGACTTTTGAAGTTCTCGAATAAAACTTGTTTGTTAAAATCGGTCTTGGTTACTTCGTCCAAAATGAAAGCACAATCACAATCATCAACCACATCAGACGTGCCAGCAAAAACCACCTTTCCATCGGTGTCGCGGTTCTTGTTGGTGTGCGCCATCATTATCAACGTGCCGCCACTTGATATGAACTCGCGCCCAATTTTCATAAAATTAGTGGCTTGTTTTTTGTCCATCAAATCAGTGAATTTTTTAACGGTGTCCAAGATGATAACCTTGCCGTGCGCCGTATTATCATCAATGGCTTGTTTGATATAACTTTGAAATTTGTTTGTTTCAAAACCACTGTGTGACGGCGCAATCATTTTAAAGCCGTACTGTTCAGCGATTTCTAACTTCGTTACTAAACCTTTGTAGGTATCGTCGGCGTTAATGTAAAAAACGTTTTCACCTTTGATTCTTTTCGCCTTGATTGATTCAATTAACATCCATAAAACAATCAACGTTTTGCCCGTGTTCGGTTTGGCATAAATTGCGGTGGCTTGTCCCAAAATCGCAATGTTATCCAGTACAAACGTATCTTTGAGCATTTTTTCACGCATAACAGCAGAATTGCCATTCAGCGCAAATTGATTAAATGAAAATTCGGGGTTTTCGGGTGGTTCAGTTGGCGGTTTTTTTTCGGGTAAAACGTGAAGCGGTGGAAATTTGGTGATATTATCCATTTCTAAGTTCCATTATCTTGTCTGGTAATGATTTAAAAGCCCGTTGGAGTTCGTCGCTCGCAGGGCTTTTTTATTGCCTAAAATTTAGGGTGAAGGGCATTAAGCCACTAAATCGGTTAACGTTTCAATCGTTTTTTCGGAATCGCGCCTCTCTCGTTTTCGGGTTCAATCGCGGGTGCTGAAAGTTTTTGATACAGCAAAAACAAAAACGCCACTCGTGCCGCGTCGTCTTTTTTGCCTGT
>CAINHO010000001.1 GCA_903848935.1 uncultured Pseudomonadota bacterium | reverse complement strand
GCCGACGAATTGGGTGAAAGTGTCGATATGATTTTAAACGGTGGCGCGTGTCAAATTGGTGTGGAATCAACGATTCTTGATTTGAGCGGCGATAAGCCAACATTGTTACGTTTCGGAAAAATCACCTGCAGCGAATTAGAAGCCGTTTTAAAAACCGAGGTTTTTGTGCCTGATTCATTATCGAAAATCACCGTGAAAACGGCTGGCATGATGGCGATTCATTACGCACCAACAACGCCTGCCGTGCGTTGTGATTTGAATTTATTAGCCGTCCTTTTGCAAGACGAAAATCAAAAAGTCGGCGTATTAACGTGCGGCTCAAACATTTCATTAACTGAAAATCGTATCGTGATTTCTTTGCCAATCAATTCTACGATTTATGCTCAAAACTTGTACGCAAAACTGCGTGAATTAGACGCGCTGAATTTGGATTTAATTTTGGTTGAACAACCGCCACAAAGTGAAGCATGGCACGCGATTAACGATAGACTTTCAAAAGCCACACAACTTGTTTCATGATTGATATTTGGCAATTTGAAATCACGCCCACACAAAAATCCGAACCATTTTTGCGACAAGTTTTAGCGCGTTATATTCCAGAAAACGATTTGCAAATTGAACGTGGTGAATTTGGTAAACCGTATTTGCGTGATTTTCCGCAGTGGCAATTTAATGTTTCACATTCGGGTGAAAAACTGTTGATTGCTGTAAGTAACTTGCCTGTCGGTATTGACGTTGAACTCATTAAATCACGCAAATTGTTCGCAGGTTTAGTCAGAAAATGTTTCGCGCCGTCAGAACAAAATTATTGGTTTGATTTGCCTGAAAATGAAAAACTGACCGTTTTTTACGATTTTTGGACACGCAAAGAAGCAGTTGTAAAAGGCATTGGACGTGGCATTGTGTTGGGTTTGGATCGTTGTGAAATCGATGTGAATCAGCCAAATAATTTTTTGAATTTACCCATTTCTGAAAACTGGCACACGCAATCGTTGAAAATATCACCGAATTATTGCGCGGCGATTGCAACGACCGACGCTAACACGACTCTAAAATTTTGTTCCTTGTGAGATGATAAATGTTTGAATCTGCTACTCAAAAACTTCCAGAATCCCTACGCACTACCGTTGATTTATCGCAATGGTCAGAACGATTAGCACAACTTGAATTACCCGAAAAATTTGCCGAATCAATGGTGAAAGTGTGGGTAATGAGTGAATTTGCAACGCAACATTGCGACCGTCGTCCTGAAATTTTGATTGAATTGTGTCAATCTGGCGATTTATTTAAAAGCTACGGCGAAGCGACTTACCGAGAAAAACTCGCGCAAAAAAACATAGAAACTGAAGCCAATTTGATGATTACGTTACGTCATTTTCGTCGAAATGAAATGGTTCGACTGGCGTGGCGCGATATTTCAGATTGGGAAGAATTGACTCAAACTTTGCGGGAACTCTCGTGGCTGGCAGAAGCGTGTATTCAAACTGCGTTAGATTTTCTATATCAACAAGCCTGTGGAAAACGCGGCACGCCTATTTTATCCGACGGCACGCCACAGCAAATCGTTGTGTTAGGGATGGGGAAATTGGGCGCGTATGAACTCAACTATTCGTCCGACATTGATTTGATTTTTGCTTACGCTGAAAACGGCGTGTTGCCTGACCGCCGCGAAACGAGTTACAGCGAATTTTTTACCCGACTTTGCCAAAGTTTGGTGCGTGTTTTGGACGAAATTACCGCCGATGGCTTTGTATTTCGTACCGATATTCGCTTGCGTCCATTTGGTGACAGTGGCGCGATTATCATGACGTTCGACGGCATGGAAAATTATTACCAAACCCAAGCGCGAGAATGGGAACGTTACGCGATGATTAAAGCACGACAAGTGGCTGGCGATTTTGAACAAGGCAAAACGTTGATGTCGATGTTGCGAGCATTTGTGTATCGGCGATATTTAGATTACGGCGCATTTGAAGAATTGCGTTCGCTCAAAGCGCAAATTGTTCAAGAATTGCGACGCAAAGATAGAATCGATAACGTCAAATTAGGACGTGGCGGGATTCGAGAAATTGAATTTATCGGGCAAGCGTTTCAATTGATTCGTGGCGGTAACGATAAAAGTTTGCAAACACGCGGGATTTTGGACGTGTTGAAACTGCTTTCAGAATTGAAATTGATAAATTTAGAAGACGCAACGCAGTTAACGCAGTCGTATCATTTTTTGCGGCGGGTTGAAAATCGCATCCAACAATATCAAGACAAACAAACTCACGATTTACCCACGAATGAAAATGCCAAACAAGCGATGGCTTACGTTTTAGGTTTTGCGAATTGGGAAATGTTTTTAATCGAATTAAACACCGTGCGTGACAACGTTCAATCGGTTTTCGATGCTGTTTTTTCAGTTTCGAAACAAGATGAAATCGAACAATTGAGCCAACAAATTTGGAACGGCTTGGAAGATGAAAGCGAGTTACTCGAAAACTTGAGCGATTACGGTTTTCAAAATACGGCGGAAAGTTGGGCAGCAATCTGTAATTTCAAAAATGAGCCAGCGATTCGTCGCTTGAGTAACAAAGGGTTAGGCGTAATCAATCGTTTGATGCCACAAGTAATTGCGACATTGCAAATTGTGCCGAATCCAGACGAAACTTTGAAACGTTTGCTGACCTTATTCACAGCGGTGGCGGGACGAAATGTGTATTTAGCGTTACTTGCTGAAAATCCACACGCTTTGGCGCAATTATTAAAATTGTCGTCAGCGAGTCCGTGGATTGGTGAGTATTTGGCGCGTTATCCCGTTTTATTTGATGAGTTACTTGATACACGCTCACTTTTTGAACCGCTGAAAAAAGAAGATTTAGACGCGCAATTGAATCGTCTTGTGGAGCGAATTGATACCGACGACCTCGAAAGTTTAATGATTGCGTTGCGCCAGTTTAAACAGGTGAACGTGTTGCGAATTGCAGCGGCGGACATTATGGGCGTGATTCCATTGATGATTGTCAGTGATTATTTAACCTTTTTGGCAGAAAGTATTGTCGATTGTGTCATTAAAAATTCGTGGCAAATGCTGGTTAAAAAACATGGTTATCCGCCCGAATGTGACGATGAAAAAACTAATTTTGCGATTCTTGGTTTTGGTAAATTAGGTGGTTTCGAATTGGGTTATGGTTCAGATTTAGACATGGTTTTTGTCTATGATTGTGCTGACGGCAACGCCATGACAAATGGTGATAAATCGCTGTCGTGTTCACAGTTTTATGCACGTTTAGCCCAGAAAATTCGGCACATTTTGGATACGAAATTACTCGCGGGTGAATTATACGAAGTTGATTTGCGCTTGCGTCCAAATGGCGATTCTGGTGCGTTGGTCACACCTATTAACAGCTACGAAAACTATTTGACGCAAAATGCTTGGACATGGGAATTACAGGCGTTAGTTCGCGCTCGTTTCATTGCGGGTGATGACGTTGTGGGACAAGTATTTTCTGAAATTCGTCAGCGTATATTAAGTTTGCCGCGAGATGCTGAAAAATTGAAAACCGAAGTCCGTGAAATGCGCGAAAAAATGCGTGAGAATTTGGCGACAAAATCTGCTGAAAAATTCGATTTAAAACAAAGTTCTGGTGGAATTGTCGATATTGAATTTATGGTGCAGTTTAGTGTGTTAGCGAATGCAGCGAATTCGCCTGCGTTAACGATTTACACCGACAACATTCGTTTACTTGAAAGTTTACAAATTCAAAACGTGATTTCTGAAACCGATGCGAAAATTTTAACGATGGCTTATTGTACTTATCGTGACGCAGGACATAAGCGTGTTTTACAAGGTGACAAAACAATTATAAATGCACAAGAATTCATCGAATTACGCGAGCAAGTCACACAAATCTGGCAAGCTATGATGTTTTAATCATCCAAACTTAAAACCTATGACAACTATTTCATTACCCCTTTTAGAACGTGTTATTCGTGACGCAGGTGACATTTCGTTGACACATTTCCGTGATTTGAAGCATTTAAACGTCGATAAAAAAAGTCCGCGTGATTTTGTCACCGCCGCTGATTTAGCCGTTGAAGCCTTTTTACAAATCCAACTGCGTGAACATTACCCACAATACGGATTTTGGGGCGAAGAAGGTGGACAATCTGAAAATCAAACCAATCGTTGGATTGTCGATCCGATTGACGGCACGCATTCGTTTTCGCGTGGACAGTATTATTGGTCAATCAGCGTTGCATTAGAAATCGACGGAGAAATTGTTTTCGGTGCGGTATTTGCGCCCGCTTTAGACGATTATTATTGCGCGGCGAAAAGCGAAGGTGCGTGGCGCAATGGCAAACCGATTCGGGTTTCTGATTTAGAAAATTTAGACGAAGCAATGATTGGAACTGGTTTTGCGTGTTTACGGTCGTATTTAGAAAATAACAATTTAGAGCGTTTTTGTCGTATCGCCCAAGCAACAACAGGTCAACGGCGTTTGGGATCAGCAGCAATGGATATTTGTTTAGTTGCCGATGGTCAACTCGATGCGTTTTGGGAACAAGAGTTGAATTTATACGATGTCGCCGCTGGGGTTTTAATCGCACAAGAAGCCGGCGCAACCGTCACAGATTTCCAAGGCAATACGGGGATTTTTCCCAAGCAAATTCTAGTCACCAATGGAAAAATGCTTAACCAATTATTGCCACTTATGTGATAATTTGCCCAATTTTCAACCTCAACCTTTTTAATTTCAAGAGAGTAATTTATGTCTAAAACCGTATTAGTTGTTGATGATAGCAAGATTTCAAGAATGTTTATTCGTCAACACATTAGCGCGAAACAACCTACTTGGATTATCAGTGAAGCCGCTACTGGTGAAGATGCCATTGCGGCGATTGACGCTGAACAACCTGATTACTGCACGATGGACATCAATATGCCTGGTATGTTGGGAACCGACGCGGCGAAAATAATTTTAGAAAGACATCCTGGTATTCGCCTCGTCATTTTCTCTGCGAACGTACAAGAAACTTACCAAGAACAAGCCCGTGCTTTAGGGACAATTTTGGTGTCAAAACCGGTAACTGAAACATCAATCGGTCAAGCTCTCGATTACTTCGCAGGCTAAAAAATGAAAATCTTGAATGAACTTCATTTTGATACGCTGGGCGAAATTATCAATATAGGCACAGGACGTGCCGCTCAAGGTTTAAGTGAAGTCATTGGCGAATCGATACAGTTTTCCGCGCCGAACGTTGAATTGATTCAACTGAAAGACGTAAGCATTTCATCGTTACGTTTAAATGCTGAAACATTCGGTATCGTTACGCAGGAATTTACAGGCGCATTGAATGCCGAAGTGATGCTGTTGTTTCCCGAAGAAAACGCACTACGCATCGTACGAAAAATGATGGGGACGACACTCGACATCAACATGGTGCGTGAATTTGAAAGCGAAGCCATGTGCGAATTGGGCAATATCATGATCAATGCCTGTTTAGCGTCGATTACCGATATGCTGCACATTTCGATTGAAAGTTCATTGCCGATTTACGTTATTAAATCGGGCGCAGAAATCGCTGAACAAATCAAAAATGCGTCCTTCCAAGACTTCGTTTTAGCATCGCATGTTGATTTTGTAATTGAAGGCGTGCCGACGCAAAGCAAACTGTTTTTCTTGTTGAATTCATTGTCACTCGGAAACGTAACGTGATCAACGAAATCAATAATTATGCAGATATGTCATGAATTTCAATAATCACAATTTTTTACGCAGGTCTTTTGGTCAGTTTGAGTGATTAAGTTATGTTCAATTTCATTTCATAAAAGCCCCGTGAAATTGGATTTCACGGGGCTTTCGCATTTATGCAATCTCATATTTTTATATACACACGGTTAAAACATTATGGAACATCAACCTAATTCCGGCTGGGAACGCGATTTAATTGAAAAAGTCGCACTCGCCGCCATCACTGAACAAACCCGCACGCGTCGTTGGGGAATTGCTTTTAAAAGCCTATTATTTGTTTATTTATTTGCCATTTTTGGTGTCGCGGTTTATCCAAAATTAGGCGATCACCACGCTTCAAAAGGTGACGGACACACCGCAATTATTGATTTAATGGGACAAATCGGCGAAGACAAAGATGCCAATGCCGATTCAATTATCGAAGGATTGCGCGATGCCGTTGAAGATAAACACACGAAAGGTATTATTCTGCACGCGAATTCACCAGGTGGAAGTCCAGTGCAATCCGCTTACGTTTATGACGAAATTCGCCGCATTAAAAAAGAACATCCGACGATGCCGATTTACACCGTCGTGAGCGATATGTGTGCTTCGGGTTGTTATTACATTGCCTCCGCAAGCGATAAAATTTTTGCTAATCCTGCGAGTTTAGTGGGTTCAATTGGCGTGTTAATGGATGGTTTTGGCTTTGTCGATGTGATGCAAAAGTTGGGCGTTGAACGTCGTTTGCTTACCGCCGGTTCACATAAAGCGATGCTCGATCCGTTCACGCCACGCAAAGAAAACGAAACGATTTATATGCAAAGCCTGTTAAATCAAGTACATCAACAATTTATTTCAGCGGTGAGAATCGGACGCGGTACACGTTTAAAAGAATCGCCCGATATGTTTTCAGGGTTGGTTTGGTCGGGTGAAGAAGCGGTAAAAATCGGCTTGGTTGATGAATTTGCCACGCAACACGAAATTGCTAAAAACGTAATTGGTGCCGAAGAGGAAGTGAATTTCACGCCGCAAGCACATTTAATGGACAGAATTGCCGGTCGTTTCGGCGCGTCATTTGGACACGCTTTGAGCAGTTTTTTACAACCCATAGCGTTGCGTTAATTCAGGAGAAAATGATGGCGGATGACAAAGTAAAAAAAGTGAAACTGGTTAAAATGCCAAGTTTCACCCGCTTGTTAATTGGCGGCTTGATGGCGTATTGGCTTTCAACCATTATGAATCCTGCATTTGTAGCGATTGCGGTGTTAGTGATTTTGCTGATTCCGGTGTTGACGGTAGACAATATCTTTTCGCGGCAATTTACCAGAGCCTATAACCCACCGATACAAGTGCAGCCTAAAACGATGAGTAAAAGCGAATATATTGAAGGGAAAATGGCGCAAGAACCGAAAATCGCTACGTCAGCTACGCCTGCTGCTGCAGACAAAAAAGCCAAGTCATCTCGTAAGGCAACACCGCATCACTAAATCATTGTCTGTCGGTTGATTTAGAGGCAACACATGCCGATGGTAACAGACATAACAAGGCGGACATTTTGAAAGATAGAAATCTTGACGGGCGTTGAAGCGATTTAGAATGCCAAAAACACTCGTCGAAAAAATAAAAAACTGGGGCTTAGAACTTGGCTTTCAACAAGTCGGTATTACCGATACTGATTTGTCGCAAGCCGAAGCACGTTTGCAAACGTGGTTAGCCAACGATTTTCACGGAGAACTCGATTACATGGCAAAGCACGGTTTGAAACGTAGCCGCCCTGCCCTCCTTCACGAAAATACCAAAAGCATTATTTCAGTGCGGCTAGATTATTTGCCCGAAAATCGTAACGAACTCCAAAAAATCCTCACATCAAAAAACGCCGCTTACATTTCACGTTACGCGCTCGGACGTGATTATCACAAACTCATGCGCCAACGGCTGCAAAAACTCGCTGACAAAATTCAAACCGAAATTGGCAACTTTGGTTATCGTGCTTTCGTAGACAGTGCGCCAGTTTTAGAAAAAGCGATTGCTGAAAAAGCGGGTTTGGGTTGGATTGGCAAGCACTCGAACGTGATTAACCGCAAAGCCGGATCCTGGTTTTTTTTAGGTGAAATTTATACCGATTTAGATTTGCCGAGCGACGCGCCAGCGACTTCACATTGTGGCGAATGCAGCGCGTGTTTAACGGTTTGTCCAACACAAGCGATTGTTGCCCCGTATCAAGTGGATGCGCGGCGATGCGTGTCGTATTTAACGATTGAATTGCACAGCACAATTCCAGAAGAATTCCGTCCACTCATTGGTAATCGGATTTACGGTTGTGATGATTGCCAATTGATTTGTCCGTGGAATCGGTTTGCAAATCTGACCAACGAGCCAGATTTTCATCCGCGCCATCGCTTGAATGTACAGGAATTGTTAGACGTTTTCGCGTGGACAGAAACGGAGTTTTTGACCAAAACCGAAGGTTCAGCGATTCGTAGAATTGGACATGAACGCTGGTTGCGAAACATTGCTGTGGCATTAGGGAATGCGCCTAAAAACGAGCAAGTTTTGAATGCTTTGAATGCCCGTTTGACGATTGATTCGGAATTGGTTCGAGAACATATTTTGTGGGCGATTACGCGCCAATGTAAACCTACTGCATAGCTCTAAAATAAACCCCTACACGTTGCAATTTCAAGGACTTTGAAAGAGCTAATCAACAATACCTGTGTCATGGTTGATATGGCAAGTGCAGCTTGGTTGTTGGATGCTACTTTACTGATTAACATGAACTCGGAACATTCCAAACATCGAAATTATAAAGCGAGTGAAAATTATGACTACCAATCAATCTGTTATTGCCGTCTACCTGAGCCATCATGCAGCAGAAGATGCGGTGAAGCAGCTTCAAAAAAGCGGTTTCGACATGAAAAAACTGTCAATCATCGGCAAAGATTTTCACAGCGAAGATCAAGTGTGCGGGTATTACAACGCTGGCGATCGAATAAAATTCTGGGGCAAATTAGGCGCATTTTGGGGCGGTTTGTGGGGACTTCTTTTTGGATCGTTGTTCATTTTTGTGCCAGTCATTGGTCATGTCGTTGTCTTAGGTCCACTAGCTGCCGCGATAGCTGGGGTTCTCGAAGGTGCCGTATTAACTGGCGGTATCACAGCTATTGGGGCGGCTCTGATGAGTATTGGTATCCCGAAAGATTCTGTACTTAAATACGAGACAGAAGTTAAATCCGAAAAATTCCTGTTGATTGCTCACGGCACCAAAGATGATATTTACAAAGCCAAGCAAATACTGGATGTGACCAAAGCCGATGAAATTGCACTGTTCAGCGAATAATGTTGTCAAAGTCGGGGAATGCGTTAATCGCACTGCCGTTGATGCGGTAGAACTTATTTCATCACCTATTCCCACAACTGATTTTTTCACGCCCTCTTATGTTTGGGAGCGTTTTAGTTTAGAACAATTCACCCTAGCTATGCAGATTGCTCAAATTTTAATTGAATCTTTTTCCAGTAAAGAGTGAGCTGGAATGAATCATTACACAACAGTATGGTTTAACGTATTTATTTTGTTATTTGTTTATTTTTACGCGCCAACTTTCGACCAATTAAACGACGCACCAGGATCCGTTTTGCGCTCTGGTGCAATGTCGGAATGACCCTCGATGTGCATCAAATTTGGATATGTTTTTTGTAACATCACAATCATCTCATTCAACGTTTTATATTGTTCTTCCGTGTAAGCCATTGTTTCGCAACCTTCCAATTCAATCCCAATCGAAAAATCATTGCAGTTTTCGCGTCCTTGAAAACTAGAAATTCCGGCGTGCCACGCGCGTTTATTAAACGGTACAAACTGCACGCTGTCGCCATTTCGTCGAATCAATATATGCGCTGAAACTTCCAATTGGTAAATGATTTCAAAATACGGATGCACGTCTGGATTCAAACGATTGCAAAATAAATCGGCAATGTAATCGCCACCAAATTCATTCGGCGGCAAACTGATGCTGTGAATCACCAGCAACGAAATATCATTTTCATCGATGCGGTCATTAAAATTGGACGACGCAACGTGCGTTATGTCTGTGAACCAATGGTTTTTGATATTCATAGTGACTTTAGATTTAAGTGGCGGTGCGGTATTCTACGGTCTTTTGATTCACTTTAACGTAGAAACCATGCAAGAAATTTATCAACCGCAACAAATTGAAAAAACCGTCCAACAAGCGTGGACAGATTCCAACGTTTTCAACGTCACCGAAAAGCCTGACCAAGAAAAATACTATTGCCTGTCGATGTTCCCGTATCCAAGTGGCAGATTGCACATGGGACACGTCCGTAATTATACGATTGGCGATGTGATTTCGCGTTATCAACGAATGCTCGGCAAAAATGTTTTGCAGCCAATGGGTTGGGATGCGTTTGGGTTGCCTGCTGAAAATGCCGCCATGCAACACAATGTTCATCCTGCGGATTGGACTTATAGCAACATTGATTATATGCGTGACCAGTTGAAACGTTTAGGTTTTGCCTACGATTGGGACAGAGAAATTGCGACTTGTGACCCTGATTATTACAAGTGGGAACAATGGTTTTTCTTAAAACTGTTGGACAAAGGCTTGGTTTATAAAAAAACCGCACCTGTGAATTGGTGTCCGCACGATATGACCGTTTTGGCGAATGAGCAAGTCATCGACGGTTGTTGCTGGCGTTGTGATACCAAAGTCGAACGCAAAGAAATCGCGCAATGGTTTTTGAAAATTACCGATTACGCACAAGAATTACTTGATTCACTAGAAACACTCGACGGCTGGCCAGAACAAGTTAAAACCATGCAAGCGAATTGGATTGGGCGTTCGGAAGGTGTGGAAATGGATTTTGATGTGCCAATGGATTTTGATGTGCCAAAGGAAAATTCTGTGCGAATTTACACCACGCGCCCTGATACGTTAATGGGCGTGACGTATTTAGCCGTTGCCGCTGAACATCCGCTCGCGTTAAAAGCCGCTGAAACAAATGCCGATATTCGCACGTTCATCGAAGATTGCAAAACGATGGAAACCTCCGAAGCGGCAATGGAAACCATGGAAAAACGCGGTATCGCGTCAGGTATTACGGCCATTCATCCAATTACAGGCAAAAGCGTCCCCGTTTGGATTGCGAATTTTGTGTTGATGAGTTACGGCACAGGCGCGGTAATGTCAGTTCCCGCGCATGACCAACGTGATTTTGAATTTGCGAAAAAATACGGCATTACGATTAAACAAGTCATTTTTTCTGCAAAAGATGAAAACGACGATTGCAGCGAGCAAGCCTTCACACAAAAAGGCGTATTGAAAAACTCAGGCGCATTCGACGGCTTAACGTCACAAGAAGCCTTTGTCAAAATCGCCGAAACCTTAGAAGCGCAAAATAAAGGCGTTCGCAAAGTAAATTTCCGTTTGCGTGATTGGGGCGTTTCACGGCAACGTTATTGGGGCGCACCGATTCCTGTGATTTATTGCGACGATTGCGGCACAGTTCCCGTGCCTGATAAAGATTTGCCTGTGCAATTGCCGCGCGACGTGATTTTAGACGGTTCACAATCGCCGCTCGTTGCACATCCAACTTTTTCACATGTCGATTGTCCAAAATGCGGCAAAGCGGCAAAACGTGAAACCGATACGTTTGACACATTTATGGAATCGTCGTGGTATTTCGCGCGTTTTGCAAGTCAGCCCAGCGATGCGATGCTTGGCGAAAGTGCGAAACATTGGTTGCCTGTAGACCATTACATCGGTGGTATTGAACACGCGATTTTGCATTTGTTGTATGCGCGTTTTTATACCAAATTATTGCGCGACGAAGGTTTGGTGGTTTGTGATGAACCGTTTAAAAAATTACTCACGCAAGGCATGGTGTTATTAGACGGCAGTAAAATGTCGAAATCCAAAGGCAACACCGTTGACCCGCAAGAACTCATCGAAAAATACGGCGCAGACACAGTGCGTTTATTCATCATGTTTGCCGCCCCGCCAGAGCAATCATTGGAATGGTCGGCTGACGGTGTAGAAGGCGCGTCGCGCTTTTTGAAACGGTTGTGGCGACAAGTGTTTTTACATTCGGAACAAGTGCAAGGTGCGAAATTCAACATTCAAGGCGATTTAACCGACGAACAACAAAGTGTGCGCCGCTTTTTACATCAAACGATTCAAAAAGTCAGCCACGACATGGGTGTTCGGACAATTTTTAACACCGCGATTGCAGCGAATATGGAATTGCTCAACACGTTGGCGAAATTTACCGACGAAGCGAATAACAGCAAAGCCATTCGTCAGGAAATTTTAGAAGCGATTACATTGATGTTGTCGCCGATTGTGCCGCACATTTGTGACCAGTTGTGGCGCGACTTGGGTCACGACAACGCGATTGTTTCTGAAAAATGGCTAACGGTTGACGAAAGTGCGTTAGTTCAAAACTCGCTCGATTTGATGGTGCAAGTGAACGGGAAATTGCGTGGGAAAATTTCGGTGTCGGCAACGACCTCGAATGCGGACATTGAAACGGCGGCGTTAAATGATGCCACTGTGTTGAAATTTATCGACGGTCAGCCTGTTAAAAAAGTGATTGTTGTCGCGGGGAAATTGGTCAATATCGTGATTTAAAACGATAACGGCTTTGTCAATTTATGACGAATTGGCAAAGCCCATGTTTTTAGTGTCTAACAACTTTTCTAATCGCGTTATCTGTGCCGTGTACATTGGTAACGGTTTCAACCACAGGAGCGGGTGCGAGTGTGCTGGCAATTTTTCGCGCTAACAAATCATTGGTAATCGCTAACCGTTCCCCCATTGTCGCCATCATTTTTCCCGATAACCACGGATTATGGGTCGCAAACTTTTCCAGTTCCTGTGGATTTCTAATAACCACTAATTTTGTATCCATAGCGGTTTTTGCTGAGGCACTGCGCGATTTCTTGACATACATTTCTGTCTCACCAAAAAATTCATATTTATGAATTACCGAGACTTCAACTTCTTTTTCGTCTTGTCCGGTGTAAATTTTGACACTCCCTTCAAGAACAAGAAACATCCGTCTATCTTCGCCACCTTCTCTGAAAATGATAGTGTCGGCTTTAACGTCAATAATGGGCAGCGTGGTTTTTACTTTTAAGGCGGGTAACATGACTAATTCCTATAATGAAGCGTTTGCAAGCGCAAGGCGTTCGCCCATAATCCGCAAAATTTTCCCTGAAAAAGATGGATATTGACCAATAAATTGATCGAGTTGCATTCGATTTTTAATGATTACTAATCGAACAATCGTGATGGCTTTTGCCGACATACTTCGCGATTTATTCCCATACATTTCTATTTCACCAAAGAAATCATTTTTGCCAATGACGGCAAGCTCAACTTCTCTTCCATTGCGCGTGACGTAAAGTTGGACGTTACCTTCAAGAATGATAAACATGGTTTTATCATTGTCGCCCTCTTTAAAAATGATAGTGTTGGCTTTGAATTTTTCGACCAATAGCATAATGAAACATTCCTAAAAAAATTTGTTGGTTAATTCTACCCGTTTTTACGGTTTGTTTGGGTTCAAAATTTCAACCCGCTATAAACCATTAGCGGCAATTTCACGCGCTACTTTATAATTTCAACGTATTTATTTTAGGAGCCATCATGCACGAACTGTCGTTATTAGAAAATGTCCGCTCAATTTTAGAAGATCATGCGCGTGACCAAAATTTTCAGCGTGTCGAAGAAGTCACACTGGCAATCGGTGCATTATCGTGTGTCGAAACTGAGGCATTAGCTTTTGCGTTTGAAGCGGTGATGAAAGGCTCACTTGCTGAAAACGCACAACTTAATTTTAAACACATCGAAGCGCAAGGTCATTGTTTAGGTTGCGGTCAATTGACTGTCATGGAAATGTTGTACGATGCGTGCGAACATTGCGGTCATCCACACGTTGATGTGGTGACGGGATTAGAAATGAAAATTACTGAATTAAAGGTGAGTTAAATGTGTGGAATTTGTGGCTGTAGTAATCCGAGTAACACGGGGAAATTTAGCGCGATTGATGGAGCAAAAGTAAGTTTGTTGACGACGCATAATCATGGACATGAGCAACACAGTCACGCCGACAATCAACGATTGATTCAAGTTGAACAAGATTTACTGAGTAAAAATGACGCTTATGCGGCAGAAAATCGAGCATATTTTAAAGCCAATAAAATTTTTGCATTGAATTTGGTTTCCAGTCCGGGCGCAGGAAAAACGACGTTATTGGTTGAAACGATTAAAGTTTTAAAAGACCAATTCCCGATTGCCGTGATTGAAGGCGATCAACAAACCGAACACGATGCAGACCGTATTCGTGCGACTGGCGTGCCTGCATTGCAAATAAACACGGGGCGCGCTTGCCATTTAGACGCGCACGGAATTGGTCATGCGATGCAAACATTGGGCGTAAAAGCGAATAGCTTTTTGGCGATTGAAAACGTGGGCAATTTGGTTTGTCCATCGTCGTTTGATTTGGGTGAAGCGCATAAAGTTGTGGTGCTTTCAGTCACGGAAGGCGACGACAAACCGTTGAAATATCCCGATATGTTTTATGCCGCCGATGTGATGATTATTAACAAAATTGATTTGTTACCGTATGTTGATTTTGATGTGGAACGTTGTATTGCTTTTGCACGGCGAGTAAATCCAACTATTCAAATTTTGCAACTGTCCGCGACGAAAGGCGATAATTTTTCGGCATGGACAGATTGGCTTATTGAGAATATGTCATAGTATTTTTAGCTTTCAAACGATTTGAAAATCGCGTTCCCAAGCGTTGACACGGCATTTCAAAATATCTAAATGACACCGCGGCAAAGCCAAATACCAAAGTGACATAAATCAATGTTTGCCACCACGGTGTATTTTCATAATATGCCGTGGCGAGTTCTTGCCACAAATAAACGCTGTAAGAAATACGCCCCAGATAACTGAAAGTTTGATTTTCAAAAATGTATTTAATTTGCGTAAACCGCGTCGGTGTGCCGAAAACAATTACTTGAATCAGCGCGGGATAACACAACAATTTTAAAATTCCGTCTGAATCGCTCGGTGAAAAGCAGATTAAACTCACTAATAAAATAACTGCGCCAAACCAAACTAAAAAAGGCAAATTGCGTAAACGTTGCATCCAATTCGACGGCAACAACGCCGTAAAACATCCCATCAATAAAAACAGAAAATAAATACAGTAATCCGCCAAAAATATCTGTTTGAAATAAATCAACGTCAATGCACTTATTATCAATCCAATAATTGCCGTTAAAATCCGCGAACTTTTACCTCCGCGCCACGCCCATAAAAATAACAGCGGGTACAACAAATAAAATTGCTCTTCATACGCTAATGACCAGGTGTGTCCTGTAAACCACGGGCAGTTATTTTGAAAAATAGATAAATTACACAAAAACGCCGCTGACGTGAGTACCTGTTGTGCGTTAATTTTGCTAAGTAACAACACACACGCTAAATAAAGCCACAACGGCGGAATAATCCGAAAGAATCGCCGCGTATAAAATGCGCTTAAACAAATTCGTCCGGTGGTATTTTTTTCAGCATTCAACGCAGTACAAATTACAAAGCCGCTAATGCTGAAGAAAATCAACACGCCCAATTCGCCGAAACGTTCGATTTGCATTGAATAAGTTTCAATTTGTGACCAGTATTTGTCTACGCCACTGAAGATTAAAAAGTGTTCTTGAATGACGAGCATCACGGCAATAAATCGCCATACGTCAATGTGTTCAATCCGTTTAACTGCCATAAATCCTCAAAGTTTAATGTCTAATTGCTGCATTTTTTCATTCGCATAATCGAGCAATGCTTTCGTAATCGAAGCATCTGCGCCCTGCGCTTGTAACGTTTGGATACGCTGCAAATAATCGTTTAACAAGATATTCGCACCCGTTTCGGAATGTTGTAATTGAAACACACAAAACTCGCGCCACTTCTGCCATTCTTCGCCCGTCAATGTGTTTGGAAAATTTCGCGCTCGATAACGAAATAGCATTTCTGGTAAACGCGCATCATCGTATTTGAACGAAAGCGTTGCTAAATTTTCAGGCGCGGTATTGCGAATTTGCGTCATGGCTTTTTTATCAACAGCGGAGAAAAATCCGCCACTATAAAGGGCTAAATCCACATTTACCTGCGTTGCAGAATCAGCATAGGATTTATTGAAAACAGCGGCAATTTTATCCATAAAAATCGCCCCCCTTTGAAGGGGGGCGGGGGGGATGTGCTTTAAAGCATTCGATAATAACGCACCATTTTTCAAACACAATTCAACATCAATTCCCAAGCGTAATACGTCTTCCGTGCGTAAAACCGACATCGGTGCAAGTACAGGACATTTGTTAATATGCACGGTTTTCAGTGGAATTCGCGTCACATTTTCGGGCAAATTTTCGGTAGCGACAAACAGCCGTTGTTGTATTTCTTCGGCGGACAATGTGAGTAATGGCGTGGGGTCAACACTTAAATCATAAACAATCACTTCATTCGCATTTGTCGGATGCACACACAACGGCAACACAATCGCCAAACAATTTTTAGTCGCTGGATACATTCCCGAAATATGAATCAGCGGCGTTCCTGTGCCAACCGCGAGTAATTTCAAGGCTTGCGCTTTGGGGCGATGCTCAAATAGAAATTGAAACAAACGCGGTTGGGCGCGACGTAATAAGTGCGCTAACGACAGCGTCGCGTAAACATCTGCAAGCGCGTCATGCGCGTTACCATGTGGAATGTTATTGGCAACGGTCAACTGGTCTAATCTAAAAATTGGTTTTTTTGCATCGTCATAAACCCAGTTAAAACCGTCAGGACGCAACGCCTGTGCGGCTCGAAAAACATCAAGCAAATCCCAACGTGAATTCCCATGTTGCCATTCGCGTTCGTAAGCATCATAAAAATTACGATACAAACTGTGGCGCGTCATCTCATCATCAAACCGAATTGAGTTATAACCCAAACTACAGGTATGCGGTTGGGCGAGTTGTTCGTGAATTAAACGCACAAATTCCGCTTCATTCACGCCTTGCTCATTGGCAGATTGCGGCGTGGTTTTGGTAATCAAACAGGCTTCGGGATGCGGCAGAATATCCAAACTCAATTTGCAAAAAATCGAAATGGGTTCGCCAATCACATTGAAATCCAAATCTGTCCGAATACCTGCAAATTGTAACGGTCTATCTTTTTGCGGATGTATGCCAGTGGTTTCGTAATCATGCCAAAAAAGGGAGTGCGTCATGTTATTATTTTGATTTTGTTGTAACACCGCACTTTAACCTAAAATTGTCCTATGCAAAACGTTGACACCTTAATTCACGCCCGTTGGATTATTCCAATTGAACCCGAAAATACAGTTTATGAACATCACAGTTTGGCGATTCATGCTGGTAAAATTTTAGATTTATTACCAACCGAACAAGCCAAACAGCGTTATCAAAGTGATGACACGATTGAATTGAAAACGCACGCACTCACCGCAGGTTTCGTCAACGCGCACACGCACGCCGCGATGACGTTGATGCGTGGTATTGCAGACGATTTGCCGTTAATGGATTGGTTGCAAAATCACATTTGGCCGCTCGAACAAAAATGGATGAATGAAGAATTCGTTCGTGACGGCACCGATTTGGCGATTGCCGAAATGTTGCGTGGCGGGACAACTTGTTTTAACGATATGTATTTCTTCCCTGATATTGCTGCGAAGCAAGCTATTCAACGCGGCATTCGCGCCAGTTTAGGTTTAATCGTGATTGATTTTCCGACCGTTTGGGCGCAACACAGCGGCGAATATATTGAAAAAGGCGTGGCGTTATATCACGAATTACTTGCGGCTGAATTGATCAGCACACCTTTCGCCCCGCACGCGCCTTATACCGTTTCCGATGAACCGCTAAAACAAATTAACGAATTAGCACATGGTTTTAATTTGCCCGTTCACATTCATTTACACGAAACCGCGCATGAAGTGGAATCGGCGTTGGCTGAAAATGGTCAACGTCCAATGCAACGCTTACACGATTTAGGGTTGGTGAACGATTCACTAATCGCCGTTCATGCCACGCAATTGAACGATGACGAAATTACATTGCTCGCAGAAGTCGGCGCAAGTATCGTGCATTGTCCTGAATCGAATTTGAAATTGGCGAACGGGTTTTGTCCTGTTGCAAAATGTTTGGCAGCAGGCGTAAATGTTGCGCTCGGTACAGATGGTGCGGCAAGTAATAACGATTTGGATATGATTGGCGAAATGCGAACAGCGGCGTTGCTCGGCAAAGCCGTGGCTCAAGATGCTCGCGCCATTCCGGCGATGACGGCATTACGCATGGCAACTATTAACGGTGCGAAAGCCTTAGGTTTAGAACATAAAATTGGCTCGCTTGAAATCGGCAAAGCCGCTGACGTGATTGCGATTGATTTGAGCGAATTGGAAACACAACCGTTGTATTGTCCGATTTCACAAATCGTTTATGCCGCCAGTCGTCATCAAGTGACCGACGTTTGGGTGGCGGGTGAACAATTATTGCGGTCGCGCCATTTGACGACGTTTGATATGGCGGAATTAAAAGCAATTTCGGCAAAATGGCACGCGCGTTTATCGGCGAAAAATTCATGACTGCTAACATTTTTAACGACATTCCAACCGTACTGCCACAAGAACTTTTCACGCTTTTACTTGAAAATAAAAACGTGCGAATTGAACGGATTGTTTCGGAGAATCAACGTACTCCAGCGGGTGAATGGTACGACCAACTACAAAATGAATGGGTGATTGTGTTGCAGGGTCAGGCAGTGGTCGAATATGAAAATATGGAACAACATAATCTCAATATAGGTGATTTTTTGTTTATTCCTGCTCACACACCCCACCGTGTTTCGTGGACAACGGCAGCACAACAAACCATTTGGTTGGCGATTCATTGGCTTTAACAAGGTGTGATTAAATAAATGTCGATTTCAAAAAACCTCCCGATGCTTTCCATTCTCGCTTTTTTAGGTTTATGGCAAGGATTAGCATTCTACTTGCACAGTCCATTATTGCCGTCGCCTGAAACTGTGGCGCGAATTTTTTGGCAACACTGTCAATCGGGCGAATTACCTTATCATTTGGGCATGACGTTGTTGCGTTTAATCGTGAGTTTTGCAATTTCGATGTTGCTCGGTTGCTCGATTGGAATTGCGTTGGGGCGAAACGAAAAACTCAATGCGTTTTTTGATAATTGGCTGGTGATTTTTCTCAACGTGCCTGCATTAGTGACGATTATTTTATGTTACGTTTGGTTTGGTTTGACGGAATCGGCTGCGATTTTGGCGGTGATTTTAAATAAAGTGCCAAATGTGATTGTGACCTTGCGCGAAGGTACACGAGCATTGGACAAAGACTTGCTCAACATGGCGAAATGTTACGGATTTAGTCATACGAAAACGTTACGTCACGTTATTTTACCGCAATTGCACCCGTTTTTAATGAGCGCGACTCGCTCGGGTTTGGCGTTAATTTGGAAAATCATTTTGATGGTGGAATTACTTGGACGCAGTAACGGCATGGGCTACCAGTTACATTTGTTTTTTCAATGGTTCGATATTGCTAGCATTTTGGCTTATACGGTAGCGTTTGTCGGCGTGATTCAAATTTTTGAATTCGCGGTGTTAAAACCGCTCGATAATTTAGCGTTGAAATGGCGATAACATGACCACTGTTCACATTCAAATCCATGAAAAAACCCATCATGGCACAAGTATTCCAACGATTGAAAACTTCAATCTGACTCTAAACGCCGGTGAATTCGTGTGTTTAGTCGGACAATCTGGCTGCGGAAAAACCACGTTGTTAAACAGCATTGCCGGTTTAGATTCTAATTATTCGGGCGCGATTCATGTCGGCAATCAATTCCAACATCCTAAAATTGGTTTCGTGTTTCAACAACCGTGTTTATTGCCGTGGCGAACGGTGCGTGAAAATATCGAATTGGTTTTTGCCAATCAAAATACCGTGCCAAAATCGCATATCGACGAGTCGTTGGAGTTGATGCAATTAACCGCTTATGCCACGGCTTATCCGAAACAATTATCGGAAGGTATGAAACGGCGCGTGTCGATTATTCGGGCATTTGCGACCAATCCCGATTTACTTTTGATGGATGAGCCGTTTGTGTCGCTCGATGCACCGATGGCGCGTGAAGTTCGTGAATTATTGCAACAGCTTTGGCGAAAACGTCCGCACACCGTTTTATTTGTGACACATGATTTGCGTGAAGCGATTGCATTGGCAGACAAATTGGTTTTTTTGACTAGCCGCCCGATGCGGGTTTTGAAAGAAATCGAAGTGTCGATGGCGCGAGATTCGCAATCGATTGAAAAATTCCGTGAGCAGTTATTTTTGAATCATCCCGAATTGCAGCCTTTATTATAAATTTCACGAACAGGAATTCAGCATTTTGAAATTATTCGTATTACTTCTTTTTATGTTTTCAACAACCGTTCATGCGGACGTTTATAAATGCGGAACTGTTTATTCGGAATTCCCGTGTGGTGCAAATGAAGAAATTATTAAATTTGAAACGCAAATAAAACCAATCGCTCCTGAACATCAATTGTCGGGTGCGACACATCAACCATCGGACGCAAAAATAATCGGTGTTATCACGGGCAAAGTTGTCAGAGTGGCAGATGGTGACACGATTACGATTCTCTCGGCGACTGGCAAAGAAAAAATCAGATTCGCACAAATCGATGCCCCTGAAATATCACATTTTGGCAGTCCAACGCAACCGTATGGAAAAGAAGCAGGTGACTATTTACGGCAACAGGTCATGAATCAAAATGTGCGTGTTGAAGTGGAAGCCATTGATCAATATAAACGAAACGTAGGAACAATCTACGTTGGAGGGACGAATATCAATCGCGAAATGGTAAAAAATGGCTTTGCATGGGTTTATCGACAATATGCACACGATGCGAGTTTAATGGATTTAGAAAAGGCAGCACGTTCTCAACGCATTGGATTATGGAGTTTAAGCAATCCAATTTATCCGGCTGATTTCAGAAAAGCCAATAAATGATATGTGAAAACTGAATTATTTTGACAGGCAGCCGCTGTTGTAAATCCCGCCCAAAATTACTGGACGATTTGCGCCCGTCACCGCTTGTAAATTGCCTGCTTTTTGATGGATGGTTTGTTTCGCTAACCACGCAAACGCAATGGCTTCCACATGATCAGGATGCAAGCCAAAATCTGCCGTCGATTGCACCGTGCAAGGCGCATTTTCAATTAACAAATTCATCAAATACGCATTATGCACGCCACCACCACACACCAAAATCCGTGCGGTTTCTGGGGCAACTTTCACAATCGCTTCGCAAATCGTTATTGCCGTCAAATAACACAAACTCGCCTGCACATCTTCCGGTAAATAATTTTGCAGCTCGCATTGCGCTTCCAACCACGCCAACGAAAAATAATCGACACCGGTACTTTTGGGCGGTAGCGCGTGAAAATATGGCTCTTTTTTTAAGCATTCCATCAGCGCAAAATCCACCTTGCCGGTATTCGCCCACGCGCCATTCGCATCGTAATTTTTACCCCAATGCCGCTGCATCCATTGATTTAACAACACATTGCCCGTGCCAGTATCGAAACCAATCACCGCATCATTTTGATTCGCTGGCAACACCGTGACATTCGCAATGCCACCGATATTCACCACGCAGCGCGTTTCACTTTCACAATGAAAAACCGCTTGATGAAACGCGGGAACAAGTGGCGCACCTTGACCACCTGCTGCTATATCGCGTCGCCGAAAATCCGCCACGGTCGTAATGCCGGTTTGTTCAGCAATACAATTCGGGTCGCCAATTTGTAACGAAAAAGGAAAACGCTCCGACGGCGCGTGATAAACCGTTTGCCCGTGACTACCAATGGCAGCAATTGCGCTTGCGGACAGGTTTTTCTTTCGCAAAAGTTGTTTCACTGCGCTGGCAAACAAATGCCCCAAACGTGCATCCATTTCGCCATATTCCTGTAAAAAAACGGCGGCGTTTGGTGCGCTAAGTCGTTGTAATTTCTGTTGGATTTCAATTGAAAACGGTAAATACTCGAACGCAATAAGCTCGACACAATTATCTGTTAAATTAACCAAGGCGGCATCAATCCCATCAAGGCTCGTGCCGGACATTAAGCCGATGTAAAGTTCAGAAGAAGGCATTTTTTAACCTAATCTAGTGATTATTTAAGGTGTTACAGTGATAATACCGCAACAAGTATGAGTTTTAGCAAGAAGGATTTATGAATTCAGTTTTTCGAGCGAAAGAAATCGTTTCGCCTGAAATGATTCACGCCGTAAGCAACATTTTATTGGGCTTACAAGAAACACCACAAGGCAAAGATGTTTTAATTTCCAAATTTAAAGCCGCGAATGACACGACTTACGACCCCATTAAAACGTTTTACTATCTTCACTCAAACTGTCCGCCCGTTAAATAATTAAAATAATGATGAACTCACCAAAAATACAATCATCCAGCTACTTTAAAAACTCATTGCACCACAAATTTGCCGCAATTTTTGGTAGCGTTTTAGTTTTTATGATGATTTTGCTGGCAGGCTTACTTTATCAACAAGAGCGTGATTTTTTATATCAATCTGCTGTGAATCAAAGTCGCACGCTTGCCAACACGTTGGCGAGTAGCAGCACGGCGTTAATATTAAGTCACGATGTAGTCGGTTTAGCCGAAGTATTGCAAGGTTTTAACAATACACCGGATTTAAGACGTGCTTATATTTTATCGCTGACGGGCGAAGTCGTGGGGTCAACGCAAACGAAAGAAGTGAGTTTATTTGTCAGCGACACGCAAAGTCAGCGGTTATTAAATAGTCAACCGATACCTCAAATTTTATTGGCAAATGACGTGCAAATCGATGTAGCAACACCGGTTTTTTCAGGTTCACGACACGTTGCCTGGGCGCGAGTGGAAATGAGCATGGATAGCGTGAATGCGAATTTGAAATCCGTGTTAAAACGTGGCATTGGCATTATTTCATTTGCTGCATTCTTGGTGATTTCTATCGCGTTGTTATCAGCCCGAAAACTTACCGAGCGTCTAAATGATTTAGTGCAAATTTTTACAGCAGTTTCCAGAGGAAATCGAAAAGTCCGCGCTAAAATTGGTGATAGCGACGAAGTCGGCTTGCTGGCAAAGGGCTTTAATATCATGCTCGACGAATTGTCTGCGATGGAATATGAACGTGAACAAATTACACGATTTTACGGAGCGTGGATTGCGTGTAACGATATTATTATTCGAGAAACAAATGAAGCCGAATTGTTAAACGAAATTTGTCGTGTGATTGCCCGTCAAGTGGGTTTCAAATTGGTTTTAGTCGGCATAACAAACGCTGAAAAATGGATTGATGTAGTCGCGAGTAGCGATCCTAATTCCCGTTATTTACAAAATTTACACGTTTCCATTGATGCAGATATTCCCGAAGGTTGTGGCCCGATGGGTCGCGCGATTCGGACAAATCAGCCGATTCTTTTCAACGATGTTTTAAAAGAACAAGATGCGTCACCGTGGTGGACAGCAATGCGCGAAACGAACATTCGTGCGTCCGCCGCATTTCCTATGACTCGTGGCGGGAAAATTATCGGTGTCATGTGTTTATATTCCACCGAATTAAATTATTTCACCGAAGAGTTAATTACCTTGATTCGTGGCTTAACGGAAGACGTTTCTTATGCGCTGGATAATTTGGATCGCGCAAAATTACAAAATCTTCATGATCATGAGTTACGCATTGCAGCGGCAGCCTTTGAATCGCAAGAAAGTTTTATGGTGACGGATGCGAATAACTTGGTTTTGCGTGTCAATAATGGTTTCACGGCGTTGACAGGTTACACCGCGAACGAAGTCATTGGTAAAAATCCACGTTTATTAAGTTCGGGGCGGCATAACAAAGAATTTTACGAAACGATGTGGCAAACGTTGCTCACGGAACGTTTTTGGCAAGGCGAAATTTGGAATCGTAAAAAAAGTGGTCACATTTTCCCCGAATGGATTTGCATTACTGCCATCAATAATTCGGCGGGTGAAATTGTGAATTATGTGGCGACTTCCAACGACATTAGCCAGCACAAAGCGGATGAAGATCGCATTCGGCAACTTGCGTTTTATGACGAACTGACGAAGTTGCCGAACCGCATTTTGTTGTTTCAACGTTTGAATTTAGCCTTAAATAGCAGTCAGCGTTATTTGAAATATGGCGCGTTAATCTTTTTGGATTTGGATCATTTTAAGGTTTTAAATGACACGCTCGGTCACACGTTAGGCGATCAATTGATTGTGGAAGTGTCAAAACGTTTACAAAGTTGCGTGCGAAATATCGACACCGTGGCGCGATTAGGCGGCGACGAATTTATCGTTATTTTGGAACATTTGAACGCCGATAAATTATCAGCCGCAATACAAGTACAAACCATTGCGGAAAAAATTCGTCGTGAAATTGCGGAATGTTATTTATTAAATATCGATACTTTTGATGATGAAACGGTGTCCACAATTGAATATCATTCTTCATGTAGCATTGGTTTTGTGATGTTTTTGGGTCTGGACGAAACTGCCGAGAATTTGTTGAAATATGCGGATTTGGCTATGTATCACGCGAAAAAAATCGGGCGAAATCAGGTCTGTATTTTCGCGCCCGAAATGCAAGAAGCCTTGATTGAACGCACCAAATTAGAAGCAGATTTGCGTCAATCGATTATGAATGGCGATGAATTTGTTTTGTATTATCAAGCGCAAGTCGATGGAAACGGTCGAATTTTGGGTGCTGAAGCGTTAGTGCGTTGGGATCATCCGATTCGGGGGCGCGTAAATCCGGCTGATTTCATTCCGCTGGCAGAAGAAACGGGGATGATTATCGCGCTTGGCACCTGGGTGTTGCGTCAAGGCTGTGAAACATTAGCGGATTGGGAAAAGTATCCTGAAACAGCGCATTTGAAACTAGCGATTAACGTGAGTAGTCGGCAATTGGCACAAGAAAATTTTGTCGAACAGGTCAAAGAAATCATAGTGGAAACAGGCGTTAATCCACATTTTCTGAAGCTCGAGATTACGGAAAGTATGGTGGTGAATAGTGTCGATGACGCGATTATGAAAATGCACGCGCTCAAAGCACTGGGCATTAGTTTTTCAATGGATGATTTTGGTACCGGCTATTCATCATTGTCATATTTACAAAAATTGCCGTTAGACCAGTTGAAAATTGATCAATCGTTTGTACGAAATTTATCGTTTGATGGGCATGATTCGGCGATTGTGAAAACCATCATTAACTTGGGCGAAAATCTATCGCTAAATATCATTGCCGAAGGTGTTGAAACCGCTATGCAGTGTGATTATCTAGCAAATTTTGGTTGCCTTGTATTTCAAGGTTATTTATTTGGTCATCCGTTACCGGTGAATGAATTCAATCAAACCGTATTTTCTAAAAGTTCAGAACAAATTAGAAATTAACTGTGTTGAAAAATGACGTGGGTTTAGGATGAGATGTTTAAGTCAGTTTTAGATTTTCACAATCGAGCGATTGATAAACTGGTTACGCAAGTTGATCAGCAGAAGGATTTATTGTCGCTGGTGAAAAGTGTGTTGCCTGAAAATTTAGGAGAACATACGTTGCACTGTGTGATTCATGAGGCGACGTTGCTGATTTATAGCGATGCGGCAGTCTGGTCATCACAGTTGCGATTTTATCAGGCAGCAATTTTGAGTGCGATTTCATCGTTCGTTAAAATACCAATTAAGTGCGTCCAAATTCGCTTGGTGAAACGTTAAAAACATCCTAAATGATAACGGTTTGCATTTGACGCTATTTTTGTTATGCTTGCACCATTATTTTTATGGAGCAGCTTGTCATGTTTAATTCTAAAAACGCTTTCAAACTCAGTGTTATCAGTAGTTTAATTCTCTCGTCATCGGCTTTTGCACTGGAAAAACCGAAATCAATGGACGATATGTGGAAAATCATCGAAGCTCAACAAAAACAAATCGAAGCCTTACAAAATATAAAATCACCTCCTGAAGAAATTCCTGTCAAAACAACAACGACTTCTGCCACAAATGAGGTTACAGTTAAAATGCCAGCTGTATCCAATGAAGTCAAAACATTAGAACGAAAAACCGATGTGTTAAGCCAAGAAGTTGAAAAACTCCGCACAAATCTAGCTATTCCCGAAGAAGCAAAATATAAAAGTATGTACGGTTTAGGGCCAGCAGCATCGAAAGTTTATCAAGTGGGGAAAGGGCTTTCGATTGGTGGTTATGGTGAAGGAAGTTATCAAGCGAATGTTGCCGACAAAGGAAATGCACAAAATAACGCCGATTTAGAACGCATGGTTTTATATATTGGTTACAAATTTAGCGACAAAATTTTGCTCAACACTGAAATCGAATATGAACACGCCAGCACGGGTGAAGGCACAGAACTCAAAGGCGAAGCAGAAGTTGAATTCGCCTCGTTAGATTTCTTTATTGACCCGATTGCAAACGTTCGTACTGGTTTGATGTTAATGCCAATGGGTTTGGTGAATCGTATTCATGAACCGTTATTTTATTTTGGTAATCATCGCCCAGAAGTTGAACAACGTATTATTCCTAGCACTTGGCGCGAAATGGGTGCGGGATTATTTGGGGCAATCACACCGAATTTAACGTACACCGCGTATGTTACCAACGGTTTAAATGGTGTCAAAAGTACCTCCGCAGGTGGCACGGCAGGTTTTAGTTCGGATGGTATTGTTGAAGGACGGGGCGGCGGTAGTTTTTCAGCAGCAGAAAATTTCGGTTATATCGCCCGTATGGATTACGATCCCTCATTTGCACCTGGATTAACCGTTGGTGGTTCGGGTTATGTGGGTAAATCTGGGCAAAATCAACAATATCTTGGACAAAAAATTAACGCCTTTACGCAACTTTATGAAACCCATGTGCAATGGAAATATCGCGGTTTGGAATTCCGTGCTTTAGGTTCATGGGGATTTATTGGCGATGCCGCGTTGCTAAGTGCAGCGAACGGACAAACAGTTGGTTCTCAAAACTATGGTTATTACACAGAGTTAGGTTACGACATTTTGCCGTTAATTTTACCAAACACAACGAACTATCTCGCGCCGTTTGTGCGTTATGAAAAATTAAATACGCTTGCAAAAATTCCAACAGGTCTTACGAGTGATTTCACAAAAGATTGGCAAATTTTCCAAATTGGTTTGCAATATAAACCCATTCCAAATGTCGTAATTAAAGCCGATTACCGAAATTATGTTCAAAAACAAGGCACGCATCCTGATGATTTCAATTTAGGGTTTGGCTTTATTTTTTAAAAGTATTTCAAGTTAGTTTCTATTTTAGGGATAACATTCACGCAATGGATGTTATCCCTTCGTAATTTTGGAGTTTTGGAGTTTTCACAATGAAACAAATTAACACGTTACTTTTTTTATGTTTGTTCAGCTTCGCGCCACTCAGTTACGCGCAAATTTTTTACAGCAAAACCGAAGCGTTTGAACTCGTTTTCGGCAAAGCAACCGTGGAGAATTTATCGCTCTTTCCTGAAGAATCAGACGCTTCAAAAATTCAACAACTTTCAAAAACAAAACTCGAATCGGGTTTATTCACGTTTTACGTTGGCAAAGAAGGTGACAAAATTTTAGGTTATGCCGCAATTGAAAGTGAAAACGTGCGAACCAAACCCGAAACGTTGATGATTGTGTTAACGCCCGAAGGTGATTTACGAAATGTTTATATGTTGGCATTTCATGAACCACCCGAATATATGCCGTCCGAACGTTGGTTCACGGCATTAAACAATCGTCCGTTGGCAGAAATGGATTTTTCAAAAGGCGTTGATGGTATTTCTGGCGCAACATTAAGCACTCGTTCCGCGTTAAGTAGCGTCCGAAAAGTGATGGCGGTTTATCAAGTAATGGTCAAAAAATAATGCGTTATTTTGTCAGCGGTGAACAGCAACGCAAACTTCTACTTAATGCGTTAATTTTGATGTTTTTGGTGTATATGTTTTTGCAATGGATTAGCAACGGCATGATGTATTTTCACCGTATGAGTCTAACCGCCGAATCTGTGGTTACTTATTATTGCGGGAACGAGGAACAATTTATTCCCGCGAAAAGCTACGAGGGAATGCTCGAAGCACTGCATTTCCATTTGTTTTCGATGGGAATGTTGGCAGTGACATTGACGCATTTAATGTTGATGACGGAATTTTCAGTGCTGTTAAAAATTTGGTTAAGTAGTTTGACGTTTTTTTCAGCGATTGCCGAAGTGTTAGCGGGGTGGTTGGTGCGATTCGTTCATCCGCACTTTGCCTATTTCAAAATTGGGACATTTTTACTTTTGGAAATTTCGTTATTTGCGTTGATTGTAGCGGTAGCGTGGTCATTATTTCGAGCGCGAACAAAAATTAAATCGAGCGGGTAATACTCATTGCCTGCCTCAAAAAAGACGGATTCAATGCGTTGAATCCGCCTTTTAAACTACGTTTTTTTAGCTTACAGCTCGCGCGTCGCACTAAATTTAATATCGGGATAACGTTCTTCGGCGAGTTGTAAATTTACGCGACTATTCGCCACATAAACCAAATAACCGCCACCATCTTCAGCTAAATTATCAAAGGCTTTCTTTTTAAATTCTTCAAGTTTCGCGGGATTTTCTGAACTCACCCAACGCACCGCAGAAATTGGAATCGCGTCATAAACGCATTCGACGTTGTATTCGCCTTTCAAACGATACGCCGTCACATCAAACTGCAACACACCGACCGCGCCTAAAATTAAATCGTTGTTTTTCAACGGACGAAATAACTGCGTTGCGCCTTCTTCGGTCAATTGAATTAAGCCTTTTTGCAACGCTTTCGCACGAAGCGGGTCTTTCAAAACCACTCGGCGGAATAATTCGGGTGCGAAATATGGAATGCCACCATATTTCAACGTTTCGCCTTGGGTAAATGTGTCACCCACTTGAATTGTGCCGTGATTATGCAAGCCAATAATGTCACCTGCATAAGCTTCTTCAACTGCATTTCGCGTTGCGGCTTGAAAGGTAATGGCATTCGCAATTTGAATACTTTTACCTAAACGAACGTGATGGATTTTCATGCCTTTGTCGAATTTCCCCGAACAAACGCGCAAAAATGCCACGCGGTCACGATGTGATGGATCCATATTCGCCTGAACTTTGAAGACAAAACCGGTGAATTTTTCTTCGCTGGGTAACACTTCGCGCTGCACGGCTTGTCGTGGCAAAGGCGAAGGCGCGTATTCAGCAAACGCATCGAGTAATTCTAAAATCCCAAAATTATTCACCGCCGAACCAAAGAAAACAGGGGTTAACGTGCCAGCTAAATAATCGGGCAAATTAAATTCGTGGCTCGCGCCTTTAACTAAATCGATTTCATCGCGCAATTCTTGAGCTTGGTCGCCGAGTAATTCATCGAGTTTGGGATTTTCTAAGCCTTTAATCACTTCGGCTTCAGCGATTTTGCCACCGTGTTGTGCGCTGAATAAATGGATTTCATCTTTGTACAAGTGGTAAACACCTTTAAATCGTTTGCCCATACCGATTGGCCACGTCATTGGCGCACATTGGATTTTTAAAACGTGTTCGACTTCGTCCATCAATTCAATCGGTTCACGTCCTTCGCGGTCTAATTTGTTGATAAACGTTAAAATCGGCGTAGTTCGCAGACGGCACACTTCCATCAAGTTAATCGTGCGTTCTTCCACGCCTTTTGCCACGTCGATAATCATCAATGCCGAATCGACAGCGGTTAAAGTACGATAAGTATCTTCGGAAAAATCTTCGTGTCCCGGCGTGTCGAGCAAGTTAATCACACAGTCTTTGTGTTCAAACTGCATCACGGATGTGGTGACAGAAATGCCACGTTCTTTTTCCATTTCCATCCAGTCGGATGTGGCGTGGCGGGCAGCTTTTCGACCTTTGACTGAACCTGCTAATTGAATTGCGCCACCGAATAAAAGCAATTTTTCGGTAACGGTAGTTTTACCCGCGTCAGGGTGAGAAATAATCGCAAACGTGCGACGGCGTTGTAATTCACTAAGGTTTTGGGGCATTTATAAAAGCTCTAAAAATTATGAAGAAAGGTGAATGATTGATGACTATCACCAATGATGCAATCAAAAACAAAACCCCGATTTGCTGCAATGCAAATCGAGGCTTTTTTGGTATTGAATAAACTGAGCGTGAAATTATTTACGAACAAGAATCCAGTCCTCTTTTTCTTTTTCACCTTCGTTACGATACCATCCTTTTAGCGTTGTCGCATCACCAGACAAGACTAATTCAAAATCCCCATGACTGTTATCGCCTTTGCCTTTGCTTAGGTGTTCATGCCAATCACCTTTGATGGATTTGCCTTCAATCACCGCGTCGAACTTTCCGAGTTGAGTAACATTATCGTCATCGTCATATTGGTAATTACCGACGACTTTGTTATTGGTTTGTTCAATAGTCACGTCGCCCATAATATCAGTTGACCATTTTCCACTAAAGTCACTATTTGTAACTGGTGGAGCTGAAATGTCATTGAGTGGCTGTGTTGCAATAGTTAATGACTCTGCTTTGCCAGAGGTTGGAGCGGCGGAAATAGTCGTGACGGTTAATTCAGTATCGGTTGTTTGTACCGTGTTGAAAAAATAAATACTTGCCACCGCACCGACCGTTCCGAGCAATACTGATCCCAAGGTGACAATGATTCCCCATTTAGACCAATTTTTTTGTACTCGGTTAAAATGTTCTACGCTGTCCCAAGTGTCATTTTTCCATGCCCATTCTCTGCCTTTAAAACCAAGAACAAACGGCATTGCTACGCCCACAAAAGGGACGAAACACAATAAACCAAGCCACGTTTTATTAAATACCGCCCAAATCACATTGAGCAGAAAAGCTCCCCATGACCATCCTCTTATACCCTCAGGTAATACATCTTCATTTTGTCTAATCATAGTTTTCATCAGTTCAAAAATACGTTACAGGATGGGCATTATATGACGTAACCCTAAAACAAACTATCCTGCTTAACGCCAGTCAAACTTGGTTTGGCGGCGGGTGAAACTAACACTGGTTTTGTAGATTCTATTATGGGTAAACTTGATTCGAGCTGTGGCACACTTTGAATTGCTTCGCCAGCAATACCACGAATCGAACCGTATAAATGCGTGGTATTAAGTAAGACTTTTTGCAATTGTTTTTCGCGCTGTTTCCAGCCACTTTCGGTAACACGTCGTTCTTTTTCCAAATCTGTTTGCATTTGCGTAAAGCCGTCCACAATCGCTTCAATTTGTGATTTGAATTCGTTGCTGGTTAAAAATCCATACAACATTTCCATTTTTTCACCTTTGTTTTCTTGAGCAATTGCCACGTCGCTCATGTCAATCAGCGATTGCCGCAACACCGCACTCAAGCCTTTAAATTCTTCAAATGTGCAGACCCAAACGCCGTCTTTTAAACCCATACGTTCCATTTCTTTGGGCATCGTTTGGGTCACTAAAACGCCGATGCGAATATTTTTGGCGCGTAAATCGGCTTTGAGTTTTTCAATCCAATCGCGTCCAAATTCTTGTGTGCGTTTACTTTCGTAATAAATTTTGCCGCAATCGTAACGCGAACGTGTGTTGACGATTTGAATGCAATCCGCGCCACGTTGACCTTTTTTAATTTCGGTAATCTCGTCAAACGGAAACGAATCGCGCAACCATTCTTCAATCGCTAATTCTTGAACTTCGCCTTGAAGCTGTGTTGAACCTTGTTCGGCGCGACGCTGCACTTCTTGCAATTCGCGCTTCATGTTTTCGAGTTCAAAATCTTTTTCGCGCATTTTAAGTTCTAAACCATTTTCAATTTTTTGCCGTTCTTCGCGCAGACGCTGATTTAATTTCGCTTCCGATTCGGCTTCAATGGTTTCTTTTAATTCAAATTTTTCGCGTGTCAAACGTTCAATATCGGCTTTGGCTTTATTGAATTCGCGTAGTTGTTCGGATTTTTGATTTAACTCATCACGCATGGCTTGCATTTGGTCACGCGCTTCGGCTTCGAAATTCGCTTTGAGCGAATGTTCTAATTTTTGCCGTTCTTCGCGCAAACGCTGATTTAATTTTGCCTCAGATTCAGCTTCGAGCGTTTCTTTTAATTCGGATTTTTCGCGCATCAAACGTTCAACATCCGCTTTGGCTTTATTGAATTCGCGCAATTTTTGAGATTGTTCATTTAATTCATGTTGCATGGCTTGCATTTGCTCGCTGGATTCAGCAGCTAAACGGGCTTTTAAATGTTGTTCTAACTGCGCTTTTTCAGATTTTAATTGATGTTCGAACTGCGTTTGTTTTTGTGCAAGTTGGTTTGCAAAGGACTGGTGTAATTCTGCTTCGATTTGGTTGTGCAACAACGCATTGACGTTGATTTGTTCAGCACATTTTGGGCAAGTCACAGTTTGTTTATTTTGATTCATATTCATGATGGGTTGCTTGAAAGAAGTTAGTGCATAATGACAGAGGATTAGCGTATCAGGTTTGCCATTCAAAAACACGTCTAAGCCGCTAATCATCCAAGATTCGTGACGTTTAACAAAAAAGTCACCACCCTAAAATTTATAATAAAAAGGTGTATTTATGAAGATTGGTATTCCTAGAGAAATTCACGACGGCGAAAAACGGGTAGCGTTAACACCCGATTCTGCAACTCATCTCATCAAACTTGGTTTTACGTTAAGTATTGAAAGTGGCGCAGGTTTAGGCGCAGATATTTCTGACGAAGCGTATAAAACCGCTGGCGTTGAAATTATCGAAACGGCTGAAATGCTGTGGAAAAACGCAGACATTATTCTCAAAGTTCGTGCGCCCGAAGGTAACGAAGTTGATTTACTCACCAGTGGTAAAACGTTAATCAGCTTTATTTGGGCAGGACAAAATCCGCAGTTGCTCGAAAAACTCGCCGCAAAAAATGTCACCGTTTTAAGTATGGACAGCGTGCCGCGATTATCTCGCGCTCAAAAACTCGACGCACTGAGTTCAATGGCAAACATTTCTGGCTACCGTGCAATTGTGGAAGCGGCGCAGCATTTTGGACGTTTTTTCACAGGACAAATTACCGCCGCTGGCAAAATTCCACCTGCGAAAGTTCTGGTTATTGGTGCAGGTGTAGCGGGTTTGGCAGCAATCGGTACGGCAAAAAGCATGGGGGCAATTGTGCGAGCTTTCGATACGCGCCCCGAAGTCAAAGAGCAAATCGAAAGTGTGAACGCTGAATTTTTGATGCTCGATTTTTCTGGTGAAGATGGCAGCAGTCGCACAGGCGGTTATGCCAAAACGATGTCGCCTGAATTCATCGCGGCTGAAATGGCATTGTTCGCGGCACAGGCAAAAGACGTTGATATTATCGTCACGACCGCGTTAATTCCTGGTAAACCTGCACCTAAATTGATTACTACCGAAATGGTGCAATCAATGAAAGCGGGTAGCGTGATTGTTGATTTAGCCGCTGAACAAGGCGGTAATTGTGATTTAACCGAAAAAGATAAAGTTGTCGTTAAACACGGCGTAACTATTATCGGTTATACCAATTTACCAAGTCGTTTAGCCAATCAATCGAGCCAACTTTATGCCACGAATTTGCGGCATTTACTGACTGAATTATGTCCACAAAAAGACGGAACGATTAACGTGAACTTTGAAGATGAAGTGTTGCGTGGCGCGACTGTGATTAAAGAAGGAAAAATTACTTATCCACCACCGCCTATTTCTGTTTCTGCCGCCCCTTCAAAAGAAAAATCTGAAACCGTCAAACAACCTGAAAAAATCGAAAAATCTCCTCTATCAAAATTAGTTAGACAACTCATTCCAATAATTCTGGGCGGTGCAATTTTATTTGCAATTGGTTCAGTTGCACCCGCATCGTTCATGTCGCATTTCACCGTGTTTGTATTGGCATGTTTCATCGGCTATCAAGTGATTTGGAAAGTCAAACCGTCATTGCACACACCATTGATGAGTGTCACCAATGCGATTAGCGGCATTATCGTCATTGGCGCGTTGACGCAAATTTCATCAGAGCGTTTTGAAATTAGTTTGCTGGCGATTTTGATTGCCTCCATCAACATATCTGGCGGCTTTTTAGTCACGCGCCGTATGCTCGAAATGTTCAGAAAATAAGGGGAAAACTATGTCACACGGTTTAGTTACGATGTCGTACATCGTCGCCATGATTCTTTTCATTTTGAGTTTGAGTGGTTTAAGTAATCAAGAAACGGCTCGCAAAGGAAACTATTACGGCATGTTCGGCATGGTGATTGCCATTGTCGCCACAGCGTTAAGCGCGAAGATATGGTCGTATGAAATTTTGATTATCACGTTGTTAATTGGTGGTTTGATTGGCACGAAGGCAGCGTTAAAAGTTGAAATGACCCAAATGCCAGAACTCGTCGCCATCATGCACAGTTTAGTTGGGCTAGCGGCGGTATTGGTTGGTTATTCGAGTTTTTTAGAGCAACAAGGCTCATTATTTTTAGATCATGGAGAAGGTTTAAATACTGAACAAATGATTCATCGGATTGAAATTTGTTTAGGCGTATTCATTGGAGCTATGACTTTTTCAGGCTCAGTGATTGCGTTTGGCAAACTCAGCGGAAAAATTAGTGGTAAACCGTTGTTATTACCCGCACGGCATTGGCTAAATTTAGGTTTGTTGCTGTCAACCATTCTGTTTTTATACTTACTTCTCGATGTAACAGATTGTTTTTTGCTGTGTAACGCAAGCTATGACCCAAGGTTGACCTACTTGATGATAATTACGGGAATCGCCTTACTATTTGGCATTCACATGGTCATGGCAATCGGTGGCGCAGATATGCCCGTCGTGGTGTCGATGCTTAACAGTTATTCAGGTTGGGCAGCGGCGGCAACGGGTTTTATGTTAAGCAACGATTTGTTGATTGTCACGGGTGCGTTGGTCGGAAGTAGCGGCGCGATTTTGAGTTACATCATGTGCCGTGCGATAAATCGGCATTTTTTGAGCGTGATTGCGGGTGGTTTTGGGACGGCTTCAGGTGGTAAAGCCGCTGAAATTGTTGGCGACGTACAATCGATTACTGTTGAAGAAACCGCGCAATTATTACTTTCAGCAAAAAATATCATGATTATTCCAGGTTATGGGATGGCGGTCGCCCAAGCGCAACACACGGTTTATGAAATGACCAAATTGTTGCGTGGCAAAGGTAAAAAAGTCGGTTTCGGGATTCATCCTGTTGCAGGTCGGATGCCTGGACACATGAACGTTTTGCTTGCCGAAGCGAAAGTGCCGTATGACATTGTTTATGAAATGGACGAAATTAACGATGATTGGGGCGAAGTCGATGTCTCGATTGTCATCGGTGCAAATGACATTGTGAATCCATCGGCGTTGACTAACCCGAATAGTCCGATTGCGGGAATGCCTGTGATTGAATGTTGGAAAGGCGAAACCACGATTGTAATGAAACGTTCGATGGCTTCGGGTTATGCGGGTGTGGGGAATCCGTTATTTGTTATGGAAAACACGCGGATGCTTTTTGGTGATGCCAATGCGACGTTGCAGGCGGTTTTGAAAGCGTTGAATGGGTAGTTGATTTGGTAGGGCGCGTTCTTTTGAATTGTTTAGGTTAAAATCCTAAGTTTTTAAAATTAAGATTAAAAAATATGAGTATCAAAAATATTAAAAACTACATTCATGTATCAGAGCGTGTCGCTTCTTCTGGGCAACCTAATCGTGAGCAATTCGGAAGTATTGCAGAGGAGAAATATCAAGTCGTTATAAATCTTGCTATGCCTAATTCTGATACGGCTATTCCTGAAGAAGGTAATATCGTGACAGCACTCGAGATGATATATGTACACATCCCTGTTCCTTTTGATGCACCTAATGTGAATCATCTGCATACATTCATTAAGGTAATGGACGCATTTACAAATCAAAAAGTGTGGGTGCATTGTGTTGCTAATTATCGAGCATCAGCTTTTCTTTATCTGTATCAACGGCTGGTTTGTAGTGCAACACCAGAGGATGCTAAAAAGATTATGTTGCCGTCTTGGAAACCAAATGAAATTTGGCAAAATTTTATGGAAATTTCTGACGAAGAAGTTGAGTTATAACCTTAAAAAAAGGACGTAATTTTCATCACGCCCTTTTTTATTCAAATTTTTCCACTTCATTTCATGTACAAGAGGAATTCACCCCATGAACGCACAACCTTCCTTCCTTCACAAAAATAGTGCGGTTTTTAGGTTTTAAGTGAGTTTGAGAAAGTCTTATGCAGTCATCATGATGTCGCTGGCAGCAAAAGCACCACCAGTAATACCAGTAAGGTTAATAACCAAATCATAAGTGGCTTGAAAAGCGGCGGTAGAATCATTAACAACCAAATAGGTACCTGCAGCAGTACCCGTCGCAAAAGTGACAACACGCGCCACTAATCCATCCGCCGTGGCTGTTGACCCAGTGAATTCATGCCCAGTAGTATTATCTAAGGACGTTGCTAAAGCGGCATATACATCGGCGATTGTTGCCACTGAGGTTGCATCGGCTATCGCTGTATTCATTACGGCAGCAGTAGCCGTTGCAGTCACTAGAGTTAAGCCCAACAAAGTAGCTGAGGCACCTGCATCACCTTGAATAGCAATTTTGTCAGATCCCGTAACGAAATCGGTAATTTTATCAACGTTAGCCGAAGTCGTGATGTCTGCTATTGTGGCGAAACGGAACTTATCAGCACCCGCACCACCAGTGATAACATCTGCACCAGCACCACCCGTAATTATGTCATCACCAGCACCACCCGTAATGCTATCTATACCACCACCACCCGTAATGTTGTCAGCTCCAGCTCCCCCAGTAATACTGTCGGCACCCGCAGAACCGGTAATCGTTTCAGCACCCGTAACATCTGTTGTGCCATCGCTTAACGTGGCACCATCAACGTATAACATTCCCGCGTTAGTCACGGCATTGTAAGTTATCGCACTCGTTCCCGTTGCCACCGTAGACGCATAAACGTGTGCAGTTGCGCCAGAAGAAATGACCAACAAGTCGTAACCACTCAGGAAATCGGTAATTGTGTCAGTACCAGAATCAACATTGAAAGTATCTGCTCCGGCACCACCGGTGATCGAGTCATTACCCGCGCCACCGGTGATCGAGTCATCACCAACACCACCATAAATCACGTCATTCCCAGCTTTACCATCAATTAAATCGGCACCATCAAAGCCGAAGATAACATCGTCATTAGCTGTACCATCCAGTGTTGCAGTTGCATCAGCAGCAGTCGTACCCAAAATGACATTGGTAGACTTTATAACCGTACCCGCCGCATCACGCATTTCTAACGTAGCAGAACTCGCAATAGTTCGTGCTGCAACAGTAAAAGTCGCCGTGGTGTTAGCCGTTAACGGAGTCGCAGTAGTTGAACTTAATAAAGTATTTGTAGAATCATACAATCCCACCGTGCCTGCCTTATAAAAGGTTGCACTGAATGTTGTATCTGACGCGACGAACAACGAGTCATAACCAATTACCGACCCTGAATTAAGAGCCAGAACCGTATTCAATTCATCGAGGGTATCAATTGTGCCGCCAACAGCATTCGTACTATCCCAAATCCCAGCAAGTGTAATGCTTTGAATAGCCCCATCCGTGTTGTGAGTTAACACAGTATCCGTGCCGTTGTCAGCAAAACTATAATAACCAGTAGAGGTATTTGCAGCAGAAAAAGCGGTATGACCACCTGTGTATGATCCAATATCAAAGACGAGTGTGTCTCCCGCTGAAGCGGAGCTAAAGCCATTGATTAAAATGTTCGCGCCCGAGTTTGTTGAAATAACATAAGTGTCAACACCACCCGTTGCGTCAAAGTTCACCGTATTTGCAGGTGCGCCTTGATTACCGTTGATAATATCGTTCCACCCTGTTTGAGTAGTTACAGGGTTTAGAATTGTTCCACTCATCGCGGTTATGATGTTTATAGTATTAGTTGCCGCCGCTGATACATTACCTGCTACATCAACCGTATAAAGGTTGTAAATCCCATCAACCAATCCCGCTGTAGAAAAAGCAGAGTTAGATACATTGGCAGTCACTGCAGCCGAATTAACTGATGCACCATTGGCGGCTTCCAAACTTATCAGGTTTGTCGAAGATGTTACGGTAATTGTATTTTTCACCAAAAAAGCGGTACCCGTTTCTGTGCTTTGAACCGTCGCGTTAGCGTATGTGTTAGTGAGTAGAGTTGTTGCCGTTGCTGTCGGTGCGGCAACATCGAGAGGTGATGAAGTATGATCCACGTTCAGTGTAGCTGCTCCTACCCCATTAGGTATCGTGTAAGCCCAAGTAATTATGTCACCAGCATTTCTAGCAATATCAATAGATTTCACGCCTGTACCAAATGTGACAGTAAAAGTTTCGCTGCTTGCGAGTGCGCCAAACGTATAAGTTTTGGCGTTATTGGTTACGATAACCGTGTTGCCAGATCGATAAACGCCGATGGCTGTAGCGGGCGCAGTGTCGGTAATGTTAAAAATATCGCCCGTTGAAACGTCAGCAACTTTAAGATTTCCGCCGTTGTAATTCAGTGTTTCTTTAACATCAGAAAGCCCGAAGAATAAGTTGAGTGAACTTGAATTTGCCGCTGCGGCGTTGAAGGTATATGCAGTTAATGCCGCCGCGCTAGAAACCATGCTGCTCGCATTTTTTTGTGAGATTAAAATAGCCATTTCGGAATCCTTTAGTGCGTTAAGTCGATTAAATGAAGTTAATTGAACCCGCATTAAAGATCGTCGGGAAGTTTGTTCATTTATGAAGTGCTGATGAGTAAATTCTTGGACGTTATAATCTTCCAAATCAATGTTATATCAATCAACTCGACAGCTAACAACCAAGTGACAGCAGTCATATCAACCATTACAGCGGTATATCAATTAAAGGGATTACTTTATTTCTCACAACAAAAAACCGCCCCTTCTTTCACAAGAAGCGGGCGGTTTTGATGGTTTAGCGGGTTTAACAACTACCAGATTTTTATGCCAATACGATTTTACAACCGAATGATTCAACGATTTTGGCAACCGTTTCAAAACGCGGATTGCCATTTTCAGACAGCGATTTATACAAACTGGCTCGCGTTACGCCCGCATTTTTGGCAACTTCACTCATGCCTTTAGCCCTTGCTGCAGTATTGAGCGCGTGAATGAAATCCGAAAAATTGCCAGTTTTAGCGGCTTCTTTTAAAAATATCTTAATATCGTTGTCAGTTTTTAAATAATCGGCAACATCAAACGGCGTAAATTCTTCACTCATGATTTTTCCTCAAGGATTTGTAAAATGGCTTTTGCTTTTTCAATATCGCTACTTTGAGTGGCTTTGTTACCGCCAGCCAACAAGAAAACAAATTGGTTATTTCTGAGCGTGTAATAAATGCGAATCCCACCGCCAAAAGTAAATTTCAACTCAAACAAATTCGGCGCAAGTAATTTATCCTAAGTAGCGAAAGACCCCGCCGTTTAGGGCGGGGATGTAAGCGGCTCAATTCGACCGCCTTCACAGTAGCGATATTCTTCAGCTTTGTGTTAGTATCGCAACCAGTTAGTAGAGGATTTCAAATCTATATCAGCGAAAACCAAGCGACAATGGTGAAGCCTCGAAAATGTTAGTAAAAGTTGTAAAAATAACCCGAGGTCTATCGGGGGCTAGTCTGTGAAGTGAACCGCGCTGTAATGCAGTCAGCAGCAGAAACCAGTAGGTAGTAGCGATACACGCCTGCTCCTTAGCAATAAGGAATCCCCGTTTAAACCCTTTAGGGCGGGGAGGATGTCAAGCTTGCCGAAATTCCCTTCGCTCACGCGATTAAGTCGAAGTAGTAATCTATTTCGTGTCACGGGGTCTTTGAGTTCTTCAATCCAAGTCTCAAATGATGTAGATTTTTTAATTTCGTATTTCATGGGCTAATTGTATTTTAAAGGAAACAAAAATGAAATCGCAAAACCACATCTTCCCAAATCATACCACAACAAAAACCGCCCCTTCCTTCACAAGAAGTGGGCGGTTTTGGGGGTTTGAACGAATTAAAATCAAGCCGCTATACTGTGGAATTTATCCATCGACACCGGCTTTGGTAAAGCTATATTGTCCTTCTTATAAATCTCAATCCATTCGTCTACAATTTTACACAATTGCTTAAACACTTTTACCTCGTCATCACCATGACAGCCACCATACATTAAACCTGGACAACTGCCGATGTAACAACCGTCCTCATCAGACCATTCCACTATTTTGGGATAATGATTACTCGTTTTCATTTTTTGAATCCTCCAATATCAGTTTCACCGCTTTAATCAAATAATGTTTTGCATCCGCGCCAGATTTTCCAGAAATTGTCACTGAAGTTGCAACATTCGGATGCTTATAATTCCGATGGCTACCTTTACCGCCTCTGTTTTCAAAGCCAGCAGCTTCTAAAATTTCAATGAGTTCTCTAATTTTGGGGGGCATCGTCAATTCCGCTGTTTAAAAATCCATTCCCAAATCATACCACAACAAAAAACCGCCCCTTCTTTCACAAGAAGTGGGCGGTTTTGAGGTTTTCAGCAGGTTTAAAAACTGCCCCGCTTTATGAAATTACAGATTAAGCAATGAATAGGATATGACCACCAAGAAGGGTACTCAACGCAGTAACGCTGTTAATAACTACAGCATCAGCTGAGGCAATATGAGTTCCATTTGTAATATCTGTGAGACTAATTTGTTGAACACTGCCGTCAATGTTTCTACTTAGTTTGATGGTATCAATTTCAGAAGTATTACCCGATGCCCATAGTGTCGTCACCGTATCAGAAACCGAGTAAAGCGCATCGAGTAAAGCGCATCAAGTGCAAGTAAATTATCGGTACTGTCAGCAAAGGTTGAACCAACGTGAAAAATGAGGTCGTTAGTCGTACCAAAGCCAGCAATCGTAATGTTTGCGGCGGATAATGAAGTAAGGGTATCGACAACGGAAGCAGCGGTGACAGAGTCGGTAATCCCGCCTGTGATACCTGTGTCGATGATAAACGCATCATGTGAATTGGCAGTAAAAGAAATCGGACTTCCAAATGAATTACCTTGATTGCCGTTAATGTAACTGGGAACACTTGCTAAAGTTCCGTTTGAAGCATAATCGTTCAACGACGCATTGATAGGTGCGGGGGCTAATCCTGGCACGCCGTGCGCGATAAGAACTGCAAGGTCAGCGTTGAGATTAGTCGCATCGGTTTGTGCCGCTGTGGCAGCAGTCGCGGCATTGCCAGCTTCGGTATTTGCAGTAGTTGCGTAACCAGTTGCTGTAGACATAGTAGAAGCCCCCGCAGCACTGGTCGCAGCAGTCGCAGCAGCAGTCGCAGCGGTACTCGCATCACTAGCATAAGTGGTCACATGACCCGTGTCGGTAGTAACAAGCGTGGTATAGGCACTATTACCAGTGTTGATTATAGTGAGGGTAGCATTGGCAGAAGTTTGAGCCGCCGTAGCGGCAGTAGAGGAAACAGCCGCCGCAGAAGCATTCGCAGAAGCAACAGCCGCTATATCTGAGAATTGAGTAATGACCGTTGTGCCAGCAGCAGACAAATCGCCATATTTATCCACAGCGTAGGCGTTATAAGTACCATCAACTAAATCGCCCATCGTGACGGTAGCAGAACTGTAAGCAGTCGTACTGACTTCTAGTGCTGTAGTCGGAGTGCTAACAGCTGTCACAAGTGCGCCAACAGTAGTGGGTTGAGCCAAACTTGAATTTACAAAATAAATTCCCCAATTCGCATCGCTAGTAGGATAAGCAGTCGCGTATGAACCTTGTAAAGCTGCTGTGTCCGCTGTGACAGTTGTTGAAGTATGACGAGTTTGAGTGATTACCGGCGTGACAGGGATAGCAAAATCAAGCGTATTACCAGAGTTTTTAGTTACGTTAGTACCAGCAGCCCCCGTGTTGGTATAAACCGTCTCGGTATAAGAAAAAACACCGCTACCATCTCTAGCAATGCTCAGTTTTCCACCACTGCCAAAGTTGACAGTAACGGTTTCGGCTGCATTCCATGCGTCGAGTTTATACGTCTTAGCACTATTAGTTAAAACAACTTCGTTACCAGACAATGCGACCGTAGCAGCACCAGCAGGCTTAATAGTGGTTAAATTTACGGTTTCGCCGTCGATAACAGCTGCAACAACTAAGCTCGCCGCACTGCTAGTGAAGTTTAAAGTTGGGGTTGCAACAGTCTTAATACCGTAGAAGATGTCAGTCCCCGCCGTTTCGTTAGTTGACCCGAAGGTATAAACAGGTGAACCACCTGATGATGCTTTTGCAATTAGAATAGCCATGATAAAACCTCTTCTTTATGTGAAAAATTACTAAATGAAAGTTACTGCATTATTGCCTAAAACTGTGTTGAGCTGAGTGATATTATCGATAGTGACTCCTGCGTGTGAAATCCCAAGAAGCGTAATGTATTGAACATTACCGTTGCCATCATTTGTGAAGAGTGAAACATCAGTGCCATTATCAGCGATGTTATAAAGCGAATCGACGATAACAAAATCGGCGGTTACACCGACATGAGTTGTGGATTCATTCACATTAAAAACGAGTTTATTCGTTGCACTAAAATTGGCAATCGTAATGTTAGCGGAAGATAGCGCACCGTTTACTAGGGCAGCTTGAATGACATATTGGTCACTACTCGTCGCCGTAAATGCTTTGGCAGTCCCCGTCACGTCCCCTTGATTCGCGTTAATTATGTCAGCACCTGATGTTTCATTATTGACGGTACCGATAGGCGTAATCAGCGTGGTGAAATTCAACACGGTGGCATCGCTAATACCTGCAAAATTATTTCCCGCCAAATCTTTAATCACACCAGACGCTAATGTCACGTTGTAGTTCACGCCTTCATTCAAATCAGCGGTGGGATTGATCGTGACCGAATTCCCTGAAATTGAAACTTGTGACGTGTCCGAAACAGAAATGGTGCGCGTGTCACTGGTGCTGGCAATCACGATATTGCCGCTACCGATTTTTATGTTTTCGCTAAACGTCATCACGATGTTGTTATTGATAACGACCCCTGTGGCATTATCGGCGGGCGTACTCAACGCTAACGTCGGCGGGGTAGTATCTGCGGCGGCGGCAAGCGTGGCGGCAGCAAGTGCTTGTGCATCGGAAATCAATTTTGCAGCGGCAACGGCGGCGGCATCCGAAGCCACTTTTGCAGCGGCAGCAGCGGAAGCGGCTTGTGTGGCGGCGGCAGTTTGTGCAGCGGCAAGTATTGCAGCGGCATCGGCAGTAGCTTTATCTGTAATCGCTTTTGCAGCGGCGGCATCTGAAGCAGTTTTTGCAGCGGCAGCATCCGAAGCAGCTTTTGCAGCGGCAGCATCCGAAGCAGCTTTTGCAGCGGCAGCATCTGAAGCAGCTTTTGCAGCGGCGGCATCCGAAACAGCTTTTGCAGCGGCGGCATCCGAAATAGCTTTTGCAGCGGCGGCATCTGAAATAGCTTTTGCAGCGGCAGCATCCGAAATAGCTTTCGCAGCGGCGGCATCTGAAATAGCTTTTGCAGCGGCGGCATCCGAAATAGCTTTTGCCGCAGCGGCATCTGAAATAGCTTTTGCAGCGGCAGCATCTGAAATAGCTTTTGCAGCAGCAGCGTCCAAAACAGCTTTTGCAGCGGCAGCATCCGAAGCAGCTTTTGCAGCGGCAGCATCCGAAATAGCTTTTGCAGCGGCAGCATCCGAAATAGCTTTTGCAGCCGCAGCATCCGAAATAGCTTTTGCGGCGGCAACTTTCGCATCAGTGGCAGCTTTAGCGGTTGCCGCATCCGCCAGAATTTGTGCTATCAAATCATTTTTCGAAGCGACACCTGAAAGCGGCGTAACGGATAGGGCGGCTATACTGTTATCGGCTGTAGTACCTGTAAATGCAGACAGTGCGTCGCTGGTCGTCATGTTTTGCAAGACGCTTCCGCCGATGGTGTTTTGTGTAAACGCCGACACTTTGTCGATATTCGTGAGTAATGTGGACGCGCTTCCACCGTTATTTACCGCCGCCGCGACGTTATCGGCAGCATCTTTCAAAACTGTAACGACGGTGTCGGTTATTTTGCTGATGTTCGTGGTAAAGCTCGTGTCATTTTTCCCGATTGAATTCGCGGCGGCTAACGTGGCGGCTTGAGTAAATACCGTTTTCAATAACGCTGGATTTGCCAAATCAATCACACCGTCGCCCGTTTTAATATCTGTTTCAATGGCGGTAACGAGTGCATTCACCAACGCATCATTAGCCACTTTGGCGGATAAATTACCTATTGTTGTCTCGGTATAATCAACAGCGGATTGCAGAATTTCACCCGCAGTTACGAGGAAATTAGAGACTTCGGCGGTAATCGCGAGCATTTTTGTCGCAGCGGTTTTGTCTGCCGCCACACCCGTGATGTCGGCTTTCAATAACGCGACTGTCGGATCGTAATTTTGCAAATCGATTTTAGTGGCATCAAATCCCAACGCGGTAGCCACTAATTTTTCAGCTTGTGCAGCGGTGATGTTTTCTTTTTCAATAAAACTTTCTTGCAACGTGGTGAGTGGCGTAATCATCACCGAACCAGCGGGGGCTTTTAACACGCCTTGAAATGGTTGACCGGTTGATAAATCCGTGCCGCCAACAGCCATGAGGACACCGTTTGGCGTACCAGCGGGGAAAGTGAAATTACCTTGTGCGTCACTGATTTGAGTATAGATATTACCAGCGGAATCGGTGAGCGTAATGGTTGCGCCGCTCAAATAACCGTCGCTGACTTTACCGGTTATGGGTTTACTAAGGGCAGTAAAATTCAACGCCGTCGCGCCATCCACGCTGACAAATTTGTTTCCGCTTAAATCTTGAACCACGCCGTTATTGAATTCCAACACATAAGGACTGTTGCTGTTTAAATCTGCGGTGGGATTGATAGTAACGACGTTATTGGCGATGGTGACTTGCGTTTTATCGGCAATGGAAATGGTGCGGGTATCGTCGTTATTGTTGGTAATCACAATGTTGCCGCTTCCAGCTTGCACTTTTTCATCGAAGGTCAACACAAGATTGCTGGTGTTATCAATAATATCGCCTTCGGCAGGTGTGGAACTGACTAATTGTGGCGGGGCTAAATCTTGCGTAGTGAAAGGTAGCGGCGCATTCAAAAAGGAAATGTTCGCTTTATTTTTAATCACGTCGGCGGAAAATAGTACGGTGTAATCGCTGTTAGCGAGCAAATCATCTGACGGGTTAATCGTGACGGTTTTATTGTTAAAAGTGATTTGGCTCTTGTCCGAAATAGCAATGCGGCGAATATCCGAACCGTTACTGATAACAATATCGCCTCTGCCTGCTTTGACGATTTCGTTAAACGTCAGCACTAAGTTTTGATTTATTTTTAGACCGGTACTGTTTGCCGAAGGCGTTGAGGAGACTAAAAACGGCGGTGTGGCGGCAGCAGTATCAAAACTTAACGTGGCGTTGTTGCTAATACCAGCATATTTATTGCCTGCTAAATCTTTAATTGCGGTGGTGGGAATAGTGACGCTGTAATGATGACCCGCAAGTAAATCGGTGGTGGGATTGAGGGTGATTTGACTGCCGCTGACGCTCACTTGTTTTTTGTCTGTTATAACAATTTTGTGACTATCTGTGCCGTCGGTAATGATGATAGTGCCGATGCCGACTTTAATGGGTTCGTTAAATGTCAGCGCTAAATTTGCAGTTGTTGCGATAGCAACACTCCCTGCCTTGGGTGTTGAAGAAACAAGTTTGGGAGCGGTTTTATCTGTAATGGTAGCCATGATTTTCTATACGAAATTAGAAGTGAAGTTAAAGCATTCTTCACGATGCTAACAGATTTCGCAAGAGGGTCGTGTTAAGTATTCGCCTTCATCATATCGTATACAGAAATCTGCCCACAAAACCAAAATCTCGTCAGGGCGATCCTTTGTGGTCGCCCTGTTTCACTACCGATTAAGCCTAAACGAAATAGTTACACATCGTCGTCTAATTCTTCTGCCGATTTGTTAGTGAAATAACTTGGTGCAACACTGATTAACGTGGTGATTAACGTCGCGAAATATGGCACTGCTTGAACAGCCAAAATTGCCATCCACAATTTACCATTTAAATTATCGACATATTCCAATCTGCTGATTTCAAAAATCCCCCAGCCAAGCAAAATTAACAACAACAGCTCTTGTTGAATAATCCGTAAGCCAGAAAATAACGCGCCTTGAGATTCATATTTCGGGGTTCGCATAAATGGTTTTCCCGACGTGAATAGCCCTTGAATCGTGCCAAGCGCGACGGTATGCGTCAAAGATAAACCCGATAACGCAGCACCCAATGAATGCCAAACAGAACACGGAACTCGTGCTTGATACAACCATAAACCGCGAATAATCTTGAACACAAACAGTCCAACCGTTGGCATCAAAAATACGTTGGCGGGTAATTCGGGATGCGACGGATCGTAAACAACAAACGAAGTGATTAACAAACTGGTCGTCGTAAAGACTAACGCCAACGCATCTGAAAACCACGGCAACCAACCCGCAACGAAATAATACTTTTGTGCGGCAGTTAGCGCGTTGCTGGTCGGTAAAAAGCTGCGCCAATGCGCTTTGATAATTTGCATCGCACCATAAACCCAACGGAAACGTTGTGTCATATAGCCTGAGAACGTGTCGGGCATTAAACCTTTACCGAAAGAATCTTTCACATAAACCGAATCATAACCCGCTTCATATAAACGAATGCCCAACTCGCTGTCTTCACAAATGCACCATTCTGACCAGCGTCCGACTTCGATTAACGCCGATTTGCGAATCATCGTCATCGTGCCGTGTTGGATAATGGCGTTGTATTCGTTGCGTTGCACCATGCCGATGTTGAAAAAGCCCGCGTATTCCCAATAGGAAAATTCTTTAAACGTGCTTTGATGACGGTCGCGGTAATCTTGTGGCGATTGAATAAAGCCGACTTTTGGATTATCGAAATACGGCACCATCGATTTTAACCAATCGGGTGACAACACATAATCGCTATCGATAAGCGCGATAATTTCAGCATCTTCGGCGGTTTGTTCAAGCGCGTGATTGATGGCTCCGGCTTTAAATCCAGGCCAATTTTCTAAATGGAAAAAACGGAAACGTTCGCCTAAGCGTTCGCAATCTTCTTTTACCGGCATCCAAACCGCATCATCTTTTGTGTTGTTATCCATCACCAACACTTCAAAATTCGGATAATCCACTTTTGCCAAGGCTTCTAAAGTTTTGCGAACCATTAACGGTGGTTCGTTATGAATCGGCAAATGCAACGATACTTTGGGATATTTAAAATCCGCTGTTGGCGTAAGCGGTTGGAAAGTACGAATGGTTTTGCGATGCCAAACGACTTCGGCAATTTCTAAACTTTCTATCAGTAAAATAACCGTCGCTAATACCTGCATCAAAATCATTAAGCACCACAAGGTAAGACTTAACGTGGTTTGATACTGCTGTGCGCCGCTTGAAACTGACCAGAAAATCACTGATGCGGCGAGATTCGCCATCAAGCCAAAAAAGAAAATACCGGACAATTTTAAACTGCTGCGAGTAAGCAAAATCAAGCCCATCAACACCAAACTGAAAATGCCCGCGCCCGCCGCCCAATTTTCCCAATTTGGCAAAGCAATGACATCGCCATCCATAGGATATTTGGGTTGTCTGTCCGCGTTAAAAATCCCCCAATACGCGCCCGCTGAACCCTCAATGGATTTTTTCCAAGGTTGGTCAAAGGCTTCAACAACGTAATAGGTGACTTTTTCTTGATCCGCACGATTTAAGAAATCACGGAGAAATTTTGCCTGATTGTGAACGGATGCCGTGGCGTGTCTAACGGGTTGACCATCTGACGGCCAGCCCACCTCGGTAATGATAATCGGCTTATTCGGATAAGTTTTTTTAACCTCGTTATAACGGTCAAATACATAATCGACGGCATCTTCAGCGGCGATTCCTTCCCAATACGGTAAAACGTGAATCGCAATAAAATCGACTTCATCGACTAATTTCGGGTGTTTAATCCAAATGTCCCACGTTTCAGAGGTACTTACGGGACGAGTTGAATTTTTTCTAACTTCACGAATATAACCAATCAATTGCTCTTCGGCATCACTCACCGTTAAGGCGCGGCGTAATAAATACTCATTCCCCACCATGAGGCGAATCAATTTCGGATTGTATTGTTTGTTAATTTCAATCAACGTATCGACTTGTCTGCGATTCTCTTCGGGATCAACATCAATCCACGCACCTACCGTCGTATTTAAATTGTGTTTCGCGGCAAGTTCAGGAATTTTGTCCAGACCTTTTTCTTTGGAAACGTTATACGTCCGCACGGCAAAGACTTTATTCGTTAGCAAGGCAAAATCATTTTCGATTTCTTCCGCACTGGGAAATGTATTGCTGTTTTGCGTGTCTTGTTTTCGCATTGGGTCATACGTCACGCCCATTGTGGTTTTTGTCCACGGTTGAATTTGTAGCGGGTTATTAACGTAACTCCAGATGCTGAAATTCACAGCGAGAAGCAACATTAAAGTTAATAAAACAACGAATTTTCTTATCATTTTTTGTGGGGGATTAGGTAAATAGGGACAATTCTTTTAGGAGGACAACTGTTCGTGAAATAACGCCGCCTTTTTCATTCGCTCAGTTGGCACGGGTGGATTGTCGAGCATTTCAAAAAACATTCGCCAATCAGTCGCGTTAAATCGTGTATGGTCATGTTCTGTAATCAAGGTATTTGCTTTCTCTTGAATACTTTGACGAATAAATTTACTTCTATCTAGGTCAACATAACTACGCGCTTTTTCGAGTAATTGCATCGTGAGACTGTCCATGCGTATTTTTAAGACATCATTTTTTGAATTTTCTGCAAGCATTGTGGTTCCCATTTGTTGTAACGTGCCATTTTTTGGTATTGTACGCCTAAATGTTCCCACAATTAAATGAGAAATACGGCGTGAAATTTGAAAAATTGGATGCAGCTAAACATAATCGCAAGGATTTCGATTGTGGGGTAAATGCGTTGAATGTTTATTTACAGCAGCAAGCTAATCAAGATCAAAAGCGTAATTTGACACGAATTTATGTTTTAGCTGAGAACGCAAAAATTATGGGCTATTACTCAATTAGTGGTCATTCTGTTTCGAGGGATACGCTACCAAACGATATAAAGGTCGGCGGTTATTATGAAATTCCATTTTTGCTACTGGGGCGTTTAGCGGTTGCCAAACGTTATCAAGGTAATGGATACGGTGATGCGTTAATTTTTCACGCCCTAAAAATGACGGCTGAAATAGCAGAAAAAATTGGTATCCTCGGCATGATTGTCGATGCAAAGGATGATGACATAGCGACGTTTTATGGAAAATTCGGATTCAAACGCCTTACTGAAACAAAAAACCGTTTGGTTTTACCACTGTCTACTATTGCCACTTTGTTGTAAAAAGCCGAATAACTTAATGTGTTCATGTTGAAATTTAGCCTACTGTGATTTTATTCTTCAAATAATGTGGTTTGCTTTCGTTCAGAACGACTAATTACATAATCCATTACAGGCTTATTTCCCCGCTCGGAATTACAATGCAAACAAGCTGTTATAAGATTTGAAAAAGAGTTATCCCCACCTTTTGATACTGGTTGAATATGGTCAAGAGAGGAACTAAATCGAGTTAGTTGTTTATTACAGTAATGGCATTTATAACCATCTCGTTCAAATATCTTCAATCTATTTTCGGCAACATTGTAAAAATCTAATTCTGTTTCAAGGTTAATTGATTGTGGATCTTCCAGAATTTGAGCTTTCATTAGTTCTTTGCAAATAGGAATTTCATCTGGAATGCAGACTTTGTATAGTGTTCCGTCCCTTGTGGTATCACCAACGATTGATATAATTTCTTTTTCTTTTAAAAAGCTAATTGCGTTGCTTATTAGTTTACTACTTAAATCTTCTACTTGTTTAGTCCCTGATTTTGCAACATAACGACTCATTTCACTTGTACTTGTTCTCGTGTATTGCGTTCCAGTCTTAATAATCGATTTATTAAAGATATACCAATAAACGGCAAGTTGATTAGGTGTTAATAATGGATGAAGAAAATCAACAATAGATGAAACGATATTGGGTAGTTCCAGCGCACTAAAATTATTTGAAAATTCCTTTTCTTGGTCATTTTCTAACTCATTTTCAAGCGTAGTAAGTAATAACCTAATTTGATCAATTTTTTCATTCATGGATTTTTCATTGAGTTTAAAAATATGTTGGAAAATTCGGTAAGCATGAATTAACTCATGCTTACCCGTTAAATTCTGCCTTATTTTTTCACATACAAATCCGTAATCGTGCCTTCAATCATTTCAGCGGCAAAAGCAAAGGTTTCAGACAACGTCGGATGCGCGTGAATGGTCAAACTAATGTCTTGCATATCTGCACCCATTTCCAACGCTAAAACAGCTTCGGCAAGCAATTCTCCTGCATTCGTGCCAACAAAACCCGCACCTAAAATGCGCCCTGTTTCTTTGTCAGCCAAAATTTTAGTCATGCCTTCTTTGCGTCCCATGCTTAATGAACGCCCACTCGCCGCCCACGGAAACGCACCTTTTTCATATTCGATGCCTTGCGCTTTGGCTTGATTTTCGGTCAAACCCATCCACGCAATTTCAGGATCGGTGTACGCCACCGATGGAATGGTCAGCGCGTCGAAATGCGATTTATGCCCCGCAATTACTTCGGCGGCAACTTTGCCTTCATGTACCGCTTTATGCGCGAGCATCGGTTGTCCGACAATATCGCCAATCGCAAAAATATGTGGCACGTTGGTGCGTTGCTGTTTATCAACGGCAATAAAACCGTAATCATCAACCGCTACTCCCGCCAATTCAGCACCGATTTTTTTGCCATTCGGTCTGCGTCCAACAGCCACTAAAACCGCATCAAAAATTTCAGATTTAGGCGCACCTTTGCCATCAAACGATACTTTCAAACCATCGTCTTGCGCGTCAATCGCGGTCACTTTGGTTTCGAGCCAGATATTTTTGTATTGTTTTTTGATTTTTCGGAACAGCGGCGTAATCAAATCTTTGTCGCAACCTGGAATAATTTGCTCCATCAATTCAACAACGTGAATTTCGCTGCCAAGCGCGTGATAAACGGTCGCCATTTCCAGTCCGATAATTCCGCCACCAACAATCAACAGTTTTTTCGGAATAAACGGCAACGCCAGTGCATCACTCGAATCCCAAAGGCGTGGGTCGTCATTTGGAAAAACGGGAATTTCAGTGGCTTGCGAACCTGCAGCAATAATCGCATTTTCAAACGTAATCGTAGTGTCGCCAACGACCAGCGTATTTGCACCTGTAAAACTGCCAACACCTTGAATCACCGTGACTTTGCGCTGTTTTGCTAACGCGCCCAATCCATCATTCAAACCTTTGGTGACGCTCGATTTCCATGCCCGAATTTTATCAATGTCGAGTTCGGGTTTTGCGAATGTCACGCCGAAATTTTCAGATTCTTCGGCTTCGTGAATCGTGTGCGCCAAATGCAAAAGAGCTTTCGACGGAATACAACCGACGTTTAAACATACGCCGCCCAAGACAGGATAACGCTCAACTAACACAACGCTTTTGCCTAAATCCGCCGCCCGAAATGCAGCCGTATAACCACCAGGCCCGCCGCCTAAAACAAGAACTTCTGTTTGTAAATTTTCGCTCATGATTCTCTCCTTAAACCAACAAACGGCGAATGTCGCCCAAATAATAGCGCACCGCTTCCATAAACTGTGCGCCTTCCGCGCCATCAATCACGCGATGATCGTAAGTTAAATCGAGCGGCAACATTAAACGCGGTTTGAATTCTGCGCCGTCCCAAACGGGTTGAATTTTCGATTTCGTCACGCCCAAAATAGCGACTTCGGGCGCGTTGACAATCGGTGTAAATGCCATGCCGCCAATGCCGCCCAAACTCGAAATACTCATGCAACCGCCTTGCATATCGGACGGCAATAATTTCCCCGAGCGAGCTTTTTCACTTTTTTCAGCGAGATCAATCGCCAGTTGTTTGAGCGATTTATTCACCACGTCGCGCAACACTGGAACGACCAAGCCATTCGGCGTATTGACTGCGATACCGATGTTGAAATACTTTTTGAAAATCAAACTTTCGCCGTCACTCGACAAGGAAGAATTGAATCGTGGAAATTGTTGCATCGCCGTCGCCACTGCTTTCACAATGAACAACAAGCCCGTGTATTTCACGCCATCTTTCGATTTTTCAGCATTCAACGCCACGCGGAACGCTTCCATTTCGGTAATATCAACTTCGTCGTGATACGTCACCATCGGCAAATTCAACCACACACTGGTCATGTGCTGACCTGTGATTTTATTGATTTTGCTCAACGGTTTGGTTTCGATTTCACCAAATAAGGCAAAATCAGGCACGGCAATTTTTGGAATCGCGGTACCGCCGCTGACTTTGATGCCTTCGACCATGACTTTTTTGACAAATGTTTTCACGTCCTCTTTTAAGATTCGACCTTTGCGCCCACTACCTTGGGTAATTTGAGATAACTCAACACCCAATTCTCGCGCAAATAAACGAATCGCTGGCGAAGCGTGTGCTTTTCCTTTTGTAACCATTGGTGTAGACGCTTCAACAACGGCAGGTGCTGCAACCGCCGCAACTTCTACAATTGCTTTCACCTCTTCCACAACGGCTGGAGCTGATTCAACTTCAACAACGGGTGCAGGTGCCGCCACTTCGTCACTCGCCAAAACCGTCACAATCATTGAACCTTCGTTCACTTTGTCGCCGACTTTAATGTGAACTTGTTGAACGGTTCCCGCGACTGTCGAAGGAACGTCCATGCTCGCTTTATCAGTTTCCAGCGTAATCAACGTTTGGTCGATGGCAATCACGTCGCCCGTTTGAACCGCCACTTCGATGACATCAATATCATGCACATTGCCCACATCGGGGACTTTAATTTCGATTAAATTACTCATCGTTTCGTCCTTTCCTTATCTCAACCAAGGCGCGGCTACATTCGCATCAATGCCATATTTCGCAATCGCGACTTCGACTTTGCCCAATTCAAATTGTCCGTTATCTGCCAAACTTTTCAACGCAGCAACGGTAATGTGAAAACGATCTACTTCAAAGAAACGACGTAACTTTTCGCGGGTATCCGAACGTCCAAAACCGTCGGTGCCTAAAACGACATAAGGGGCTTTGATTTCAGAACGAATTTGTTCTGCGAAAGCACGAATATAATCTGTTGCCGCAACAACAGGCACATTGGCATTTGGCAAACATTTGCTAATGTGTGATTGTTTTGGAGTTTCGGTTGGATGTAGACGATTCCAACGTCCACAACTTTGTGCATCACGCGACAATTCGGTGAAACTTGGGCAACTCCACACATCGGATTCCACGCCCCAATCGTTACGCAATAATTCGGCAGCAAATTCGGCTTCGCGGAAAATTGCGCCTGAACCCAATAATTGCACCCGTAATTTTGCGTCCTGATCGCCTTGTTTGAAGCAATACATACCTTTCAAAATATCTTGTTCAATACCTTGCGGCATCGCTGGATGCGTGTAGTTGTCGTTCATCACGGTGATGTAATAGAAAACATCTTCTTGTTCGGCGTACATCCGACGCAAACCGTCTTGAATAATCACCGCGAGTTCATACGCATAAGTTGGGTCGTAAGAAATACAATTCGGCACGGTCGCCGAAATTAAATGGCTGTGACCATCTTCGTGTTGCAAACCTTCGCCATTCAACGTGGTGCGTCCAGCCGTTCCACCCAATAAGAAACCGCGTGTACGTTGGTCTGCCGCTGCCCAAATCAAATCGGCAACGCGCTGAAAACCAAACATTGAATAGAAAATGTAGAACGGAATCATTGGCATGTTGTGGGTGGAATAAGACGTTCCCGCCGCAATCCAATCACATAAACCACCGGCTTCGTTGATACCTTCTTGTAAAACTTGACCGTTTTTATCTTCTTTGTAGAACATCAATTGGTCGGCATCTTGCGGTGTGTAGAGTTGTCCGACTTGTGACCAAATCCCAAGCTGTCTAAACATCCCTTCCATTCCGAAAGTACGCGATTCATCAGGAACAATCGGCACGATACGTTTACCGATGGCTTTGTCTTTCACCAAAATGTTTAGGATTCGTACAAACGCCATTGTTGTTGAAGCTTCTTTGTCATTCGCGTCCAACAAAACTTTGAAATCCTGTAATGTCGGCACGGGCAACGCATCTGATTTTGGACGACGTGCTGGCAAATAACCGCCTAATGCCGCCCGCCGTTCGTGCATATAAGCCAATTCTTTCGAGCCTTCGGGGAAGGTGATATACGGCAAATCGTGTAATTCTTCGTTGGTAATTGGTAATTGGTAAAAATCACGGAAATGCGTTAAATCGCCATCGCTCATTTTTTTCTGTTGATGCGAGGTATTTTGCGCTTCGCCCGACGTTCCCATGCCATAACCTTTAATGGTTTTGGCTAAAATAACCGTGGGTTGACCTTTATGATTTGCCGCTGTTTGGAACGCAGAATAAATTTTCGATGGATCATGTCCACCGCGATTTAAACCCCAAATATCTTTGTCTGACCAATCCGCCACCATCGCTTTTAATTCTGGCGTATTAAAGAAATGTTCGCGCACATACGCACCATCTTTGGCTTTAAAAGTCTGATAATCGCCGTCAACACACGCCATCATTCGTGCCACTAATAACCCATCTTTATCGCGTGACAGTAAGTTATCCCAACGATTGCCCCAGACCAATTTAATGACATTCCAACCCGCGCCACGGAATTCGCTTTCGAGTTCTTGAATGATTTTGCCGTTGCCGCGTACCGGGCCATCAAGGCGTTGCAAGTTGCAATTCACCACGAAAATCAAATTATCTAAATGTTCACGTCCCGCCATACCAATTGCGCCAAGTGATTCGGGTTCGTCGGTTTCGCCATCACCCAAAAACGCCCACACTTTGCGACCGTCGGTATTTGCTAAACCACGATCACGCAAATAACGCATGAACCTCGCTTGATAAATTGCACAAATCGGCCCGAGTCCCATTGAAACGGTGGGAAATTGCCAAAACTCTGGCATCAACCACGGGTGTGGATACGAGGCTAATCCGTTACCGCCGACTTCTTGGCGGAAATTATCCATTTGTTCTGGCGTAAAACGTCCAAGCATAAACGCCCGTGCATATTCACCCGGCGAAGAATGCCCTTGGGTATAAATTAAATCACCGCCGTGTTTGTCAGAGGGTGCGTGCCAAAAATGGTTATAACCCACGTCATATAACGTCGCGGCAGATGCGAAACTGGCAATGTGTCCACCAACGTTTGTATTTTTGTTAGCACGCAACACCATCATCATTGCATTCCAACGAACGTAAGAACGGATACGGTGTTCCAGCGTCGCATCACCTGGGAATTGCAATTGTTTGGAGACGGGAATGGTATTCAAATAAGCCGTATTCGCACTGAATGGAATATCAAAACCGGCATGACGGGTGACTGAAACTAATTGTTCAATCAAAAAATGGGCGCGTTCACTGCCTTCGGCTTCTAAAACCGATTGCAACGCTTCAATCCATTCTTGGGTTTCGGCGGGATCAATGTCATTTTGTCCGGTGATTTCCGAAAAAAAAGTATTATTCATAAAGGAATCCTAAAGTGATAAAAAAGACGGGGTTTTTAAGCATTAAAGACAACGAAATCCGCGTAACACGCAGTTTTCACAGTATATACAAATCAGTCCTATTTTACGACAGCGTGGTAAACCCGCTAAAAGTCGAAAGGTTTTGTTTAGTACAAGTCTCTAATTGACATAGAATGACGAAAAAATGTTTCAAAATAACTATCAACGAAAAAACTATTTTCAATTTAATTTTACCTGCCGCGACACACTCATGGAATTTAAAGACTATTTACGCATTTTGGCTCAAAACGATGGCTCGGATTTATATTTAACAGTCGGTGCGCCGCCCGCCGCGAAGTTTCAAGGTGTGTTAAAACCGCTCGAAAATATCAAACTTATGCCGCCACGATTGAAAGAAATTGCCCACAGTTTGATGAATGAAGATCAAATCAAAGCTTTTGAGCTGCAACCCGAATTGAATTTAGCGATTTCAGAACGTGGCATCGGGCGTTTTCGGGTTAACATTTTCCGGCAACGCAACAGCTTTTCGTTGGTGATTCGGAACATTAAATTAGATATTCCGAATATCGACACGTTAGGTATGCCGCCGATTTTAAAAAAATCCATTATGGAAAAACGCGGCTTGATTTTGTTTATTGGCGGCACGGGGTCAGGGAAATCAACTTCGCTGGCGGCGTTAATCGATTACCGTAACAGCAATGCGTCGGGTCACATTATTACCATCGAAGATCCGATTGAATTTATTCATTCGCACAAAAAATCGCTCGTGAACCAGCGCGAAGTTGGTGTTGATACGCTCAGTTATGAAGATGCGTTGAAAAACACGTTGCGCCAAGCTCCCGACGTAATTTTGATTGGTGAAATTCGCTCGCGTGAAACGATGGAACACGCCCTCGCCTTCGCGGAAACGGGACATTTATGTTTATCGACGTTGCACGCCAATAACTCGAATCAAGCGTTAGACCGTATTATCAATTTTTTCCCTGAAGAACGCCGCACACAATTGTTAATGGATTTATCGTTGAACATGAAAGCCTTTGTGTCGCAACGGTTAGTGCCAACTGTTGATGGCAAGCGCGTCGCAGCTGTTGAAATTTTGTTAAACACCCAGTACGTCAGTGATTTGATTTTAAAAGGTGAAATCCACGGCATCAAAGAGGCGATGGAAAAGTCAGAAGAAATTGGTATGCAAACCTTCGATTCCCATCTACAAAAACTTTACGAACAAGGCAAAGTGTCCCTCGAAGACGCGCTCGGAAATTCGGATTCGCCCAATAATTTACGTTTAAAAATCAGTTTGAGTAATAACACGCTCAGGGATGTGCCTGTTGAAATAGAAACTGAAAAAGCAAAACTTCCCGAATTTAATATCCAATTACTCGACATTAAATTGGACGATTTAGAACATTAAAATTAACCGGAAACGCTATGCCAAAGTTCGATATTTTCATAAAAGGAATTAACCCCGAGCGCATTGAAGAAGCCGATTCTATTCGTGTCAATGCCGCGAAAGCCTTGCAAATCAGCGTGTCTAAATTAGACGAATTACTCGCGCAACCGAGCGTCTGTATTCGTCGTGATGCTAACGAAAATGAAGCGATAAATTATCAACGTACCTTGAGCAAACTAGGATTGGTTTCGCTCTATAGTCCGATTCAACGGCGAACCCATTTAGAACTTATTCCAATTGCAGAAGAAATCGTCGAAACATCGGTGATTTGCCCATATTGTCAGCATGAGATTCCCATCGGCGAAGACAGTTTAGAGCCAGAAAAATGTCCGGAATGCAGCATTACAATCACTAAATTTTTAGAGCTACAGCGACAAAACGAAGAACGTGATGCGATTAAGGCGAAATTGCTGGCATCACAAACAACGCTGCAAATTCAAGCAGTGAAAAAGCAGGAAGAAGAAGCTGAAAAACAACGTAAATTGGACTTGGAAAAAGAAGTTTTAGAAGAATTACAAGGCGACAGGGTAATTAAAAAAACACCACTGAACGTTAAGTTACTGGCGATTGGCGGGGGACTAATTGTTGCTGTGGCAGGCGCAAGTTATTTTTTAACAGAATTACAGCCACCATCTGCCGCACCGAAATCCACCGCGCAAACACCTTCATTGACAACGGGTTCTGAAACATCATCAGCGGGATCTTCGGTTCAACTCGCTACCCCGAAAGGGGGCGCATCAAAAGCGGCAGCCCCGATGAATTCTCAACAAGCGATGCAAAAAACGCACGATCAAGCCGCGCAAGTTTTACAAGGTTTTGGATTAAATCCGGATGCGTTTGCCAATGCCAGTAATTCTGGCGGAGAAACGATGCCAACGTCTGAAGAAATGTTGTTGGAAACGACGACATCTTCTACGCCTGAAAATGCAACCCCACCTGCGTCGGAAATGATAACCCCCGCTGTCGTCACGCCATCGCCCCTTAATTCACAAGAACTGTTTGCCGTGTTAAATAACGACATCACATGGGACAGTTTTCTGGCTCAAAACAGCAAAATTCTGTTGGATCGACAGTTGCCTGAAAATGCGGCGAAATTGAGTAAATTTATCGTCGCTGACGATGTTTACGTCGATTCGCTTGGTGCATTATTACGCGCCGCACAGCAAGCGAAACAAACCAAATGGGTTGATGATTATTTAGCCGCGCTTGAAACTCGTCTCATGCCTCTGCCGCCCGAAGAACAAGCCTTGTATTTCGCGCAAGCCGGTGGATATTTGACCTTGGAAAATGGCAGCAATCGGTTACTCGTACGGGCTGAAAATTTATTGGCGAGTTTGCCAAAGCCAGAATTACAATTGGGCGTAGTTTTAAAATTGGCAGTGGTTTATTCCAAAACCGGCAACATTGCGATTGCCAATAGCTATTTCAATAAAATAAACGCGCTGCTCGTGCCGATTACCGATGCCGATGCTCAAGTAACATTACGAGCATCTGTGGCGCGTGCGTATCAAGAAATCAACAATGCCCCTGTCGCAGCGCAATGGTTAAACAGTACCTCGTCACAATTAAAACAACTCAAATCCGAAACATTGAGTGCGTTAATTACCAGTTACGCGCAATGTAATCAGTGGCAATCGGTGTTAAGCGTTTTGACGCAAGTGGATGCGAAGGAACATTATGATTTATGGCTGTATCAAGCGATTAGTGAGTCATTGAAAGCCGGATTTGTGCCAAATGCGTTGGAACTACAAAAATCGTTACACGCACCGGTTTATAAGGCGTTGGTAAATATCGAAATTGCGGAGTATTCACCTACAATGGCGCAAGAGTTTATCGCGAATACCACCCAAATTTTGAATGAATCCACACTCACTGCCGCTGAAAAAGCCATTATCGCCGGTCATTTGGTGAGTTATTACGGCAAACTGAAAAATACCGAAAAAACCGAAGCATTTATTACCGTAACGCAAGATATGTTGGCGAGTTTACCTATTTCCGATGAAAAAGATGCTCTTATCCGCACATTGGTCGCGCAATTTGCCCACGGTTTTCAAACGCAAGCGGCGGGTAATTTGTTAACGGCAATTCAATCGTCTACGCTGAAAACCCGTTTAAATGTTGAGCTGAACCAGCTCGCCGATGTAAGAGGATTATTGAAATGAGATTTTGTATGTTGAAAAAAAGTGTGTTGTTGATGGGGTTGTTTTTGAGCGGGATTGTTTACGCCGAAGATGCCGCTAAAAATGCCTATATGATTGAAAAATTTGATCACAACGGCGACCGCGTGGTGACGCAAGAAGAGTTTTTAGAATCCGCCGCGCAACGCTTTAAAACAATGGATATTGACGGCGATCACGCGATTGAACAGGCGGAATTTTTACAACGTTACGCCGAACATTCACACCCGACAACAACCGATTCTGGCGCAGAAGTCGGACAACGAGTATTTGATAAATTAGACGATAATCACGACGCGCAAATTAGCGAACAGGAATATAACCAATCGCGTTTGAAGTGGTTCACCGAAGCGGATAAAGACAACGATCAACGGATTGAATTGGGCAAATAGCTAATGTCCGGCACAAAATAAAATCCGTGAGTGTATTACGCTCACGGACACGTAGTGGGATTATCTAACTGTCTGTAATCGCTACTTTTTGATAATCACTTTCTCATCAACAACTAATTCAGAAATTCCGCCCAACGAGGCTTTCAACGTACAACTGGCTTTTTTGAAACCGCCCGTTCCCGTGTTTTCACCATCCCACATTAACGTAATGTAAGTGTCTTTATCGGTGTCGATTTTAGTCGGGAAAAATACTTGTTCGCCCGTCGCGCTTTCAACCGCCGCAGGACATTTTTGATTTGCCATGCCTTGAATGTTGGCGTAATTGCGAATCATCGACTCGGCTTCCATTTCGGCAACCGATTTTTGTTTACTTTCACCGACCATTAAAAATCCCGCTGCAAAAACACCTGCAATGGCAATCGCGATTTTCATCGTTTGGCTCATGGGTTCTTTTATTTCTTCGCTCATAAATAATTCCTCGTTGTTTAAAAATCGATGCCCTGCTCTGCTTTCACACCAGTTGCGAAAACGTGTTTCACTTTGGTCATTTCGGTCACGGTGTCCGCCACTTCAATTACTTCGGGCGCGGCATTTCGTCCCGTTAAAATCAGATGCAACCATGACGGTTTTTCTTGAGTAATGAAATCAGCGATTTCTTGCCCCGAAATCCAACCGTAGCCGCAACAGTAATTTATTTCGTCGAGCAACACCACATCAAACTTTTCGGACAAAATTTGCTGTTTCGCAAAGTCCCAAATCTCACGGCTGGTTTTAATATCTTGCTCAGGATTTTTGGTGTCCCAAGTAAAACCGTCGCCGAGCGCGTGCCATTCGATATTGTCAAAACGCTGGGCGGCTTTTTGTTCACCTGTTTGCCATTGTCCTTTGATGAATTGAATCACGCACACGTTCATGTCCCAACCTGCGGAACGAAAAACCATGCCGAATGCGCTGGACGATTTGCCTTTGCCTTCGCCTGTGTTGACGATGGTTAATCCGTGTCTTCGGTCGCGTGATTTCATACGTCTTTTTCCTGCGATTTAAACGAATCCCACAACATTAACGCCACGCCAATCGTAATTGCGGAATCGGCTATATTAAACGCGGGCCAATGATAGGTTCCGTAATACACATCAAGAAAATCAATCACATAACCATAAGCCAAGCGGTCAATTAAATTGCCCATCGCGCCACTTAAAATCAGCGATAACGAGACGGCTAATAACGTTTCATGTTCTTTTAAACGTGTCAGCCAGAGCGTCATGATAAAACTCATAATGATTGCCAATGCTGCAAAAAACCATCGTTGCCAACCACCTGCTTCACTTAAAAAACTAAATGCCGCGCCTGTGTTGTGAACGTAAGTCAGATTAAAAAACGGCATCACGGCAATCGATTCATAAAGCGCAAACGTTTTATCAATGGCGATTTTGCTGGCTTGGTCTAAACCTAACGATAAAAACGCAAGCCACAACCATTTCAACATGGGAAACTTAGGCATAAAGACGTTTCTCACCTTCGCCAGCGATATTTTCAACACAACGTCCACATAATTCGGGATGTTCAGAATGTGAACCGACATTTTCACGTTGATGCCAACAACGGACGCATTTTGGTGCAGTTGAAGGTGTAACGGTGATTTTTAGTGAATCCGCTTTTGAAATTTTTGCATCCGAGGTAATGAAGACAAAACGCAATTCGTCGCCTAATTTATCCAGCGTTTCAAACGTTTTCGTATCACATTCCAATTCCACATTTGCCGCTAATGACGAACCAATTTCCTTCATCGTGCGACTGTGTTCAATAGCTTGACTCACTTCCGCACGAACTGTCATCACAGTTTGCCAGAAGTCATGATTAAACTCAGTATCAGAATCCAACGGCACTAAATCTTCATACCAAGTGGTTAAAAATACCGACGCTGGACGTTGATGAACGGCAGGCAAATGTTGCCAAATTTCTTCCGCCGTATAACTCAAAATCGGTGCAATCCAACGAGTCAAGGCTTCTAAAACATGGAACATTGCCGTTTGAGTTGAGCGACGCGCCAAACCATCCGTTTTTGCGGTGTATTGACGGTCTTTGATGATGTCGAGATAAAAACTGCCCAAATCAATCACACAGAAATGATGCACTTTTTGGAAAATTGTTTGGAATTGGTAAGTTTCGTAAGCGGCTTTAACTTCTTCTTGCAACGTAAACGCACGGTCTAAAACCCAACGGTCAAGCGGCAATAATTTCGATGTTTCAACCAAATTTTCAGCAGGATTGAAATCATTTAAATTCGACAACAAGAAACGCGCCGTATTTCGCAAACGACGATAACCGTCCGAGGTACGCTCTAAAATTTCGTCAGAAACGCGCATTTCGCCACGATAATCGGTCGATGCAATCCACAAACGCAACACGTCTGCGCCCAAACTTTTCATCACGGATTGCGGTGGAATGACGTTGCCTTTTGATTTCGACATTTTTTGGCCTTTCGCATCGACCGTAAAACCGTGCGTCAAAACGGTTTTGTATGGTGCAACGCCATTCATCGCAACCGACGCAAGCAATGACGATTGAAACCAACCACGATGTTGGTCAGAACCTTCCAAATATAAATCAGCGGGAAATTGCAATTGTTCACGACGATTCAAAACCGCCGCGTGCGTCACGCCCGAATCAAACCAAACATCTAACGTGTCGGTCATTTTGTCGTAATCGCTTGCTTCGTCACCTAAAAATTCAACGGCCGTTGCGTCAAACCACGCATCAATGCCTGATTTTTCAATCCGTTGTGCGACTTGTTCAATGAGTTCTGCAGTTTTTGGATGCAATTCACCCGTTTCTTTATGCACAAAAAAAGCAATCGGCACGCCCCACGTCCGTTGACGTGAAATGCACCAATCAGGACGATTTTCCATCATGCTTTCAATTCGTGCTTGACCCCATTCTGGCAACCACGCGACTTTTTTCACTTCGGCAAGTGCTTGTTCACGCAACTGTTTTTGGTTCATCGAAATAAACCATTGCGGCGTGGCGCGGAAAATAATCGGGGTGTGGTGTCGCCAGCAATGCGGATAACTGTGCAGAATTGTTTGTTGATGCACCAACGCGCCACGTTCGTGCAGCACTTCTAAAACATGAGCATTCGCTTTGAAAACGTGTTCACCCGCGAAAATTTCAACGTTTGATAAAAATACGCCATCACCACCAACGGGACAATCCACAGGCAAATCATAAACACGACCGACCACATAATCTTCTTGACCATGCGCTGGTGCAGTATGAACCGCGCCAGTTCCCGCATCAGTGGTAACGTGGTCGCCTAAAATAATGGGGACTTGACGGTCGTAAAACGGATGTTGCAACAGCTGATTTTCTAACGCCGCACCTTCGCATTCTGCCAAAACGGTGTAATCCAAATTGCCGTAACGGTGCATCGCCGATTCCAACAAATCTTGCGCCAAAACCAAACGCTCATCGTGGTGTTGAACCAAAACGTAAGTCAGTTCGGGATTTAACGCAACGCCTTGGTTTGCGGGCAATGTCCACGGTGTCGTTGTCCAAATCACTACCGAAATTTTGCCGTGACCCGCAGGTGAACTGAAATTTAACAAAAATTCTGCGCTATCAACCGCTGCAAAACGCACGTCAATCGCGGGCGAATGTTTGTCTTCGTGTTCAACTTCAGCTTCAGCTAATGCTGAACCGCAATCAGTACACCAATGCACAGGTTTTGCGCCTTTGACAATATGACCATTCGCGGCAATTTTTCCTAATGAACGCACAATATCGGCTTCAAAGGCAAAATCCATTGTTAAATACGGATTTTCCCAATCACCAAAAACGCCTAAACGTACAAAGGCTTCTTTTTGGATTTCGACTTGTTTGGCAGCGTATTCGCGGCACGCATTTCTAAAAACTTGTGGTGAAACTTTCACACCCGCTTTGCCAACTTTCTTTTCAACTTGCAATTCAATTGGCAACCCGTGGCAATCCCAACCTGGCACATAAGGCGCGTCGAAACCGCTTAATGTTTTGGATTTGATAATGAAATCTTTTAAAACTTTATTGACCGCGTGACCGATATGAATTTCACCATTTGCATACGGCGGGCCATCATGCAAAATAAATTTCGGACGGTTTTTTGAAATCTCGCGGATTTGTTGGTACAAATCGGCGGCTTGCCATTTTTTCAATTGTTCGGGTTCACGTTGCGCCAAATTGCCTTTCATGGCAAAGCCCGTGCTGGGTAAATTCAACGTTTTTTTATAATCAGTAGTCATGTTTTAATCCAAATTTAAAATTTTTTAATCAATCCGCCAGCAATAATGCCAAAAAATCATCAGCGGGTAATGGTTTGCTTTTAATGAAACCTTGATAAATATCGCAACCTTTTTCTTCCAAGAAAGCGAGCTGTTCGGGTGTTTCTACGCCTTCTGCTAACACTTTGAAACCCAAGGTTTTCCCCATCGCAATAATCGTCGCGGTAATTTCCATATCGTCTTTGAGCTGCGGAATATCGTCGATAAAACTTTTGTCGATTTTCAAAACGTGTAACGGGAAACATTTCAAATACGCCAACGACGAATAGCCCGTACCGAAATCATCAATAGCCAGCCTAACGCCTTGCGTTCGCAAGGTGTTCAAAATATCGATGACTTGTTCTTGATTCTCCATCAAACCGCTTTCGGTCAGTTCTAATTCTAACTGCGCCGCTGGAAAACCCGTATCGCGTAACGCATTCATCACCAATTCATTTAAATCACACCGGCGAAATTGTACCGGCGACACATTCACGGCAATCGTCAATTCAGTAATGCCTAAATCCATCCAGATTTTACCTTGCCGACACGCTTCGTAAACCACCCATTCACCAATTTTTTCAATTAAGCCCGTTTCCTCGGCTAACGGAATAAACGCATTTGGCTGAATCAAGCCATTTTCAGGATCTAGCCAGCGAATCAAGGCTTCCGCACCGATGATTTTACCCGTCGCAATTTCAACTTGTGGTTGATAATACAATCGTAATTCTTCATTCGTAATGGCGCGACGTAAGCGCGTTTCTAATTCTATTCGTTCACGCACCGCAATCGTTAAGGATTCTGAAAAATAGGCAAACCGCCCTCGCCCCGCATCTTTCGCATGATAAAGTGCTGTGTCCGCATGATCAATCAGCAATTCAGGATCTTCGCCGTGTTCGGGGTAAAGGCTGATGCCAATACTCGCGCCAATTTGAATGTTATCGCTTTGCGCCAATTGAAACGGCTGACTCAAATCATGCACAATCAACTCTGCCATTCGTGCCGCATCATCAACGTGGACAATATCTTTCAGCAAAATAATAAATTCATCGCCGCCCAAACGTGCCACGGTATCGACATCCCGCAACCGATTTTGAATACGTTGGGCGACTTGTTTCAATAATTCGTCGCCTGCCGAATGCCCAAAATTATCATTCACGGCTTTAAATTTATCCAAATCCATCATCAATAACGCCATGCGTTTCCCTTCGCGTCGCCCGAATTCAATGCCATAACGCAACCGCTCTGACATCAAACGGCGATTGGGTAAACCGGTCAACGGATCATAAAACGCGAGCTGTTGAATTTTGGTATCGTCGCGCCATCGTTCAATCATCAACATCACCAAGTTCGCATATTGCTCAATTGAAACTAATTCCGTTGATGTAGGAATCCTTGCTTTTCGATGATAAACGCCAAAAACCCCTAAAATTTCATTTTGACTATTGATAATCGGTTGTGACCAACATGAACGCAAATTGGCGAGTTGTGCTAATTCAAAATAATCTTTCCAATACGGATGCGTAAATATGTCCTCAACGATGACCCGCTCACCCCGAAATGCCGCCGTGCCACATGAACCAAGACCTTCACCAATCGTTAACCCATCAATAGCTTCGTTATAAAATTCTGGCAAACTCGGTGCAGCACCGTGGTGCAATTGTCCTGTTTCGCGATTTAACAACAATACCGAACACAACATATTCGGATATTGCATTTCAATACCGTGCAGTAATTCCGTCAACAGCATGTGCAAAGTATGCAAATCAATCGTGTTGCTGCCGACTTTTTTCAAAATTTGATTGTGCAACGCCAAATCATTACCTTGTCGTAATAGTGCGTTGGCAATTTTGCGGCGTTCTTTGTTTTCGCGGCGAATGGATTTGTACGCAATTAACAAAATTAACATGATAAAAAATATCAAGCTGCTAAAAAGTACCGCCACCCCCAAATAACTGTGCAATTTTTCTTTATCAAATTTTATATCGGGATCGTACATGAAACCGTCTAATCGTTCCGTGACTTGTTCATTGTCTGCCATTCCGGCTTTCACAAATGTATCCGCCATATTTTGCCAACGCGCCGGATTCATGTGACCAATTTCAATCAAATCCGGCACCACCAACGGACGCACGGCTTCCGCTTCATAACGTAAATGTCGTCTGGATTTTTCAACGTAATACTTGTTGATCAGCAACTCGATAATTTCATCTGGATGTTCTAGCGCATAATTCCAGCCGTCGATACTTGCTTGGCGAAAGGCTTTGGCACGTTCCGGATGCAAGCGAATTTCGTCCTCGGTCGTAAATAAAATATCGCTGTAAAAATCCACGCCGTAAGAACGTGGATTGATAACGGTAAATGGAAAGTTTTGCCACTTCAAAAAATAGGCTTCATTGGTCAAATAGGCGTTATACGCATCCACTTTCCCATCAATTAAATCTTGAAGTTCAAAACTACTCGCCAAAACGCCAACACTATTTTTGTTAACGCCTTCGTTGCTCAACATCGCCAACAAATCCGTGTCCATGGATTTATTAAGCATCATCACTTTTTTACCAATCAAATCGCTAGGCGACAAAATTTCTTTTCGCGCTAATAAAACGGATGGTGAATGCTGAAACATGGCTGCTAAAGCCACTAATGGCGCACCGTGTAAGCGTTCATAAAGCAATTCACTGTTTGCTACACCGTATTCGGCTTTGCCATTTGTGATTTCGGTAACAGGATTTTTTTCGGGTGAACCTTCGTGAATAACAACGTCTAAACCGGCTTTGGCGTAATAGCCTTTTTCGAGCGCGGCGTAATAACCGGCAAATTGAAACTGGGGATGCCAGCGCAATTGTAAATTCACTGTTTCGTTAGCGAATGCAGTGCTAGAAAGTAACGTTATTAAAAAGCACAAACCAAGGTTTGTACTCCCATTTTTCAGAGTACAAACCTTGGTTTGTACGGGTTTTCGTAATATCAATCGAGAAATTAACGTCATCATGCAATTATGAAAATAAAAATTAACGTGAACGCGGTTTTTTAGAAAACGTTGGTTTCGATTTCGTTTTGCCAAAATCGGTGTATTTCGTTTTAAACGGTTGTATTTTTTCAGGTGAATCAAACGTGCCAGCCGGTTGATAACTCGGAATCAAATGATGTTTGCCATTCCCAATTAAATCAGCGCGTCCCATTGCTTTTAAGGCTTCGCGCAACAATGGCCAATTTTTTGCGTCGTGATAACGTAAAAACGATTTTTGCAAACGGCGTTGTTTCACACTTTTGGGAATCGGAATATCAGCGGCTTGGCGATTCACTTTTTTCAAACTGTCTTTACCTGAATGATACATCGCCGTCGCAATTGACATCGGAGACGGCAAAAACGCTTGCACTTGGTCAGCGCGGAAATTATTGCGTTTCAACCACAAAGCCAACTCCAACATATCGTTATCAGTCGTTCCAGGATGCGCGGCGATAAAATACGGAATCAGATATTGTTCTTTGCCTGCTTCTTTTGAGAATTTATCGAACATTTCTTTAAAGCGGTCATACGTTCCCATGCCAGGTTTCATCATGCGTGAAAGCACATTTTGTTCGGTGTGTTCAGGTGCAATTTTTAAATAACCACCGACGTGATGTGTGACTAATTCCTTCACATATTCGGGCGATTCCACCGCTAAATCGTAACGTAAACCCGATGCGATAAAGATTTTTTTAATACCTTTCAAGCCACGAGCGCGACGATACAATTTTATTAGCGACGAATGGTCAGTATTCAAATTCGGGCAAATTCCAGGATAAACACACGATAATTTGCGACACGCGCTTTCGATGGCTTTATCTTTGCACGCCAAGCGATACATATTTGCCGTTGGCCCGCCTAAATCTGAAATGTGTCCGGTAAATGCGGGCGACGTGTCCCGAATCGCTTCGATTTCTTGAATAATCGAATCTTCCGAACGGCTTTGAATAATGCGCCCTTCGTGTTCGGTAATTGAACAAAAACTACAGCCACCAAAACAGCCGCGCATAATGTTGACCGAATGTTGAATCATCTCAAACGCAGGCACATTCGCACCGCCGTAACTTTTGTGCGGCAAACGCGAATACGGCAAATCAAATACACCGTCCATTTCTGGCGTGGATAACGGAATCGGCGGCGGATTTATCCACACTTCACGGTCACCGTGTTTTTGAATAAGTGGACGCGCGTTATACGGATTCGTTTCGCCGTGCATCACTCGTGAGGCGTGGGCGTAAAAAATTGGGTCATTTTTCACGGTTTCATACGATGGCAAACGAATCGCTGTTTTTTCGCGCAACGTTTTAATGTTTTGAATCATCGGCGCGACTTTGATTTCGTTTTCGTTCGCAGATTCAGATTTATCGCAAGGTGATTCTTCTTGATATGGATTTATTGGCGGAGCAATTGCGCCTGGTTTATCAAAATCGGTCGAATCTTTTACCGCGAAATCGACGGGGATTTCTTTGATGAAATGCGCGGTGCCACGCATAAATTTTATGTCTTGGATTTTTTCGCCTTTCGCCAAACGGTGGGCGACTTCCACAATCGCCCGTTCTGCGTTGCCAAATAAAAGTAAATCAGCCTTAGAATCAAGCAACACCGATTTTCGCACCGTATCAGACCAATAATCGTAATGCGCGATACGACGCAAACTTGCTTCAATGCCGCCAATAATAATCGGCACGTCTTTGAACGCTTCTCGGCAACGGTGTGAATAGACAGAAGTCGCACGGTCTGGACGTTTAGAGGCTTCGCCATTTGGCGTGTAAGCATCATTTGAACGAATTTTTTTGTCTGAGGTGTAATGATTTACCATCGAATCCATGTTGCCGCTGGTAATCCCAAAAAACAAATTGGGGCGACCGAGTTGCTGAAAATCTTTTGCACTTTTCCAATCGGGTTGAGCAATCATACCGACACGAAACCCTTGCGCTTCCAACATTCGTCCAATTAACGCCATCCCAAAACTCGGGTGATCAACGTAAGCATCACCGCTAACAATAATAATATCGCAACTGTCCCAACCCAATTCCTCCATTTCGGCGCGGCTCATCGGCAATTGTGGCGCGATGCCAAAACGGTGCGCCCAATACTGGCGATAACTAAATAAATTCGGGGGCGTGATTGAAGATTGCAGCATTAGTGACTCGTGACGTTGTCGATAAAATTAGGATTGTAGGCGATTAAATCTTTTAAAAATTGTTTAAATGGCAAATGGTGGATTTTTTCGAGTTGAACCGCACGTTTTTGTAACGCCTTTTGGGAATAAATCGGCGTATCTTCATGAAAAAACAAACCAATCACATTGACCATACCGTGAACGGGTAAAAATAATAATTTGGCTTCAAACAAACGACCGAGCCATGAAAATAATTGCGTGAATTGTTCGGTGGTATTCCACAAATCGACGACCAAAACGCCATCTTTTTTGAGCATCGTTTTACACGCGGCGAAGAATTCGGGATTACACAACGCTTCCGCCATGCCTTGAGAATCAAAGGCATCGAGCATAATCAAGCTGTACAATTCACGCTGTAAATTCACACGTTCTTTCACATACCGTGCGCCATCATCAATCACCACATTCAAACGCGCATCTCGCGGCAAACCAAAATAATCGTGCGCTACTTCAGCCACGACTGCCCGATATTCCACCACTTCCACGCGACATTCAGGAAAATGTTGTAACAAGTATTTCGCCAATGAACCACCACCTAAACCGATAAGTAAAACATCGTCCTCGCCAATTTCTTCAAATAACAACCAACTCATCATCGCTTTCGTGTAAGCGAGATGTAATTGGTCGGGATTTTTGAGCGACATCGCACTTTGTTGGGCGAACGAACCGAAATACAGTGAGCGCACGCCGTTTGCATCTTTGACTTCGATACTGCCATTTTTGTCTTTGGTTTGATAAATTATTTGTTCGGACATTTTTTTATTTGTAAATAATGTTTTGAAGCACACTAGCATTGTGTTTCACCAAGTCTTTTAGAAAGCGGGTGAATTCGATTTGATGCAATTGTTCCAAAATAATGGCGCGGGTGCGTAAATCTTTTAAGGCATAAGTCGGTGTTTTTTCGTGGAACGCCAAACCGATGATATTGCCTCGCCCCGCGACGGGAATAAATAACAATTTCCAGTTAAATAATCTGCCAAGCCATAACGCGATTTGTTGAAATTGTGGGCGACGTACCCCGCCCCAACAATTGATAACTAACATACCGTCTTTTTTGAGTAAGGCTTGGCAGCGTTCAAAAAATTCAAAATTACAAATCGCTTCCGCCATGCCTGTGGCATCAAACGCATCGACCATAATCAAACTGTATAACTCACGTTCGCTGTCAAGGCGTTTGCGGACATATTCTGCGCCGTCATCAACCACGACTTTCAAACGCCAATCATCGAGCGGCAGCCCAAAATGACTGCGGGCAATTTTCACCACACTTTTACGATATTCCACAACTTTGACTTGGCAATCGGGGAATTGATGCAACAAATGTTTTGCCAGCGACCCGCCACCCAAACCGATTAACAGCGCGTCATCGTTCAAGGTTTCTTTGAACAACATCCAACTTGTCATTGTGCGTGCATATTCCAAATAAAGTTGGTTTGGATCGCTCAGTAACATTGAACTTTGGCGCGGCAACGACCCGAAATGTAGCGAGCGCACGCCGTCTGTTTCGACCACTTCTAACGCGCCATCATCGTCGTAATCTTGGTGAATCAACTGTCCGTCATATTTGTACATGGTGTGATGATTAAACAGCCGTTTAAATTTATTGTCTTGAGAATGTGGCATTTCAAAGATTCGCTTTCGATTCAATAATACCGCCGCCTAAACAGACTTCGCCTTGATAAAAAACGACGGATTGCCCTTCCGTTATAGCGCGTTGTTGTTGCGAAAAAATGACTTCAACACGTCCATTTTCCAATGGCGTAACGACGCAATCTTGATCTTCTTGGCGATAACGGGTTTTGGCTTTGCAATGCAACGTTTCAGTTAGTGGGCGATTACTGCACCAATCGAGTTGGTCGGCAATCAGCGAATTATGCAACATCAACGGGTGGTCGTGACCTTGCCCGACGATTAACACGTTATTCACCACATCTTTATCCAACACATACCACGGTTCATCGGGTGCATCTTTCACACCGCCAATTCCCAAACCTTGTCGCTGTCCGAGCGTGTAATACATTAAGCCGTGATGTTGACCAATGTATTGACCTTCAGGCGTTCGCATTTCACCGGCTTGGGTCGGTAAATAACGCTTTAAAAATTCGCTAAATTTACGTTCGCCAATAAAACAAATACCGGTGCTATCTTTCTTTTTCGCGTTGGTAAAACCAGCTAATTCCGCCATCACACGGATTTCGGGTTTCTGTAAATGCCCAATTGGAAATAATGTGCGTGACAATGGTTCTTGTCCGAGCGTGTATAAAAAATAACTCTGCTCTTTGTTGGGGTCTAAACCTTTGAGCAATTGAAATTCACCGTTGTGTTCGGCAACCCGTGCATAATGTCCCGTTGCAATATAATCTGCGCCTAAATCATCAATCGCGTAATGTAAAAACGCTTTAAATTTAACGTGTTTATTGCACAAAATATCGGGGTTGGGTGTACGAGCCGCTTTGAATTCAGACAAGAAGACTTCAAATACTTCGTCCCAGTATTCGGCAGCAAAATTCGCAGTTTTTAATTCGATGCCGAGTGTATCGCAGACTTGTTGCGCGTCGGCTAAATCTTGCATCGCGGTGCAGAATTCGGTGCCGTCATCTTCTTCCCAATTTTTCATGAACAAGCCGGTGACGTTATGCCCTTGTGCAAGTAAAAGTAACGCAGTCACCGATGAATCAACGCCGCCAGACATGCCGACAATAATGTTTTTACGCATAATCAAGAAAGGATTTCAAAAGTGAAAGAGGATAGCGTTGACCGTTTAAATAATCATCGACCGAGCTTAAAACGAGCGGACTACGCAATGGTTTGGTCGCAATTTCGTCACGGGTAAGCCAATGTGTGGCGACAATGCCCACGTCTAAGGCTTGAGTGGGTTGGTGGTCATAACATTCACCCACAAAACAAAAACGCACAAATGTGGGGCTGTTCGGATTACGTCGCCATAAATGCACACCAGAAATATATTCGGGCGTGAAATACCAGGCGGTTTCTTCTAAAACTTCACGTTTGATAGCGGCAATTAAATCTTCGTGCTCTTCCAAATGTCCGGCGGGTTGATTGAATTGCAAGCCATAGGGCGTGTTTTCTTCAACCAGTAAAAAGCGTTGGTCGCGTTCAATAATTGCGGCAACGGTGACGTGGGGTTTCCAAACCATAAAATAGGTGAATTTCGGTGTTAAAAGTGGCGATTTTACGCGATTTGATGGGTTAATGTTGTTAAAAATCGCATTAGTGATTGACGAGGCGCGTGTAATCAAGTTTAATACGCGCTCTCAAAAGTGTTTGCCCGGGTAGCTCAGTCGGTAGAGCAAAGGATTGAAAATCCTTGTGTCGACGGTTCGATTCCGCCCCCGGGCACCATCTCAAGGTTCTCTTAGTTTTACCTCAAGTTCCAAAATGCCCGGGTAGCTCAGTCGGTAGAGCAAAGGATTGAAAATCCTTGTGTCGACGGTTCGATTCCGCCCCCGGGCACCATTGTTGTCAACGCTTATTCTTTTCTGCATTTCAAATCTGCTCACGCCTTCTGTATCTGCTATGGTACTGTCAAAATGCTAACTGGCTTCTGATCTAAACATCCTCTTAATTCTAATTTTGACCATTTGTGCAGTGATTAGTGGCGCAGCAAGTGATTGATGGATTAGACCCACATCTTACAAATTGGAGGATTTTTTACAAAAAACTTTGTAGCGTCTACGACAAAAGTATATTTTTTATAAAAAACACCTTATAAATCAATAAAGTATTAACTGGTACAGTCCGTGCATTTACCCCTTGTAATAATCAACGCAAGAGGTGACACCAATGGAATTGCCAGTTTTAAACGAAAAATCAACTCAAGGCGGTTGTGCCGCTAGTTCTTGTGGGTCGAGTGACGACCAACTCAATCATTTATCCGACGAAATCCGTGCAAAAGTGCAAAATCATCCGTGCTATTCGGAAGACGCGCATCATTATTTTGCTCGAATGCACGTTGCCGTTGCGCCAGCCTGCAACATTCAATGTCATTACTGCAATCGCAAATACGATTGCGCGAATGAATCTCGCCCTGGTGTGGTTTCAGAATTGCTCACACCTAATCAAGCTGTGAAAAAAACCATGGCAGTTGCCGCAAACATTCCGCAAATGACCGTGTTAGGCATCGCAGGGCCTGGCGACCCGCTTGCCAATCCTGAACGAACGTTTGAAACGTTCCGTCGTTTAAGCGAAGAAGCACCCGACATTAAACTTTGTGTTTCAACCAATGGTTTAGCGTTGCCCGATGCTGTCGAAGAATTATCGAAACACAATATCGACCACGTCACGATTACGATTAACTGCGTTGACCCGAAAGTGGGTGCAAAAATTTATCCGTGGATTTTCTGGAAAAACAAACGTATCAAAGGCGAGAAAGCCGCTAAAATTCTCATCGAACAACAGCAAAAAGGCTTAGAAATGCTGGTGGCGAAAGGCATTTTGGTCAAAGTCAATTCGGTTTTAATTCCTGGTGTGAACGATAAACATCTCGCTGAAGTCAGCAAAATCGTCAAAGCCAAAGGCGCGTTTTTACACAACGTTATGCCGCTGATTTCGGAAGCTGAACATGGTACATTTTATGGTGTGATGGGACAACGTGGCCCATCGAATGATGAATTACAAGCTCTGCAAGATGAATGTGCCGGTGACATGAATATGATGCGTCATTGCCGCCAATGTCGCGCGGATGCCGTCGGAATGCTTGGCGAAGATAGAGGCGATGAATTCACGCTCGACAAAATCGAAGACATGGAAATCGACTATCAAGCCGCCATGGAAAAACGCAAAGTGATTCATCAAGCCATCGAAGCTGAAATGAATAGCAAACGCGCTGCAAAAATCGAAGTCAAAGCTGAGAAACTTGATACCCGCCCCGTGTTAATGGCGGTGGCGACAAGTGGTCAAAACGTTATCAATGTGCATTTTGGTCATGCGAAAGAATTTTTGATTTACGAAGCTTCACCAAACGGCGTGCGTTTTATCAGTCATCGCAAAGCCGACCAGTATTGCGGCGGTGATACGAGTTGTGGCGACGGCGAAAGCGTGTTGCAACAAACCGTTCGTGCGCTAGAAGGTTGCGAGGCGGTGTTGTGTTCAAAAATCGGTTATGAACCATGGGAAATACTTGAAAACGCAGGCATTATGCCAAACGGTGAACACGCGATGGAAGACATCGAAGAAGCGGTCATGCTGGTTTATAACGAAATGGCAAAAGCGGGAAAACTCGACGAAGTCAAACAACGTGCGACCGCTTAGGAGAATGTTATGTCTCTAAAAATTATCGAAAGTTGTGTGAATTGTTTTGCCTGTGAGCCAGTTTGTCCGAGCAAAGCAATTTATGAAGCCGCGCCGCATTTTTTAATCGACCCTAAAAAATGCACAGAATGTGTGGGTGATTTTGACGTGCCGCAATGCGCGAGTATTTGCCCAATTGAAGGCGCGATACTCGATGCGTTGAATGTGCCAATCAATCCACCTGGTTCATTGACGGGTATTCCACCCGAAAAAATGGCGGAGGCAATGGCTGAATTACAAGCTCATTGACGATTATGGCACTCATACATTTTTATGAAAAACCAGGTTGTGGCAACAACACCAAGCAAAAAGACCTGTTGATTGAAGCAGGTCATTGGCTGATTGAGCATGATTTGCTTACTCACGATTGGCGCAGTAAACCTGAAAAATTACGTTCATTTTTTGGTGATAAACCTGTTTGCGAATGGTTCAATCGTGCCGCACCTACGATTAAAAACGGTGAATTAAATCCCGATGAAATCAACGCCGAACAAGCGATTACCTTAATGCTTGAACAGCCATTGTTGATTCGTCGTCCGCTCATGGAAATCGAAAATCATCGCATGGCGGGTTTTGACAACGACGAAGTTGCCCATTTTTTAAGTTTAGAAACCGAGGGCGATTTAGAAAGTTGCCCGAAAAAAGATTCGGCAAGAGTGTGTCGAAATGAACGCGGTTGAGTTAGAAAATGCGACAGGCATTCCACAAGCGGTGGCACTTTCTGAGCGAGTGCATTGGATAGGTGCGCTCGACTCGAATTTGCGGACGTTCGACATTATTTTAAAAACCGCCAATGGCACGACGTATAACGCTTATGTGATTCGCGGCAGTGAAGGCGTGGCGGTGATTGATACGGTCAAAGAAGGGTTTGCCAGCGATTTTTTTGCGCGTTTGGAAAGTGTGGCGCGTTATGACGAAATCAAAGTCATCGTCTTGAATCATTTAGAACCCGACCACACAGGCGCGTTGCCCGAACTCATGCGTCGTGCGCCGCAAGCGCAATTATTCATTTCACAAAAAGCCCAATCGATGCTCAAAGGTTTATTAAAACAGGAAGAACTCAGTTTCACGCCTGTTTTAACGGGTGACAGAGTTTCGCTGGGTGATAGAACGTTGCAATTTTTACATACGCCGTATTTGCATTGGCCCGACACGCAATGCACCTTTTCGCCCGAAGAGCAGATTTTGTTTTCGGGTGATGTTTTCGGCTGTCATTTTTGCGATAACCGTTTGTTCAACGATTGTGTCGGAGATTTTCGGTTTTCGTTCGAGTATTACTACGCCTACATCATGCGTCCGTTCAAAGATTATGTGCTTTCGGCATTGAATTTGATTGAACCGCTGACGCTTTCAACGATTGCCCCCGCGCATGGTCCAATTTTGCGCGACCGTCCACAACGTTACATCAAACGTTATCGAGAACTTTCAAGCCCCGCTTTGCACAGCGAATTAAGTGAAAACCAAAAAACGTTACTAATTTTTTATATCAGTTCTTACGGTAACACGCGAAAAATGGCGGAAGCCATTTATAACGGCGCAATGAAAGTGCCTGACGTGCGCGTGTCGCTTTACGATTTGGAAGGAGGCGAAGTTGCGCCGTTTGTGGATTTGATTGAAGAAGCGGACGGTTTAATTCTCGGCACGCCAACGATTAACGGCGATGCGGTGAAACCGATTTGGGATTTGCTTTCGTCGCTGGCGGTGGTGAATTTGAAAACGAAACTCGGTGGTGTTTTTGGTTCTTATGGCTGGACAGGCGAAGGCGTGCGAATGGTGGAAGACCGTTTGCGCGGACTAAAACTGCGCGTGCCGATTTCAGGTTTGCGGGTGAAATTGATTCCGACTGACGAAGAGATTTTGCAGTGTGAAGCGTTTGGTTTGGAACTCGCGCAGGAATTGATGGGTTTGCGTGGCGCGAGAGTGGTTAATTTTGAAGATTTGTAAAGCACCTCCCCCTGCGCTTCGCGCCGCCCCCTCCAAAGGGGGCAAACCAGTAAAAGGCAAAAGCGGTTGCTTTTTAATCTTCCGCCCCCTTTGAAGGGGGCAGCCTGAAAGGCTGGGGGATGTGCTGTAAATTTAACTGATTCAAGGATGTATCAGTAAAAACGCATTGCCTTAAAAACGGCAATGACAACAAGGAATCCTCCGATTCCAAAACGAAAATTGGCTAGATTGACGATTTTCGAGATTATTTTTTTCTTGTTTGAGGAGTATGAACAATGGCAAAAGCAACCATTACTTTTGAAGATATAAATGTCACTGTTACCGTCCCTGCTGGAACTCGCGTTATTGAAGTTTCAGAAAAAGTCGGTTCAGCGATTACTTACGGTTGCCGCGAAGGCGATTGTGGAACGTGCATTATGAAAGTCACAGACGGTTGGAACAATTTAAGCGAACCTTCTGTTTTAGAAGACAAAGTTTTGCGTGAAAACATGGCGGGCAAACACAACCGTTTAGCGTGCCAAGCGCAAGTTTTGGGCGGCAAAATTTCTGTCAAACCTGTTTAATTTCAATCATTTTTTAGAGGTGTTCTCATGGCATTAGTTACTTTTAGCAGTCCTGAATATCGTGACAAAACCGTTTATGCAGTGGCAGGTTCGCACACACAAACGATTTTAAAACTCGCGCTTGAAAACAAAATTCCCATCAATTTTCAATGTGAAGATGGTGATTGCGGAACGTGTGTGGTGAAAGTGTCGAGCATTGACAAAAAACATGAACGTATGGGCGGCCCTTTGACTGAAAAAGAAAAAACCGTTTTGCGCGAAACAGGCAAATTAACTGCCGAAGAGTTAGAAAAAATGATTGTGGACGATTTGCCGTCAGAATGGCGGTTAGCGTGCCAAATGATTGTGCGCGACGAAGACATTCGAGTTGAGTATTAGTCTTTAAGCGTTTGTTTTAAGCGATGTCACACTGGTCTTGCAGCATACCCATGCGTAACCGGTGGGACATTCATGGCAAGTGAGGAATTCAATATGTCTCTTTCACCACTTAGCCCACAACCCCATTATCAAGCGTTGTTGGCGTGTTCGGACGGTTCTAAAAATAGCGAATGGTTCGCGCAAATTCTCGCCAGTTGGCAAGTTGGCGCAGGCGCGTTGCCGAATTTTTTGGGTTTGACGAGCGAGCAATTTCAGCAACTTTTAGCGCAACGTTTCCCGACGTATTCCTTGTCTATTTTTCCACTTCGGCAACATCTCGATTTTTCTCGCATGAACGAAAAAGGCGAACTTGAGCAATTTTTGCGTGGTTTTGCGAGCGTTCAAAATGAAGAAAACGAATGGTTAATTGCGATTATCGTTGCGGCGTGTTTGGGTAGTAATCATCTTTGGCAAGATTTAGGTTTGTTTGGGCGTGAGGATTTGTCTGCGCTACTCAAACATAATTTCCCCGACATGGCAGCGCAAAATGTTTATGACATGAAATGGAAAAAATTTATTTACAAACAACTGTGTGAAACCGAAGGGATTTATGTTTGTCGTTCGCCTTCGTGTGAGTATTGCAAAGATTATTTGAATTGTTTTGGGGAGGAGGATTAACTCATGATGTTCCCATCGTTCATGAACACATTACAATTTAGCTAAGACGTTGTAATTTTGTAATGTTGGTAATTTATCAAATGAAATCTGTGAATTTACTATGTTCATTTACTTGCCAATTTTCAATGGCATCCATGCGAGTTGCATAAGACAACTCACCAGGAAATTCAATAAAATCAATTTTCCACTCCAAGTTTTTATCATAATGCTCAACATTTATCGTTTTAACTTGATCAGCAATATAAACACCAACCGCCAGCCATACATTATTTACAATCCTAAAAATAGGACTTCCTGAACAGCCTTTTCCTACTGGTGTACTTAATTCATATAATTGTGTTCCCTTGATATTAAGTAATTCCCAGCTAGTCCTCCTGCGTATGTGACCTTCTGAAAAAATCATATCAGGACGACCTAGAACTCTACCGCACATGTCCCTAGTCTCTGTATTTTCATAAAAGTTTACTTGGGGATAACCGAAAAGTTTGTATTGAAAACCACTATACTGCTTGTCTAAACATGGTTGAAAATTCGGCTTTTTCGTATGATCACCACCAATTAGAAGCAATGCAATATCCTCTTTCGGATGTATTGCAACAATATGTGCATCTTGCACACGCCATTTACAATCATCTCCAACAAACATAGCTACGATGGCAGTATTCACTGAAATGTTCACATTTACGACATGCCCAGCTGTTAATGCGTAGTTTTTATTTCCTATAAGGAACCCCGTTCCAAGGAATTCAACGAGTTCAACGGTACCTTCACCATTTTGACGACAGAGAATAAGTGGAAAAATCATGTCTCGTACTAATAGCGACTCTTCATTCATAAGTTCACATCCAATATGTACCATTTGGCTAAATTTGCGTCATTATCTGTCACCAATTCTCGAACATCAACGAGACAAACAAAATTCAGCAACAATCAATCAACTTCTCATATAGACTTAGCTATATATTAGTAAGGTACTTATCAAAAGAAGTATAAATCTGAGGGGAAAAAATGAACAAATTATTTGAACCGTTGCAAATAGGCGCAATCACGTTACCAAATCGTATTTTGATGGCTCCATTAACGCGATGCCGTACCGCTGAGAATCATGTACCGAGTGATTTAATGGCAACGCATTACGCTCAACGCTCCAGTGCAGGACTGATTATTGCCGAAGCAACCATGGCGATTGAAGGAAATTCGGCGTTTTGGAAAGAACCTGCGATTTATTCGCCAGAACAAATTGCTGGCTGGAAAAAAGTAACCGATGCCGTTCATGAAAAAGGCGGTTTAATTTTTCTGCAAATTTGGCATGGTGGTCGTGCTTGTCATCCGTTATTCAATAATGGCGCACAACCTGTTGCACCCAGTGCAATTGCGATAAATGGCGAAGTTTTTACACCCGAAGGCATGAAGCCTTACGTTTTACCGCGTGAATTACGCCTTGATGAATTGCCTGAAATTATCAACGGTTTCAAAAAAGCGGCTGAAAATGCAAAAAAAGCGGGTTTTGATGGTGTGGAAGTACACGGTGCGAATGGTTATTTGCTCGATGAATTTTTGCGTGATGGTTCAAATAAACGCACAGACGAATACGGTGGTTCGATTGAAAATCGTGCGCGATTGATGCTTGACGTATTGCAAGCGGTTTGCGATGTGTGGGGCAGTCAGCGTGTTGGCTTGCGACTTTCACCATTAAATAGTTTCAACAGCATGATAGACAGCGACCCTGTTGCACTTTCAACGTGGATGGCAAAACGCCTTAATGATTTTAACTTAGCTTATTTACACGTTATGCGGAGTGATTTTCTTCAACAACAAAGTGGCGATGTTTTAACGCCGATTCGTGAAAATTATAAAGGCGTGTTAATTGGCAACATGGGCTACGATGCAAAAGAAGCCGAAGAGGCGATTGCCACAGGCAAACTGGATGCGGTTTCTTTTGGCGTGAGTTTTATCGCTAATCCTGATTTTCCTATTCGCATTAAAACAGGCGCAGAGTTAAATGTACCGAATCCCGAAACGTTTTATTTGGGTGGCGAAGTCGGTTATACGGATTATCCTGCTTTAGACATTGCTTGATTTGCCGTCAGAATGGCGATTAGCGTACTAGTCGCCATTCCAAATTTACGCAAACTTATGGTCTTATCATGCAGACGAACGAAATTATACAGGCTCTAAATAATCCCAATGCCTTAGAAAATCTATATCAGACTAAACAAACTGAATTTCTTGCTTGGTGGTTAGCCGAAGCAACAGAAAAATATCCCGAATCAGAAACGCTACAAGTTTGGAATGCTCGTATAACTTTCTCGAACATTCCCGCTTCGAACAAATCTGTAGTACAACCAGTTCATGTCTTCTTCATCTCCATCATCGCAGGCACTTTGGTAAAACTGCACACATTCATCGATACAGGTTGGTATCTGTCACGATTTGTTCCTGTCATTGTGATTGGATCATTGATGACCTATTTCTCATTTTTAGAATCGCACAAGAACAAAAATGTTCCCATACTCGGAATTCTAATCTGCATAAATGTATTGCTACTTTTACCCGATGTAACATCATCAGCATCGATAACAATGTCCCTAATCCACATGCCGTTAGTTTTATTGTCACTATTAGCATTGACTTTCATGGGCGATGATTGGGAATCTGATAAATTGAGAATTTTATTTGTGCGCTACCTTGGCGAGGTATTGATTTATACAGTAATAATCTTGCTGGGTGGAATAGTTCTCACTTTTCTGACACTTGCATTATTCTCGTTAATCCATATCGATATGACAAATTGGTACTTGAATAATGTGGTTGTTTTTGGTTTAGTCGCCTCACCGATTGTTGCGACTTATCTTTATGATGTTGTATTGGGAAGAGAGAGCCGCTTGGCAACCATTATCGCTAACATTTTTTCACCATTGGTTCTTGTTACGGTTTGTGTGTATTTGCTTGCAATTATTGTTCAAGGAAAAAGTCCGTATGTTGATCGGGACTTTTTGATTACGATAAATGGGCTATTGCTTGTCGTTCTGGCAATCACTATTTATTCGTTGTCAGGAAAAGGCTCAATAAGCAACCGCCCTTTGACTGATACCATAAACATTTGTTTAGTTGCCGTAACGCTTGTAATCAATGTTTATGCACTTTCCGCCATACTTTTCAGGTTGGCAGAATACGGTATTTCGCCAAATCGTGTATCCGTAACTGGTGCTAATATCCTTATATTTGGACATCTAATCCTTATTTTGAATAACTATATTGCTCATATTAGACATCGATATTCATCAGAACGGTTGCTCAATACCGTAACGAAATATTTTCCATTTTATACGGGTTGGTCTGTCCTAATGGTTATCGGATTGCCGGTGGCGTTTGGTTTCAGATAATTCAAACTAAAAACGCACCAAATGCTCATAAGCCGTAAATGTTTGAATCCGTTTATCGTCTAACGGTTCGCCGACGGTGAAATGATACAAACTTTGCCAGCGTTCATTTTTCAAACCCAACATCCGATGCACTTCATCATCAAAAAAACAACCAATTCCCGTTCCTCGAACGCCAGCCGCTTCGGCTTCTAAATACAAAATTTGTCCGAGTAAGCCACATTCCCAAAACAAACGCCGATAACGCCATGCTTCTGATTCAATGTTTGCTGAAAAATTCGCCAACATTCCCAAACTAAACGTACTATCGCTGGCAATCGGTTGAAAACACGATAACGTTCGCGCGACTTGTTTAAAATCCTCTTGCGCCAATTGATAAAACTCAAACGGTGCATCCATTTTTTGCCAAATAAACTCAGCCGAAAGCGCAGTTTTTAATTCGGGGACAACTTCGCAATCACGCGGCAAAAAATACAAACCCGATTCCAAACCGTCCACACGATGCACAAATAAAAACAAATGCACTTGCGGCGACCAATTCCACGCCGTAAAAGGCGGTTTTGCATTCGGCAACAACGCCGACAAAATGCGGTAAAAATCCGCGAGTGGCAATGGCTCAGATTTACCGTTGAAATGTTGTGCGCTGCGCCGCCCCCGAATCAAACGACTGGCAGACAAATCATGGCTTGGTTTTGGTAATTCAAAATGCGGAAATTGCAGACGTTCAACCGAATTGGTGAATTTTTCCGCTTGCTGTGAAACTTCATCAATAATCGCCCAACGATAAAAATGTCGTCCATTCAACCGCTCTGCTTTTCCAAACCACACGGCGTTTTGTAGGATTTCTGACAAACGATTTGCCTCAAAATCAACGGGCGTTTTTTGATTCGTTCGGATTCGGCAAAATAAATCGGCAGTTTCGTGTTCATCTTTCACAAACTCATCGGCGCGATTCAAACCTAACCATTGTGCAATTTGCGCGTCGGTGGCTTCACTGCACAATTCCACCGTCCAACCTAAACACGCCGCCGCATAACTCAACGCCGCCAGCGCGTGACCAATATCATGTTGGCAATAACGAAACGCTCGCTCGCCGTATTTCCACGCTTCGCGCCAATGAATCGAAGACAATCCAACATACAATTCCGATGGCGCATCAGCCGCCGCGAATTCACAACGGCGTTCTAAATGATGGTCGTGGCTGACGTAGTGATAAACGCCCGACGGCAACAAATTCGAGTCCGTGCAAAGCAAATACACTTCCGTCGGATGCAAATTGCCGCTCGATGGATTGCAACGTAACGCCCAACGGTCAGGTGCAAATGCTTTCCAAGCCGATAAACCAAACGATAATTCAAGCATTGCACCGAGATTTTCAAGCGTTAAAGGCTTGGCGTTAATGTGGGTTGGGCAATCCAATTCCGAAAATAAACACGCTAATTCTGTCTTCAACAGCGGCAATTCAACCGTTTCACAACCGCTAAAACGCCGAAATGGATTCGGTTGTTCATCCCAATCTAAAAATTCAGGGGCTTTTGCGTAAGCGTTGGATTGATGTTTTGTGCGATTGTGATAGTGGGAAATGGCGTTGGTATTTGTTTTCATAATAGTTACAACATTTTTTGCACGGTTAAATCCTCAGCCCAACAGCCAATCGGATTACCTAAATTCAATTCTTTATCTTCAAAACGCACTAAAAAAACGGTGCGCGTGGGTTCTTCTTCATGATGACCTTTCATCACAATCACACCGCGACTTCCCGCCTCAGCAAGCACTTCACCTTCTTGCGCTTCAGGCATTGAGCCATCATCTAAAATCGCGTGCGCCGCATAAACTACATCGCCTAAATCTAAATCTTCTACGTTCATCTTGTTCTCCTGTTTGTGTTTTGTAGCAAACCCGACAAAAACCGTTCAATTGTTTGAAACAGCTTGTCGATTGTTGTAACAGAATGCCTTTAATTCAAATAATTTCAACAAGTTAGTTTCTGATTTTTGCATGGCATACAGGTTGCATTGTTTAACTACAAAATCAATGCCAAACCGTTTAGGAGATTCAAATGATCACATTAACCGATAACGCGATTCAAGCTGTAGAGCGTTTTATCAGCACGTCCGATAAACCAACAGGTGGTTTACGAATCGAAGTCACCGATGGCGGTTGCTCGGGTTTGCAATACGGCTTGCGCCTCGAAGCCGAAGCCACGCCAAATGATACGGTGATGGAATATGGTGAAATTAAAGTGTTTATCGATGCTGAAAGTTTGCCAACACTCGACGGCATGACCGTCGATTTTCTCGATAGCATCGAAGGTTCTGGCTTTAAATTTACCAATCCAAATGCTGTGAAAAGTTGCGCGTGCGGCACGTCATTTTCGACGGATAACAACGGCGGCGACGCTAAATCTTGCACACCACACTAAGAGGAAATCGTCATGTGGGATTATTCAGACAAAGTAAAAGAACATTTTTTCACGCCAAAAAATGCGGGTGCGGTTGTTGATGCAAATGCGATTGGTGAAGTCGGTTCAATTAGTTGCGGCGATGCGTTGCGTTTGACCTTAAAAGTTAATCCAGAAACCGAAATCATTGAAGAATCAGGTTTTCAAACGTTTGGTTGTGGTTCAGCGATTGCGTCATCGTCGGTGCTAACTGAAATCATTAAAGGCATGACGATTGACGAAGCGTTGAAAGTCACCAACCAAGATATTGCCAACGAATTAGACGGTTTGCCACCTGAAAAAATGCACTGTTCAGTTATGGGACGTGAAGCATTACAAGCGGCGGTTGCAAATTATCGCGGCGCAGTATGGAAAGATGACCACGAAGAAGGCGCGTTGATTTGCAAATGTTTCGCTATCGATGCCGTGATGATTGAAGAAATGATTTGGGCAAACAAACTTCGCACCGTTGAAGACGTGACTAATTTCACCAAAGCAGGCGGTGGTTGTGCAGCGTGTCACGAAGATATTGAAGCGATTTTAGAAAAAGTATTAGCTGAAAAAGGTGAAAAATTTGATGCCACCGCATCTACGGCTACTGTTGAAAAAGTTGAAACGCCAGCAATCGCAGCAGTCAAAACACCGTTGACGAATGTTCAACGCATCAAAAAAATCGAAGAAGTTTTAACGTCGTTACGACCACAATTGATGGCAGACGGCGGCGATGTTGAACTCGTTGAAGTCGTTGGAAACACCGTTTATGTCAACATGACGGGCGCGTGTAACGGATGCCAAATGGCGGCGATGACCATCGCGGGAATTCAACAACGTTTGATGGAAGTGTTAGGTGAATTTCTCCGTGTTGTACCCGCATCTGAAATGAAAAAACTCGTGAACATTGAAGGAGCAGGTCATGCCTGATATTTATTTAGATAACAACGCGACCACGAAAGTTGATGGTGCTGTCGTTGACGTAATGATTCCGTTTTTTTTAGAACAATATGGCAATCCATCTTCGATTCATAAATTTGCCGACGGCGTGGCAAAAGCTCTCAAAAAAGCACGCGGACAAGTTCAAGAATTGATTGGTGCAGAACACGATTCAGAAATTATTTTCACGTCGTGCGGCACAGAATCCGATTCGACGGCGATTTTGTCAGCGATTAAAGCGCAACCGAATCGTAAAGAAATTATCACCACCACTGTTGAACACGCGGCGATTTTGAATTTGTGCGACACCCTAGAAAAAGAAGGCTACACGATTCACCGTTTGCCCGTTGATAAATGCGGTCGGTTGAATTTGGAAGCATATAAAAAAATGCTTTCTGACCAAGTAGCCATCGTTTCGGTCATGTGGGCAAACAACGAAACAGGCACAATTTTCCCCGTCGTTGAAATGGCAGAAATGGCGCATGAAGCGGGCGTGATGTTTCACACCGATGCGGTGCAAGCGGTCGGCAAAATTCCAATGATGTTGCAAGACACGAAAATCGATATGTTGTCGATTTCAGGTCATAAACTTCACGCGCCAAAAGGTATCGGTGTTTTATATTTGCGTCGTGGCACACGTTATCGCCCATTACTTCGCGGCGGTCATCAAGAACGCGGACGCAGAGCTGGGACAGAAAATACGGCTTCAATTGTCGGTTTGGGTAAAGCCTGTGAAATGGCGATGGAACACATGGAATATGAAAATGTCCAAGTGAAAGCCATGCGTGATCGTTTAGAACGAGGCATTATCGAAGAAATTCCACATTCGTTTATCACGGGTGATTTGAATAATCGGTTGCCGAATACCACCGATATTGCGTTTGAATATATTGAAGGCGAAGCGATTTTGATGTTGCTCAACAAAGCAGGTATTGCGGCATCAAGCGGCTCGGCGTGTACATCGGGTTCGCTTGAACCGTCACACGTTATGCGAGCGATGCAAATTCCTTACACTGCCGCACACGGTACGATTCGTTTTTCATTTTCGCGCTACAACACCATGAGCGAAGTGGACGAAGTGTTAAAAGTGATGCCTGATATTGTCGCGGTACTTAGAAAATTGTCGCCGTATTGGGATAGCGTCACAAATGAGCCTGTGGCAAATCCCGAAGAAGCCTTTTCACCTACTTTCAAATAACGCCATGAACACGCCACGCCACATTATTATTGATGACACGACGCTCCGCGACGGTGAACAATCGGCGGGTGTGGCGTTTTCGTTGGAAGAAAAATTAAGCATCGCACAACAACTTTCCGCACTCGGCGTACCTGAATTAGAAATTGGTATTCCTGCAATGGGAGAACAAGCGCGTGACGAAATCAAAGCGATTGCGGCGTTGAAATTACCAAGTAATTTACTGGTTTGGTCACGGATGCGAGCGGACGATTTACAAGATTGTTTAGGTTTAGGGGTGGGAATGGTGGATTTGTCGATTTCTGCCTCTGACCAACACATTCAACACAAGTTAAAACAAAGTCGTGGCTGGGTTTTAGAAATCATCGAACGTTGTGTTAAAACAGCGGTCGATGCAGGTTTGAAAGTTTGCGTCGGCGCAGAAGATGCCTCGCGTGCAGACAGTGATTTTTTAGCGCAAATGGCAGAAACGGCTCAAGCCGCTGGTGCGTGTCGAATTCGTTTTGCTGACACCGTGGGAATTAGTGAACCGTTCGGCACATTGGATGCAATCCGAAAATTACGCGCCGTTACCGACATGGATATTGAAATGCACGCCCACGACGATTTAGGGCTGGCGACCGCGAATACGTTAGCCGCTGTGATGGGCGGTGCAACGCACGTTAATACGACGGTCAATGGTTTGGGCGAACGTGCTGGCAATGCCGCATTAGAAGAAGTCGTGGTGGGTTTGAAACAACTTTACAACATCGAAACAGGCGTGGATTTGCGTGAATTTACGATGTTATCAAACCAAGTTGCCACGGCTTCGGGCGATACAATTGGCAGTCGAAAAAGTTTGATTGGGCGTGATGTTTTTAGTCACGAGGCGGGCATTCATGTGGATGGTTTGCTCAAAGATCCGAAAAATTATCAAGGCGTAGATCCTGCGATTATGGGTCGAAAACATCAATTAGTTTTGGGCAAACATTCGGGCAGTCAAGGCGTGATGCACGCTTATCAGCAATTTGGAATTAGCGTGAGCCGTTTGCAAGCGAATCTTTTATTACCGATGATTCGGCAATTTGCCAGCATTCACAAACGTGCGCCGCAGTTTAGCGATTTGAATCAATTTTTATATTTGTTATAGCGAGGCACGTCATGATGTTTTTTTCAAAACCGCAAACACAACGCGCAATGCCAAGTCTATTTCAAGATTGGCATAGCGACGTAACGTGCGTTTTTGCTAGAGACCCTGCGGCGCGTAGTTTGATTGAAGTATTGATTACTTATCCAGGTGTTCATGCGGTTTTGTTGCATCGCATCAGTCATCGATTATGGAAAACGGATTGGAAATTTTCAGCACGTTTTTTATCAGCCTTTACACGTTGGTTGACCAATATCGATATTCATCCAGGTGCAACAATTGGCAAACGCTTTTTTATCGACCACGGTGCAGGGGTTGTAATTGGTGAAACGGCTGAAATTGGCAACGATGTCACGATGTATCACGGTGTCACGTTGGGTGGCACGTCTTGGAATAAAGGCAGACGGCATCCATCGATTGGAAACAATGTGTTATTTGGCGCGGGTGCAAAAGTTTTGGGCGCAATCGCGATTGGTGACAATGTGAAAGTCGGCGCAAATTCCGTTGTGATGAAAGATGTTCCCGCGTGTTGCACCGTTATTGGTATTCCTGGACGGGTTGTTTTAAGCAAAGGTGTGAAAATTCAAAATCCACGCGGCATTGATTTGGAACAACCCTTTATTGATCCCATTGGTAAAGTCATTAACTGTTTGACTGAACGATTAGATGCGTTAGAAAACACGCAGAAAAAAGTAATTATTCCCGAAACAGAAGGCTGTAGTCATTGCGAAGCTGATAGCGTTTGCCAAGGTGGTGAGTGATGGATTTGTTAGAATTTGATGCGACAGATTTGTATTTTGAACAAGTCGATTCGCCAGAAGTTCAAGATTTAATTCGCGCTGCTTCCGAATTGTATGGGAGTGGCGAAGCGGAATTACCGTTGCTTCAAGCCTATTTGCGTGCGCCTGAATCGTTGAATGTGTTGGTTGCGTTAAACCGTTTTTATTATTACCAACATCGTTTGAGTGAAGCGTTGATGATTTCGGAAAAAGCCTTGAATTTGATTCGACAAAACATCGATTTTCCAAACGATTGGCAGCAATTAGAACGTTCGCATATTAGCGAAGCTCCGAAAGAATCATTGACGCAAATTCGTTTGTATTTATTCACGTTAAAGTCGATTGGGTTTTTAAATATGCGGTTAGAAAATTTTGCATTAAGTCGTGGTATTTTTGAAAAGTTAATTGCGTTAGATGACAAAGACCGAATCGGTGCGAAAGGGTTATTAGACGTTTTAGAGTTACGAGTCAGTTAGACAATTATCATGTTGAAACTGAAACAAAAAATACTTATCCCTATTTTTTTGTTTTTACTTCGAGTTATTTTGTTTGTACCACTTGTCCTTTATTTACTTATGAGCATTCAGATTTTCGTTGTGAATTATTTTTAGCATTAAGAATTAGGTTAATTTAAAAGGTGATTGTCATGTTAGATGCCATGAATTTTGAAGAAGAAATGGAAGAGTTAGAATCGGCTGAAGATTTTCTTCAGTATTTCGAGTTAGATTACGATCAGAGCGTGGTTCATGTGAATCGGCTGCACATTTTGCAACGATTTCACAATTATTTAACGCAAGCTGGCGATAATATGCCGACTGATGAAAGTGCGAAAAAAGCAGTTTATAAAACGCTTTTGGAACGTGCTTATCAAGATTTTGTTGAATCAGACGCGCAGACTGAAAAAGTGTTTAAAGTGTTCAAAATGGGCGAACCGTCAACAGGTTTTGTGTCGCTCGGTGACATAAAATTATGAGCGAAGACCTCGAAGAACGTGGCGGCGAAGGACGTTTTGAATTTGGTACGTCAGTGCGTGTTACTAGAAACGTTCGGAACGATGGCACTTATCCAGGCAAAGAAGTCGGCGAATTATTGATTCGACGTGGCAGCGTGGGGCATGTGATTGAAGTCGGCACATTTTTACAAGACCAAGTGATTTTTACGGTGCATTTTTTAGAGCTTGGAAAAATGGTGGGCTGTCGTACCGAAGAATTGATTCACGCTGACGCGCCTTGGAATCCAAGCCGTTTTGAATTTCATGACATGGTGCTGTGCAAAATTGATTTGGGAATGGGCGGCAACATACTTTTTGAAAAAGGCACGCAAGGTGAAATTCTCAAAGTGTTACGCGACTGTCAACCGATGCAATATCACGTTCGTTTTCCCGATAAAACGTTGCAAGTGCCAGAAAGTGCGCTTGAACCTGCCGACCCAAATTTTCGTGAACCAGAGGAATAAAAATGTCATCTGCCACCGAACCGTACACCTTATTGCGAGCAGCGTTAGCGTTATTTGAAAAACCGCCTGCTGAACTTTCACCCGAAGAATTAAGTCGCTCTGAAACCCAAGCCAAAAACGAATTTACGCTTGAAACGCGGGTGTTAAATTCGCCCGAAGCAGCGGCGGTGATTGTTCCCGACAAAGAATTGGATTTTGCTTTTGCTGAAATTCGCAAACGTTTTGAAAGTGATACAGAATTTGAAACTGTTTTAGCGGCTAACGGATTAACGGTTGAAACGTTAAAAAGCGCGTTGGTTCGAGAATGTAAAGTCAATGCAGTGTTAGAGCGGGTGTCGGCACGTTCACAGACAATCAGTGAAGTTGAAATTGGGCTTTATTATCACTCACATCCTGAAAAATTTTACTGCCCCGAACAACGTACCGCACGGCACATTCTTATCAGCATCAATCCCGATTTTCCAGAAAATACTCGTGAAACCGCTTTGAAACGCATTGAAGAGATTGCTGAAAAATTAAAACGAAAATCTAAGAAATTTTCTGATTTAGCGTTGAAAAATTCAGAATGTCCCACCGCGTTTAATGGCGGTGAATTGGGTTCACTTGTGGCGGGTAAAATTCACCCCGAATTAGATGTCGCGTTATTTTCATTAAAAGAAAATGAAATCAGCGGCGTGGTTGAAACCGAAGTGGGCTTTCATTTAATTCAGTGTTTGAAAATTAGTCATGCTGAAACGATGTCATTAAAAACCGCTACGCCGAAGATTCGTGCTGTAATGCAAGAGCGGCAAAAGCAGATTTATCAAAAAGAGTGGTTGGCAAGTTTGCCAAAAGTGAGCGAAAGTCATGACCAAAGAAACTAAGCAACGTTGTTCGTTTTGTGAAATTGAAGCCTCGGCTTCTGTGCCGATGATTGCAGGCGCGGAAGGTCATATTTGCGAAGCCTGTGTGATTTTGGCGAGCCAAGTGGTCTCGAGTTGGGGCAAAAAGAAAGTTTTATCCGATATGCCGCACGCCTTACCCAAGCCCGCCGAAATCAAAGCGATGCTCGACCAATATGTGATTGGTCAAGATTTAGCGAAAGAAATTCTCGCCGTGGCGGTGTATAACCATTACAAACGCCTTAAACATGAAACCAGTAAAATTGCGGGTTTAGGCAGTGCCGACCAAAGTGTTGAAATCGGTAAATCAAACATTTTGTTAATTGGCCCTTCTGGAACAGGTAAAACCTTGTTAGCGAGTACATTGGCAAAAATTGTCGGTGTACCGTTTGCCGTCGCCGACGCGACAACGCTCACGCAAGCGGGTTATGTCGGTGACGATGTCGAAAACATTTTGGTTCGATTACTCGACGTGGCGAATGGTGATATTAGCAAAGCCGAATGGGGTATTGTTTATCTCGACGAAGTAGACAAAATTGCGCGAAGTCCTGAACAGGCGATTGGTACGCGGGATGTTTCGGGCGAAGGTGTGCAACAAGCGTTATTGCGTTTGGTTGAAGGTTCGCTCGTTAAAGTGTCACTTAAAGGTCGGCGTAAAGATCAAGGTGGCAGCGGTGGCGATTCAGTGATGATTGATACACACAACATTTTGTTTATTTCGGGTGGCGCGTTCCCAGGTTTGGAAAAATATGTCGAAAAGCGTTTAGTGCCAGGACATACGGCGATTGGTTTTCATGCTGAAATGAACGACTCGGATAAAAAGCCAAAGTTAGAAGAAATGTTAAACGCCACGCAACCTGATGATTTGAAAAAATTTGGTTTAATTCCCGAATTCATTGGACGTTTTCCTGTGTTAGCTCCGCTCGAACCGTTGGACATTGACGCGCTGATTAAGGTATTAACCGAACCAAAAAATGCGTTGGTGAAACAATATCAGCAGTTATTTTCGTTTGATGAGGTGGAATTAGAATTTACCGAAGACGCGCTGGCTGAAATTGCAAAACAAGCCGTTGAACACAACACAGGCGCACGCGGTTTGCGAGGGATTATGGAGAAAGTCTTACGCCGAATTATGTTTGATATTCCATCGCGCGAAAATGTGGCACGTTGTATCGTCAATGCCGAAGTGATTAAAGGTACACAAGATGTTGAAGTCATCGAACACGAAATTTTAGAACCTGAAAAAGCTACCCAATAACACACGAGAAAAATCATGAGTACACAAGATATTATCGAAAAACAACTCGCCGACAACGCAGTTATTCTTTACATGAAAGGCGTACCGACCGCGCCAGAATGCGGTTTTTCTGCCAAAGCGGTAGGAATTTTAAACACGATTAACGTCCCTTTTGCGTATGTAGATGTTTTGAAAGCTCCGTTTATTCGGGAAAAATTACCCAAAATCTCAAAATGGCCGACTTTTCCACAATTGTTTATCAACGGTGAACTCGTAGGCGGTTGTGACATTATTGAATCCATGTCGAATGACGGAAGTTTATTGCCGATGTTACAAGCGACGGTTAAAACGGATTCAGCCGTTGTCACACATTCCGAAGTATCGAATTTAATCGAGCAAGCCTATCCAAAAGCAAAAATCAGCATCGAAGGTCAAGGTTGTGATTTAACAATTAGCGTGGTGAGTGAAGATTTCGCGGGCTTGCCACTGGTTAAACAACATCAAGCGGTTATGGCGACGCTTAATGACGTTTTAGCCTCGGGACGTTTGCACGCCATTACGTTGAAAACGTCTGCACCTGAAACAGAACCTGCGCCACAAGCAGGATTATTGCAAATTCAAAGTTAATTTTTTAACCAGGAGAATGTCATGGCAAAAGTAGGTATTTTTTTTGGAACAGATGCGGGAAATACGCGCAAAGTCGCCAAACTAATCGCTAAACAATTAGGCGAAGCGGTAGTTTCGGATAAACCTGTCAACATTCGCAATGCGACCGTTGAGGATTTGTTGGCGTATGACGTGTTGATTTTAGGTTCACCGACTTACGGTGATGGCGAATTACCTGGTTTAAGCTGCGGTAATCAAACTGAAGGTTGGGAAGAATTTTTACCCACATTAGCAGGTGCGGATTTTTCAGGAAAAACGATTGCCTTGTACGGTTTAGGCGATCAAGAAGGCTATCCCGATAATTTCGTTGATGCGATTGGCATGATTTACGATGCGTTCAGTGATTGTGGTGCAAAATTTATCGGTTTTACCCACAACGAAGGCTACATCTTCAACCGTTCCAAAGCCTTGATGGATGATAAATTTGTCGGTTTGGTTTTGGATGAAGACAATCAAAAAACGTTAAGCGAAATGCGTTTAAATGATTGGTTGAGCGATATTAGTTCGGCGTGGAAATAAGCGGTTGCCGCTATGATTGAAGAACAAGCCATTGTTACGCGCGTTGAACAAAATCAGGTTTGGATAAAAAGCCTGCAAAGTAGCGCGTGCGGGGGCTGTGTTCAACAAACATCTTGTGGCACCGCGACGTTAGCGAAACTACTGCCGAAACGTGAATTTGCTGTCGAATCTAATTTTGATTTGAACGTGGGCGATTGCGTTCGAGTTCAGATTGACGATTCACATTTAATTTTGAGTTCGTTATTGCTGTATTTGTTGCCGTTAATTGTGACGCTGACGGTCGTTGGTTTTTCAAATACGCTGCTGATATTGGAAACGTGGTTGCCAGAAATATCGCTAGCAACATTGTTGCTCACTTTTTGGTTAATTCATCGTTTCCACGCGCCATTGTTAGTTAAATTTAGTTTGAAACCGCTGATTGTGGGCAAGATTTAGTGCCGAGTATCGGCGCGTTTGTTTTGAATACTGCATAAACCTGCATTCCTTTTTCTAAGCCTAAATTTTGCAAACTTTGCTTTGTAATCGTAGCAATCAGCATTTCACCCCCTGCAAATAAAAGCGTGACTTCGGCATAGATAAGGTCTTGCTCAATTTGAATCACATGACAAGCAAGGTAATTACGCGCTGAAAATTGTTTGGGATTATCAATCGTTGCCAACATGATTTCCGAACTATTCAAAAGTAAAAGAACCTCCGAATTGAGCGTTAAGCCCAATTCTTGAGCGTCAGACAGACTAATTGTCGTGATAATTTGCTCGTTACCTTTTAGCTTCATCGTAATTTCAGCACTGACACTGCCAAGCAGAATGCTGATGACAGTGCCAAAAAGTTGATTTCTCGCGCTTGTTTTGACAACTAAACGCTGAAAAAGCAAAACCGTATCAGGATTATTCGCCAGATTTTGGTTGAGTTGTTTTAAAAAAAGCTGATGTGCGCTTTGCAGTTCCTCAAAAAGATGAATCAAGGCTTGTCCCGCATCGCTTAGAACCGTTCCTCCGCCTTTTGTTCCGCCGATTGCGGTGGTGACTAATGTTTTAGGTGAACTGTTATTGGCTCTTTCGATAATTTGCCACGCGCCTTTGTAGCTTAAACCGACTTGTTTAGCCGCTTGATTAAGTGAACCACTTTGATTGATGGCTTTGAGTAATTCAATAATTCGACTATCTAAAATGCCTGCAAGCCTTAAATCACCTGTCACCCACAGAGGCGTTATTTCATTATTTTGTGTGTGTGTTGTCATTGTCTTATCCTAAAAGCTAAATCGCTATTTACTTTACTACATAGCGAAGTATAATTCACCTGAAAGCGATAATCATACAAGGTGTCGTTTTTTTACATTGGTGTATTTTTGGAGAGTTATTATGAAAATCAGCGCAAGAAATCAGTTTAAAGGTGTTGTTTGTGGCGTAATCGTTGGCGTGGTGAATGTTGAAGTGCAAATCCGTTTAAAAGGCGGTGAAATTATTGTTGCTTCAATCACAAAGGAATCGGCAGATGTCTTAGCGATTAAAGAAGAAATGGAAGTCATTGCGTTAGTGAAAGCTCCGCAAATTATCATTGCTACCGATTTAGGTGGTTATAGATTGTCGGCGCGAAATCAACTACAAGGTACAGTCACAAAAGTCACTCGTGGTGTGATCAATTCTGAAATTGATATTTCATTAAACGGCGGGGATTTAGTGGCGGCAACCGTGACAAATGACAGTGTTGATAGTTTGGATTTAAATGAAGGGCAATCTGCCACTGCAATTTTTAAAGCAGGTTCTGTCATTTTAGCCGTCAACTAATAGGATTCGCGCCATGAATGCACAAAAAATTTCTGTCGCTTGTTTGAAAGCTATCTGCTTCATGGCGAGTTTTACGCCAAGTTTTTCAACCGCAGAAGAAAAGAAAACTTACACAAAACCGCCTGTTTCGGCTTTTTCGAGTCAAATGTCTGATGCCTTACTTGGCAATGATAAATATGAAAAACCTGTTTGGAATTTGCACGATGCACTGGATTTACCGAAATGGTTGTCGTTGTCGGTTGAGCAACGCACTCGTTATGAAACGATGAGTGGCAATTTCAAAGCGGGCGGAAAAGGGGGTGATCAACAAATTCCATTGCAAACAGACGTTTTCGCCGAAGCGCGTTTTAATCATTTTCGATTGGGCGGTGAATTTTTAGATGCTCGACAATTTGGTTCAGATGCGGGTACAGGTGTAAATAATACCCACGTTGATGAAGCTGATTTGATTCAAGGTTATTTAGGTTGGTCAGAGCAAAATTTTTTGCATAGTGGTTTAGGTACGGAAGTGATTGCAGGTCGGCAAACCTTGAATTTTGGTAGCCGTCGCCTCGTTGCCAGAAACGTGTTTCGTAATACGATTAACAGTTTCGATGGTATTCGGTTACGAGTTTTGGATTATAACAACTGGCAATTCAACGCTTTTGCGACGATGCCTGTGAATCGTTATCCAACTGCTTCAACAGATATTCTTAACGATGTTCAAGATTTCGACACGAATAATGGTCGCACTTGGTTTTCAGGTGGTTTTTTTGAAATGTACAACTTAGGTTTGGGTATTAACGGCGAAGCGTATGTTTATCATCTCGATGAAGGTGACAGTGCGAAAAATCCAACTAAAAACCGTCGTTATTTCACACCTGGAATGCGGTTTTATATCAAACCTACCAAGGCAAGTTTCGATTTTCAAGTAGAAACGATTGGGCAAATTGGAACAGTTCGCGCCACAACAGCGGCGACAGATGGTAAAAATTTACAGCATCAAGCATGGTATCAACACGCCGATGTGGGTTACACATTCGATGTGCCAATGTCACCCCGTTTTGCATTGGAATATGATTACGCGAGCGGTGATAAAAATCCTAACGATGGTAAAGATGAGCGTTTTGATACGTTGTTCGGCGCACGTCGTTTTGATTTTGGCCCAACAGGAATTTATGGCGCATTTTCGCGTAGCAATTTAAATACACCAGGTTACAAATTAGGCTTTTCACCACTTCAAGATGTGCAAACTACGATTGGTCATCGTTTCTTTTGGTTAGCACAAAAAACAGATAGTTGGGGCAGCACGGGATTGCAAGATAAAACAGGCAAAAGTGGCAGTTTCGTTGGGCAACAATTGGAACTTACGACACGCTGGGATGTGAATAGTAGTTTGAATTTAGAAACAGGCTGGACACATTTATTCAAAGGTGAATTTGCGAAAAATGCCCCGAAAGCTCCCAACGGGATGGATGTTGATTATTTCTATGTGCAAAGCCAATTGCGATTTTAATTTAGGAGCGAGTCATGATTTTTAAAACAATGAAGCCGTTATTTTTAGCAGGTTTATTTTCGATTACGTCACTCGGTTATGCTGAGACAACGCTCGTTGCGGTTGCCTCGAATTTCACTAAACCGATGACTGAAATTGCCGCTGAATTTGAAAAAACGACAGGTCATACCGCACAATTATCATTTGGTTCGTCAGGAAAATTTGTGTCACAAATTGAAAATGGCGCACCATTTGAAATGTTTTTAGCGGCAGATGAAAAAGCTCCGCTCAAATTAGAACAAAGCGGTTTTGCGGTGGCAAATAGCCGTTTCACTTACGCCTTGGGGAAATTAGTTTTATGGTCAAGCACGGCGAATTACGTCGATGAAAAAGGCGAAATTCTCAGTAAAGGTGGTTTTAAACATATCGCGTTGGCGGATTCAAAATTAGCACCTTATGGCGCGGCGGCAATCGAAGTTCTGAAAAGTAAAAATCTACTCGATAAACTTCAACCGTTGTTTGTGCTTGGTGAAAATATCTCGCAAACGCACCAATTTGTTAGCACTGGCAATGCCGAATTAGGTTTTGTCGCGCTGTCACAAGTGAGTGAAAACGGCAAACTCACCAGCGGTTCAGGTTGGATTGTGCCACAAGTTCTTTATGCGCCAATTAAACAAGATGCTGTATTGCTAAAATTGGGCGAAGAAAATCCAGCCGCAAAAGCGTTGCTTGATTATTTAAAATCTGCGCCTGCAAAAACGATTATTCAAAAATACGGCTACGATTTACCAAACTAATTATGCTCACATCCGCTGATTTCACCACGCTGATATTGACGTTCAAAGTCGCCAGCCTCGCCACGATTTTTATGTTGCTATTCGGCACGCCGTTAGCGTGGTGGTTGGCGCGAACCCGTTCAAAATGGCGTGGCATTATCAATACTTTCGTGGCATTGCCGCTGGTTTTACCGCCCACCGTTTTAGGTTTTTATTTGCTGATTTTATTGGGTAAAAACGGCATTGTCGGCGAATTCACAACGTGGCTAGGCATCGGCACATTGCCTTTTACCTTTGCGGGTTTAGTTGTTGCTTCGGTTTTATATTCGATGCCGTTTGTGGTGCAACCGTTGCAAACGGCTTTTTCAAACATTGGTGAACAACCCTTAGAAGCCGCTGCCACATTGCGAGCTAGTCCAATCGATACTTTTTTTAGCGTTGTTATTCCGCAAGCAAAATCGGGATTTTTAACTGCAACGATTTTAGGTTTCGCGCACACAGTTGGAGAATTTGGCGTGGTTTTAATGGTCGGCGGCAACATTCCAGACAAAACGCGCGTCGTGTCGGTGCAAATTTATAACCACGTCGAAGCCTTGGAATACAGCCAAGCGCATTGGCTCGCAGGCGGATTACTTGCATTTTCATTCACCGTATTATTGATTCTTTACACAGTTTTAAAAACCACGCCCCACGTCAAATGAACCACGCATTAAATAAATTTATTACCGCTCGCTTCAAACTCGATTATGACGAATTTCAATTATCGGTGAATTTGCGTTTGCCAAATTCAGGCGTTACGGTTTTATTTGGACATTCGGGCAGTGGTAAAACGACGTTGTTACGTTGCATTGCAGGTTTACAGCAAGCACAGCAAAGTTATTTAGAAATTAACGGCAGTGTTTGGCAGGATAGTGATGTCGGTGTATTTTTACCGACGCATAAACGTCCGCTCGGTTATGTTTTTCAAGAAGCAAATTTGTTTTCGCATTTAACTGTGCGTGAAAATTTGAATTACGGTTTGAAACGTATTAACGCAAGTGACGACACGATGAAGTTTTATCGTATCGTTGATTTGTTAGGCATTGAACACTTAATGGAACGAATGCCAGAGCGTTTATCGGGTGGCGAAAAACAACGTGTCGCCATTGCTCGGGCATTGGTTTTGAGTCCTGAAATTTTATTGATGGACGAACCGCTGGCATCGCTTGATGCCAAACGCAAACAAGAAATTTTGCCATTTTTAACGCGCTTAAATCAGGAGTTAAATATCCCCGTTTTGTACGTCACACATTCACATCAAGAAGTCGCACAATTGGCGGATTATTTGGTGGTTTTGGAAGCGGGAAAAGTACAGGCTTCAGGATTCTTGTCGGAAACATTAAGTCGTTTGGATTTATCGCTTTCGCAAGACCGCGAAGCCACAACGGTTTGGAATGTGATAATTGTCGAACACGAAACGGATTTTCATTTAACGCGCGTAGTATTTGACGGTGGTTCGTTAAGTTTGCCCGCGATTGAGGCGAAAATTGGAACGCCATTGCGCGTTCAAATTTATGCGCGTGATGTCAGCATTGTTTTAGAAGTTCCCAGAGCTACGAGTATTCTCAACGTGTTGCCCGCGACGATTATGGATATTGCAGATGGTGAAAGTGGACAAAGTATTGTGCGTTTAGAAGTCGGCAATCAACCATTGTTAGCGCATATCACGCGCAAATCAGCAGTTGTTTTGAATTTGAAAATCGGCAAAGCGGTTTTTGTACAAATTAAAGGAATGTCGATTTTGAATTGAGCTGTTGAGCGAGAAAAACCAACGGATGTACGACTTTCGTTTCATCGGAATTAAGAAAAAGAACACAACCAAAATTGCTACTCGCCACCAAATCAACTTGAGCATCGGTGATAATTTGTCGCTTCAAATCACGCAATTGTTTGGCATTTTCAGGATGCGTCAGCATATAACTTCCGCCCGAACCGCAACAAATGTGATTGTCTGCCAATGGATTAACGTTTAAATCGGGGATTTTTTTTAGCAACGCATAAACGCTTTGCTGATTTTTGAGGATGTTTCGTTGACTGCATGGTTCGTGAATGGCGACCTTTAAATTCGAGGACAAAAGTTCTAAATCGTCCGACCAATTCGCCAATAAAAAATCGTTAATATCAAACAAACGCCGTTTAAAATTTTCGTTTTCATATTCGCTCAACATCGCGCCACAACCCGTTGCAACGTGAATCACAGCATCGACATCGAGCGCGTTAAAAACGGCAAGATTATTTTCGATTAAATTTGTGGCAGATTGCCCATTATGTTGATGAATCGCACCGCAACAACCTTGTTGTTTTGGAATCTGCACATTGAAACCAATCGCATTGAGTAATTTAATCGCTGCCAACAAAGTTTCACAATCAAAATGTTCAGCAATGCAACCCGTGAATAAAGCAACATTTCCGCGTGTTACGCCCGTTGCAGGGTAATTTTCAAACAACGGTTTTAACGCTGGCTCACTTAATAGGTTTTCAGCGTTCGCTAAATTCAACTTTTCTAAAATTCCAGAATTTCGCAATGGTTTTTGCACACCAGATTTTAAATAAATTTTCAAAAACGGCATCAACCAACCACGTTGTTTTTTATTTTTAAGCAAATGAAACGCGACTTTTGCCCAAGTATTTAGCGGTGTTTGTAATTTCTCCTGCGCTTGGTCGAATAATTCACCATAACGCATTTGACTTGGACAACTCGTTTCACAAGCTCGACATTGCACACAATTATTCAAATGTGCTAATTCGTCCGTGCTAACGGGTAAATTTTCAACCAAAATTTTACTGATAGTGCGAATGCGGCGGCGCGGGGTTTCTTCGTCAATTTGAAACAGACGAAACGTCGGACAACCGCTGACGCATTGCCCACACCGCATACATTCGCTGGCTTCTGGAATATAGAAATCAGATGAAATAGTCATTTCTGATTCATTAAATTCCAAATCCATAAAATCAAACATTTCGGCTTAAACTCTCAACAACGCCTTTGCCATTTTTTCAGAAAGTTGCTCTTCAACAAATTGCGGTTCGTTCGGTGGATAAAATGAATCTTCGTGATATTCAAAACCATTTTCTTCAAAAAGAGCGCGTAATTCTTTCATTTTTACAGCCGCTTTTAATTTTTCTCCAAGTTCTGGTTCAGCTTTTGCTTTTTCAGAAAATTCTTTAATTGCTTTAACGCTCATGGTGTAACTCCTCTGGTAAAAAAATTGATAAATAATTAAATGGTTTTGTTTTTAACCTTCCATCACTGCAATGTAAGCACGGCGCAATAATTCCAATTCAACAGGCGATTGACGACGTAATTCGGTCAAGGTTTTGAGTTTTAAATTACGACTTTCGAGTAATTTATGGGGCGGATCAAGCAAGGTGAATCGCGCCATATAAACCGTCATCAGGCCATTCGGCGTGTCGATTCGTTCACAAAAAGTAGGTTCGATTTTCAACAAATCATCGTCTAAATCCAAAAGCTGATTGATGGCTTTGAGCAATAACGCTGGATGTAGATTGATTTCGTTGATTTGTGTTTCGTCGGATTCGAGAACTTCAGATAACGCAGGCAACGATTCAGGAAAGCAAATACTGCCGTTGCTGTGTTGAGCAAATAGCGTCAACGCGCTGATGTCGCCTTTGTAAAAAAGTAGCAAACGATGATTTTCAAAGAGATTAGACATTGCCGTAATTCTCCCAAAGCGGTTTGTAGCTGGTATCAAGGCGTGATAAACGGTTGCTCACTTGTTCAAGCAACGCATATTTCGGAAAACGTCCGCGATTATTGGCGTACCAGTGTTCCATTTCGGCGTTTAATTGCACTCGTTGTGCGGCACATTCTGCAATTTGTGTTTTTAACCACGTCATGCTGGTTGTCGGTGTTAATTCAGCGACGCGATAACGCAAACCGTGATTGAAAATTCGCACGCCACCACCTTGTGCCGCCGTGTGATATAAGGCTTGTGCGTCAATGACTTCAACGCCTGCCAAATAATCAATTCCGAATTCATGAAATTGTGGCAACCACGGCGTTGTTGCACCCATCAAAACAGTTTTGGCATTCGTTGCGAGTTCGGCAAGACGCGGAAACGTTTTGTTTGGAAGTGAACTCGCCGTTAAAAATACCCAATCTGCATCAGGCAACAAAAATTCACACGCACTGCTAGGCAAATCATCGCCAGTGGGCTGTTTTTCCAAAACACTCAGGTGCATTAAATCTTGGTATTGTTCGATGTTTGGATAATGCCCAATGACAACAACTTTTTTACCTTTCAATTGCGGCAAAAAATAATCAAAAACGGCGAGATTTGGATGTGGCGACGTGTTATCGAGTGCAACTGAATCGGGCAGTAGGCGATTGTTTAAACAACTGTTAATTGCCGCCATCGCAACAGTAGCTTGATGTGGTTGCCATTGCAAAATCCACGCGGCTAAATCTTTCAGCGGTTTTCCAACTAATTCACCCGACCACGGCAACGTTCGCGTGGCGAAATGCGGACTCATAGCCAAACCTGTGCCGTGTTTACTTTGGCAAAGTGTCCACACCAAACCAATCATCACGTTATCGACGACGGCATCGGTGTCGCAGTGGTCGAGCAATAATTCATAAACGCGCTTTGGATTTGTCATTGCGGCAATTCGAGTAACTTGGCTTCGGTTTTGATGTTGTCTTCACGTCCCCAAGCGTTAATCGCTTCAACAAAAAATTGTTTTTTGTTCGGATGTGGTTGCACAACATCGTATTCAGCGAAAAAACTACCGTCGCTGTTAAATTGAATTTGCCCGACGCGCTGCTTTTTTTCGTTGTACCAATAACCCGCTAAATTCGGATTTTGTGTCATCGGGTCAAGAATCAAACGAAATTCTGCCGCGTCGAAATTAGGCAAACGAATGGGCGTTTGCACGGAAAAACCCAATTTAACAATCGTTTCGCTAATACGCTGACAAATCACTTTGCCAAACGCACATTGATTATCGATTTGCTCTTTTAGGTTCACGACTACCAAACCTCAGCAGGCACTTTCAACGCTTCAACAGGTTTTCCACCAAGCAAATGCTCGTCGATAATTGTTGCCACATCGTCTTTGGTGACATTGCCATACATGATGCCTTCGGGATAAACCAAAACATTTGTGCCAAACATGCAAGGTCCCATGCAACCTGTGTTGGTTAAACCGATTTTTTCAAACAAGTTGCGACTTTGAATTTGATTCATAAATTCTTCCATCACACTCGCGCAACCTTTCGCGCCGCACGAACCGCGTGGATGTCCTTGTGGACGATTTTGCGTACAAATAAAAACGTGTTTCTCTGGTCTTGGCATAACGGCAATTCCTTTCTAAATAGCTTTGTGCTGATGAGTAAAACAATTTTTTGGACAGACTTTTGAACACGCTTCACAGCCGATGCAATCGTCTGGATTTTTCAAACTCATGACCATGCTGTTGTCGTCATCGTCCTCAAAATCGCCGTATTCATCGTCAAACTCTTCGACGATTTCGTCTTTGTCGATTAAATTGAAAACGTCGCGCGGACAAACTTTAAAACACCGTCCACACGCAATGCAGGTTTTTTGGTTTAAATTCGAGACGTAATTGGGTGTCCAAACTGTGCCGCCAAACGTTGTGCCTGTTACAAATTCGCTCATTTTTCCTCCTCACGCGCCGCTGGCAGCTAGAAATTTTTTGTTCGCTTCGTCCCACGCTTTGCAGGCATCGAAAGTGGCTTGGGCAATGCCCATAATTTCGCCGTAAGCGTCAGGCAAACGGTCTTCGATTAAATCGTGCAATTCCATCGCTTGTTCGCTGGCAAGACGCTTATTTTTCTTCACGTCTTTATCCAATTTTTTGAGTTCTTCGTCAGTCATTTTTGCAACTCCTTCAAATTCTAGGCTTCTGCAACTTCACGGTATTTTTCAATTAACGCGGCGGCTTTTTCAACAACTTCGTCGGTTTTTACACACAATTCTTCAAGACTTGGAAAACCAAAACGATGCACGTCACGCAAAATTTTATCGACCACAATCAATTTGCCAGTCAACACAAACGCGCGTCCAAATCCTTCGTGCGTAATGTTGATAACAGGCACTGCCATTAACCCTGTTTTTTTCTCAATCAAATTGGCGATACTGTTGTAATACGTTTTGACACGAGCCAACGTGATTTCATCAGGGTCGCCGACAATTGGAATTTCACGGCGGCGTTCTTTGGTCAAAATTAACGGGTCGATAATTTGTGCTTCGGTCAAACCGTCGTAAGTATCATAAGAATCAATGGCGCGGAGTTGTTTTAACATTTCAACTACAACATCTGACGCTAAAAATGGGTCATTTTCTTGAACAACTAATTCGCTCATGGGTAAATCCTCTGGGGTTTTTAAAATTATTCTTGCCAATCTTCGTCAGCCATTGCATTGAAGCGTTTTGGGTCAGGCGTTTTGTTTTGATTGATTGCTTTGGCAAGCCAACTGGTTGCGCCTGATTTCATTTCGGTTTGCAAATCAGCGACTAAATTTTTAATGCGACTGCCTTCGTGAACTTTTACAGGTTGAATGCCGTTTGCGATGATTTGTTTAATTGCCGATGCGCCAATCGCTTGGCAATACACCGCTGCACAACCTTCGAGTAATTGAATTTTCACGGCTAATTTATCTTCGTTGCCGTCTTGGACTAAATTGCCAAATTGCGCGGCTTCGAGTAATTCAGCTTGTTCAGGATTGACGGCGTAAATGGCAAACGATTGGGCTGAACCAAAATGCTGGTCAACGTGCAACATATCCGACGTTGCAAAAGCGACTTTGATAGCGGTATCCATTTGGATTTTCTCCTCGTTGTTTTTGACAACGTAAATGTGGCGAGCTAATGACATGATGGCGAGCAAGCGTGATGTTGAGCGGCATCGAACTTTTGCGAATAAATCGAGTGATACACTTCAATTTCTTCATGCGCGAAGTTAATTACCAAATTCGCCAAATCAAATAACACCTGACGTGTGCCGCGATAACCGACCCACGTTTTTTGATAGCCGCCAATAAGGTCATAAAGCGGAAAACCTGCGCGTAAAATCGGAATCCCTAAACGTTCTGCGCTAGAAACAGCATGCGAATTACCGATTAACAATTGCGCTTTGTGTTCTTTGGCGAGCAGTTCTAAATCTTCTAAATCACCGATTTTGATTTGTTTAACTGGTGAGTTAGCAAGAACAGGCGTGTGTGCGGTAGTTACAGCAGCAACAATTTCTGCGCCCATGCCTGCGAGCAAATGTGAAAACGCATTCAGTTGATCAGGGTCAGCGGCAATCGCTACGCGAAGTTGTCCCAACATAAAATGTGTATCGAGCATCGCATCTTGTAATTGTGAACGTTGGCGTTCAATGCGTTCTGGAACAGGTTGTTGACTGATATTTGCCAGCGTCAGAATTAAATCATCATTCGCCTGCAAACCATAAAGATGGTCAAACTGATAAGTCGGAACGCCTGTTTTTTCGTGTAACAAATCGCCTGCTTTTTGCAACGATGCACCAATAACCAGCGTCGCCGTTGCATCACCAAGCGTTTTTAATTCTGAAATCGGTGTGCCGCCAATCGTCACAGGTGAAAAATCATCTTCGGTCAAACTGCCATCAAGCGAATCCGAAATGTCTGGCACAAAAACAGGGCGCAAATTGAATAATTCAATCGTATCGCGCAAGGCTTCTAAATCGCCTGACGTGAGCATCGGACTGACTAATACATTGACTTGGCGCGGACGATTATTCGGTTTTGTTCCCGCCTCAGCCGCATTCGGTACTAATGCTTTAATGATTTCATAAACCGTCGCCGCATAACCCGTTTCAACGCAACCCGTAAAATCAGGCGTGTTCACCGTGACAACGGCAATGTGGTCAAACTCTGGATATTTTTCACGGAATTCGCGCAAATTACGATGCACATCCGCGCCTTGTGTTTCGGCTAAACCTGTTGTCAAAACCACAATTAAGGCAGGATTGGATTTTTCAGCAATCGCTTTGATACCTTCAATCACGTTTTCATCTGCGCCCATTACCGAACTACTTTGATCCATCGCGGTGGTTTGCAACGGAATTGGCTCACGGAAATGCCGCACAAAAAACACTTTGGCAAACGCGGTGCAACCTTGTGAACCGTGCAACATCGGCATCGCGCGGTCAAATCCTAACGTGGCAAGCGTGCCACCGACGGGTTGACTGGCTTTGAGCGGATTTACTGAAAGAGCTTTGTTACGTTTAATGATTTCAGCCATGTCTAAATCTCCTTCGCAGTTTTCCACGGTGCAGACGCCCGCACGGCTTCCCAAACGGGACTTTCAATGGTTAATGACAATTGCCGCACGAGTTCGAGCATTCCTTGATAACCTTCGTAACCGAATTCGCGTTCTTGGTTAATATCGAGGAACGGGATTCTAGCTTTGAGCGCGGTGTACATATTGCGTCCGCCAGCTATCAAAATATCGACTTTGTAATCACGCACACATTTAATCAAGGCTTTTGGACTGCCATCTTCAATCATCATCGCTTCTTCACCCATGAGTTCGCGGATTCGGGCTTTGTCTTCTTCGGTGGATTTTTTTGTACCTGTGGCGACAACGACCATGCCTAAATCTTGCAATGCCGAAATCACTGACCAACTTTTTACGCCGCCTGTGAATAATAAAACGCGCTTACCTTTTAAACGCGCTTTCCACGGTTCGAGTGCGGCTTGGATTCGGGCTTCTTCACGGGTGATAATTTTTTCAGTGCGTTCAACTAAATCGGCATCGTTCAAATTTTTAGCAAAATCGCGTAATGCTTGGCTGGTGTCGCTGATACCGTAAAAACTGCCTTCAAACCACGGCGTGCCGTATTCTTTTTGCAATTTTCGCGCGACGTTGACCATCGCTTTTGAACAAACCATCATGTTGACTTCGGCGCGGTGCATAGTTTGAACTTCGTGAAAACGTGCATCGCCTGACAATGTACATAAAACGCGCAAACCCATTTCATCGAGCAACGGTAAAACTTGCCAGAATTCGCCTGCAATGTTGTATTCGCCGATTAAATTTACGTCGTGGATTTTGTAATTGGGATGTTGCGGCTGTGGTTCAGGTTCGCGTGTTCCGATGACGTGATTGACCATCGCATCACCTGCAATGCGGTTGCCTAAATTTTTTGTGCCGTAAAACCCCGCGCAATCAATCGGAATTACAGGAACGCCGTAACGTTCTGCGGCGGATTTACAAATCGCGTTAATGTCGTCGCCGACCAACGCAGGTACGCAAGTGTTATAAACAAAAACGGCGGGTGGGTTGTAACTATCGATGGCTTGTTTGATGGAATGGAAAAGACGTTTTTCGCTGCGTCCCATGATGACATCTTGTTCAGTTAAATCGGTGGTCATGCCGATTTGATACAACTGTGAACCTGATGAGCGTGTGCCTCGGTTGTCCCAAGAACTGCCCGCGCAGGCAATTGAACCGTGAACCAAATGGGCGACATCGGCAATCGGTAACAAGGCAATTTGCGCCCCGTCGAACGCACAACCGCCTGCGGTCGAACCTGGTTTGGGTTTCGCGCAACCTGATTTT